>CAZXRX010000059.1:0-14878 GCA_964642945.1 uncultured Flavobacterium sp. | reverse complement strand
ATAGTTTGTTGTCAAGTACCTATAGCAAGCCCTATGAAATCGTAATTGTGGAAGACGGATCTTCCTTGCCCTGTAAAGAAGTGGTAGCAAGTTACGCAGGGAAACTTCAGGTTTCGTATTATTTCAAGGCCAATTCCGGCCCTGGTGATTCGAGGAATTATGGGATGCGGAAAGCGAAAGGCGATTACTTCCTTATTTTTGACTCTGATTGCATCATTCCTGCAGGTTATTTGTCGGCTGTGGAACAGGAACTCGCTTCAGACTATGTTGATTGCTTCGGAGGGCCTGACAATGCCCTGAAATCGTTTTCCAACATCCAGAAAGCCATCAATTTTGCGATGACCTCCTTCCTGACCACAGGGGGCATCCGCGGCGGTTCTGAAAAAATTGACAAATTCCAGCCCAGGAGTTTCAATATGGGTATTTCAAAAAAAGCTTTTGAAGCGTCGAATGGTTTTGGAAATATCCATCCGGGTGAAGATCCTGACCTGACCATACGGTTGTGGAAACTCGGTTTCAGGACGAGGCTGTTTTCAAATGCGTTCGTTTACCACAAACGCCGGATTGATTGGGAAAAATTCAGCATACAGGTTTCCAAATTCGGAAAAGCCAGACCCATCCTCAATTATTGGTACCCAGAGTACAGTAAAATTACTTATTGGTTTCCGACGCTTTTCATACTGGGGTTGGTGGCTTCCGTACTGGCATTGTTCCTCTGCTTCGACTGGACCTACAATGATTGGCCGTTGCGTTTGTACGTACTTTACTTTTTCATCCTATTTTTGGTATCCAGCGTTAAAAACAGGAATCCATTGATTGGCTTTTTATCTGTTATTGCGGTCTGGAAACAGTTCACCGGTTATGGCTTCGGGTTTTTGAAGTCATTTTTCAGGATTTTTATCCTGAGGCAGCAACCACAAAAAGCGTTTCCGGAACTCTTCTTTACAGTCAATTCGGGTCTGAATGACAAAAAGGAAATTGAAGTCACTCCCGATGAAACCGTGACCGCCCTGCAGAAAACTTACCAAAAAAGTATAGAAAAAATCACGGCACCCATCCAGAAAATAGTGGAGCCCATTCCGCAAAAAACCAAAATCATCGGACTCACGGGCGGTATTGGCAGCGGCAAGACCACTGTCGCCAAATATATGGAGTCGTTGGGTATCCCGGTTTACATTTCTGATCTGGAAGCCAAGAAAGTAATGGAGTTTCCGGCTGTCATTGACCAAATCAATGGGGCTTTCAATGAGGGCGTAGTGATGGACGGAAAACTGGACCGCGACAAACTGGCTTCCATCGTATTCAACCAACCCGACAAACTGAAACAGCTTAATGGCATCGTACATCCGGCGGTTAAGTTACATTTTGACAACTGGGTGAAACAGCATCAGGGTCATCCGTTCATCGTAAAGGAGGCAGCCATCTTGTTTGAAAGCGGCAGCTACAAAGACTGCGATGCCATCATCGCTGTAGTGGCACCAATAGAAACCCGTATCGAAAGGGTAATCCGTCGCGACAACACTTCGCGCGAAAAAATAATGCAACGCATCAACAACCAAATCACCGATGAAGACAGGGTGGCCAGAAGCCAATATATTATCACCAACACCAATCTGGAAGATACTAAAAACCAAGCAGATAATATTATTAAAATATTGAAAAATAGCTAAGAAATTTCTTCAATGTTAATGTTTGGTTAATACTTTAACATACTAAATGTTAAAATTCTAATTTTGTTGTGATGAATAAATTTGTTTTCCGCTTCCTGGTTTTTTTGATGAGCCTGTCGCTTATAGGAATAATTCTGGTACAGGTCTATTGGTTCAACAAAGCCCAGGAAAACAGCGAAGAACAGTTCCAGTTTCATGTGAATCTGGTATTGGGAAAGGTGGCCCAACAACTTCAGAAAAACGAAGAATATACCTTTTACAACAAATACCAGAAAGTAAGGGACAGTATCGGGAAAGATCCGAAAAAAGAGGATTTGCTCGAATACCGCTATTACCAACGCAACATCAGGACCAATGAAACCATTATTTATTCCAACAGCATCCTGGCCGAAAACCAGGATATATTTTCATCGTTCTTTGATAAAAATGCAGACAGTGTCAATGTAAAATCATTTTCTGCCAAAAGGAAAACCGCCATATTCACCAAAAGTGCATTTGACAACCAAGGCATCCAGAACAGCATAACGCCCGACGTGGTATTGGAAAAGGAGGGAAGCATCAACAAACTCCGCAACATTCAGTTTGAACTGTTCATGAAAGACATTGCGGCATTGCGCCCTATACAAGACAGGGTTTCCGCCTCACAAGTACAGAAATTATTGTTCAACGAACTCAAGGCGCACGGCATCAATACCCCGTTTGAATTCAATGTGTACAGCAACGGATTGGCCACCAAGATAAAATCTGAAAATTTCAGGTACAACAAATACGAAACCTATTCGGTGCCCATTTTTATCGATACCGAGGGCAACAACAAATTCCAGTTGCTGACTACTTTTCCGCAAAAGGCAAGGTATATTTTCAGGGAAATTGTGGGTATTACACTGTTGTCAATCATTTTTACGCTGATTATCATCATTGCCTACACCAATGCCTTAAGCCAGTTGTTCAGGCAGCGTCAGATTTCGGAAATCAAGACTGATTTCATCAACAACATGACGCACGAGTTCAAAACACCCATTGCCACCATCAACCTGGCCCTGGACGCCATCAAAAACCCTAAGGTGATTGATGACAAGGATAAAGTACACCGTTACCTGCAGATGATCAGGGATGAAAATAAACGCATGCACGCGCAGGTTGAAAATGTGCTCCGGATTTCCAAATTGGAGAAAAAAGAACTGGAAATCAATAAAGAGCCGAACAACATCCATGACGTGCTTGAAGAAGCCGTAGAACATGTTGGCCTGATTGTTGATGACAGGGAAGGTAAGATTACCACGCACCTGAATGCAAAAAGAACAACGGTATTGTTAAACGACGTGCATTTTACCAATGTATTTGTTAATATTTTGGACAATGCCATAAAATATTCTCCAAATTCCCCCGTTATTGATATATATACGGAGAATATTAATGAGTTTATACTTATTAAAATTAAAGACCAAGGTGCCGGAATGGGGAAAGCGGCGCAAAAAAGGATTTTCGAGAAATTCTACCGCGAACATACCGGCGACATACATAATGTAAAAGGACACGGCTTAGGCCTGGCCTATGTAAAACGGATAGTCGAAGACCATAACGGCCAGATTTCCGTAGATAGTGAAAAAGGAAAAGGAAGTACGTTTACAATAAAATTGCCATTGATAAATTAGAAAACATGGAAAAAGAAAACAAGAAAATATTATTAGTAGAAGACGATCAGAATTTTGGGGCCATCCTGAAAGACTATTTAATGCTCAATGACTTTGAAGTGATATTAGCGAAAAATGGGATGGAGGGTTTTGAAAAATTCAAGAAAGAGACTTTTGATATGTGCATCCTCGATGTGATGATGCCATACAAGGATGGTTACACCCTGGCCAAAGAAATCAGGGAAAAAAACAAGGATGTGCCCATTATCTTCCTCACGGCCAAAACCATGAAAGAAGACGTGCTCAAAGGATACAAAGTAGGGGCAGACGACTACCTCAACAAGCCTTTTGACTCAGACGTTTTGCTGGCCAAAATCAGGAGTATCATGCAACGGAAAGCCATCGAAAGCAAACCCGAAAACCAAAAGTTCGAGTTCCAGATTGGCAAATTCCACCTGAATTCCAAACTGCGTTTCCTTACCTATCCGGGTCAGGAACCGATTAAATTGTCGCCAAAGGAAAACGAACTGCTCAAAATGCTCGCCTTATATGAAGACGATTTGATGCCGCGTGAACTCGCCCTGACCAAAATCTGGAGGGATGACAACTACTTCACTTCGCGAAGTATGGACGTTTACATCGCCAAAATCAGGAAATACCTCAAAGCCGATGAAAAAGTCGAAGTACTCAACATTCACGGCGAAGGCTTCCGTTTGGTAGTACACAAATAACATTGAAATCAATTATAAAAGGGGAAAGCGCTTGGTAACAGGCGCTTTTTTTTGTTTAGTTGGTCCGTTTGCATTGCTTTTTTGAAGCTGTTCCGGCTGTCCGCTGTATCTTTTATTTATTCCGCAGGCTCCATAAATAAAAGGATGCCGCTCTCATCCGGGCTAGGGCCGAGCGTTAAAAAAATGTCCTGTGGACATTTTTAGCGAAGGAGCCAGGGGGCGCGTTGGCCTGTCAATGATTTTTTTCTATATTGAGCGCAAAACAAACCTTCTTGTCCTTTCCAACCGTAAAGACATTCCCGTTTCTGCAAATAGCAATATGATCGCCCAGTGCGACTTCCTTCAGGTAATTCATTTCAAAACCCGTTATTTTCTGCTTTAAAATCGTTTTCGGGTCCAGGGTATCCAAACACCATTCTAAATATTTCACACTGTTGGCATGGTTCACGATGTCAAGGTCAGACAGTACCACTTGGTGTTCAACCAGCTGCGTCATGCTGTCTGGGATATTGATTTTTGACAATGGTTGCTGGGTGGCTTTCCAATCAGGGAATTTTTCAAAATGGGCGTGGGGCAAAGCCAAGGCTTCCGGCCGCCGTGTCGCGGTATTGAACACTGCCCAGAACGTTTCACAACCCGCCAGTTTTTCGGTACCGCAGTACAATTCGAGGCAACGGACCGAACGTGAATTTTCCAACGACTGCACCCAGGTTTTGACCGTCACTTTTTCTTTCCATTTAGGCAAACGGATGATTTCCACCCGCATCCTGCTGAGTACCCAGGCCTGATTGAATTGTTGCATGTCACTGAAACTGATGCCGCCCAATTCTGAATGTGTCGCCGCCGTTAATTGAAACAGGTTGCACAAATCGGTATATTTCAGTACCCCATTAGGATAGCACTGCAGGAAATTGATTTCCCAATCTTTGGTCAGTACAGAAGTAAAGTTTTTGGAAACAGCCATTTTGGAATTATCGGTTGGTGATGAGGGCGTTTATTTGCTCAATGATGGTTTTGCGGTCCGTCTGGTAATCGAACCAAATCGCATTTTCAGTCCGTTTGAACCAGGTTAGTTGTCTTTTGGAAAAACGCCTGGTATTCTTCTTGATTTCTTCGATTGCGGCTTCTAAAGTGTCTGTGCCGTCAAAATAAGCAAACAGTTCGCGGTACCCAACAGTTTGCAAGGCATTCAGGTTTTTGTAAGGATACAGTTTTTCGGCTTCTGCCAGCAATCCGCTGTTCATCATCAGGTCAACGCGTTGGTTGATGCGGTCGTACATCACTTCTCTTTCCGCTTCCAGCCCTATGATGAGGGGGGTAAAACGGCGTTCGTTTTTCTTCCGGTTCAAAAAAGAAGAATAAGGTTGGCCAGTACTGAGACAGACTTCCACAAAACGCATCAACCGTTGTGGGTTCTGTAAAGTCTGCGGATTCGTTTTCAGTAAGGTTTCATGATAGATAGGGTCCAATTGCTCCAAAGTTTGCTGCAAATAGGCAATGCCTTGGGTTTCATAATTGTTTCGCACCGTTTCACGGGTGTGGGTTGCCGTTTCCGGAAAATCATCAAAACCTTTCAATACCGCATCGACATACAAACCCGAACCACCCACCATGACCTGGATGTTGTTTTTCAGGAACAATTGGTCCAGTAAAGCAATGGCTTCCTTTTCAAAATCACCTACCGAATACGTATCAAAAATCGATTTGTCCTGAATAAAATGATGGGTTGCCGCGGCCAGTTCTTCCGGTTCCGGAACCGCGGTGCCAATGCGCATTTCCCTGAAAAACTGCCGGCTGTCGCACGAAAGGATGTCACAGCCAAAATGTTGCGCCAAGGCGATGCCCAAGGAAGTTTTTCCTATGGCAGTGGGGCCGATGATGGTAATGAGGTAGTTGGGCATTGCTAAAGTTTTTTTCCGCATTGCGGGCAGAATTTGGCAGTCCCGTCATACACAAACGACGTACAGGAAGTACATTTTTGCGGATGGGTTTCGTTGGCTTTGCTTTTTCTTGCCAGGGCAAATTCTGACGTTACGATTCCGGTTGGCACCGCAATGACGCCATATCCCATAATCATGATAAAGGAAGCGATGATCTGTCCTAAAGGGGTTACCGGTGAAATGTCGCCATACCCTACAGTGGTTAGGGTTACGATACACCAATAGATGCTGGTGGGTATGCTGGTGAAACCGTTTTCCTTTCCTTCAATGACATACATCAGGGCGCCCAACAGCACCGATACGATCAATACAAAATAAACAAAAACAATGATTTTTCCGCGGCTTGCTTTCATGGCCCGTTTCAATTGCGATTCCTGTCCGGTGTAATGCAGGAGGTTCAATATGCCGAACAAGCGCAACAAACGCAATGCCCTGATGATTGATACCATGCGCCAGCCCGGAAAGAAGAAGGACAGGTACATCGGAAGGGTGGAAATAAAATCGACGATGCCGTAAAAGCTAAAAATATAGCGCATTGGTTTGCGGTTGCTGATGATGCGTAAAAGATATTCTATGGTAAAAACGATAGTTATGATCCATTCGCCAACCAGCAGGAAAGTGTGGTATTTCGAATCGAGTTGCTCGACTGATTCGAGCATGACGAGCAACACGCTGAGCAGGATAACACCCAGTAAAATCAAATCAAAGAGGCGTCCGGCCGGCGTGTTGGCGCCATAGACAACAATATAAATCTGCTGTCGCAGGAGGTCGTATTTCGATTTGCATTTTCTCATTCACTACTGGAATTTGATGATTTTCATGACCTTGTTCTTGCGTAAATATTGTTGGATGATGGTGCGGGAATCCCGGTTGTCCTGCATCGGGATGAGCACATTTTTGAGTACTTCCACATTGGTAATCTGATAGTTCAAATCGTAAAAACAATAGCCTTTATAAATGCCGTTTTCAATGAGTACCGCACTGCGTTCGTCAACCCGCCTTCCGCGGTCAACGATAATCATGTTGTTGCTTTCAAAAGCCATTTCGGTCAGGAATTCGGTCACCCGTTCGTTGTAGGCTTCCGGGCTTTCCAAACCAAGGCAGGCACCGTTGCATTCCTTGATTTTGTGTTGGAAACAGCCGTTTTCGGTTTCATACAATCCGTTTAACTTTTGACACAAACGGTATTTGTCCGTAAAGCGGAACAAGGTATTTTTTCCTTCCTGAAGCGAGGTAAACGAAGTAATTTCCTTTTTACGCCCATCGGCTTTCTGTAGTTGTAAAGTGAGGTAGCCATTGACATCCAATACGTCGTAAAGCGCCCATTCAAAAATGCTTTTGCATTGCGAGCGGTTGTATTTGGGTTTGTTGATTTTGATTTCTTCGGTTTCCTTCAATAGGGCAATGAGTTCGCTCCCCGTTTCTTCATAGGTTACCGCAAAAACTTCCACCTGTATTTTTTTGCATTTGCTGGTTTTTCCGGTAAAATGGCTGTTGACCCGCTTTTTGATGTTCCTGCTTTTGCCGATGTATATCAAATCGCCTTTTTCGTTGTGCATGTAGTAAATGCCGGTTTTGTTGGGCAGGCTTTCTACAATGTCTAGCAATTTGGGAGTGAGCCCGCTTTTGATTTCGGCCTTGATGAGGCTAATCAGGATTTCCTTTTCGGTGTCTTTGGCCAGCAACATCTTGAACAGTTTGACGGTGGCCAGCGCATCACCACTGGCCCGATGCCGGTCACTTACCGGAATGCCCAAGGCACGTACCAGTTTTCCTAAACTGTACGAAGGTTGTCCCGGAATGAGCTTTTGTGACAATTCTACCGTACATAAAGTCGGTTTGATATAATCATAGCCCAAACGCTTGAATTCGGTGCGTAAAATGCGGTAATCAAAAGAGGTGTTGTGCGCCACGAGTATGCAGCCTTCGGTAATTTCGATAATCCGTTTGGCTACTTCGTAAAATTTGGGGGCTGACCGCAGCATCGCATTGTTGATGCCGGTCAACTTGACCACAAAGGGCTGGATGGGTTTTTCAGGATTGACCAGACTGATGAATTGGTCTATTACTTCATGCCCATCAAATTTATAGATGGCGATTTCGGTAATCCCTTCTTCGTTGAATTGCCCTCCGGTGGTTTCTATGTCGAGTATGGCGTACAATCTGATTGAAAGTTTTAATGATTTAATGATTCAAAAATTTGTTCGATTGAGTGATAGTTTTAATTTTTCAATCGTTTAATTTTTGAATCTTTCAATTTCTATTCCCAAAGATACTACTTCCAATCCGAACCATCGTACTTCCGCAGGCAATTGCCAACGGATAATCACCACTCATGCCCATGGATAGGGTCGTAAAGGACTTGTATTTAGGTTTCAGGGTATCGAAAATACGCTTCAGGTGGGTGAATTCTTTTTTGATTTGGGCGGTATCGTTGGTGAAGGTGGCCATGCCCATTAAACCGGTAAGCCTGATGTTTTGGAGTTGTTTGAAGGCGTCTGAGTCCAATAATTCTTCGAGTTCGTTTTCGTCAAGACCAAATTTGGTTTCTTCTTCTGCGATGTATACCTGCAAGAGGCAATCGATGATGCGCTGGTATTTTTTCGCCTGTTTGTCAATTTCCTGAAGCAGTTTCAGGCTGTCTACCCCATGAACCAAACTGACATATTCGGCCATGAACTTGACCTTGTTGGTTTGTACGTGTCCAATCATGTGCCATTCAATATCCTTGGGCATTTGCTGCCATTTGTCGGTCATTTCCTGGATTTTGTTTTCCCCAAAAATGCGCTGCCCGGCTTCGTAGGCTTCCATCAAATCGGCAACTGGTTTGGTTTTGGAAACGGCAACCAAGGTTACATTATCCGGCAGGGTGGCCTTAATTTTGAACAGGTTTTGTTTTATAGACATGTTACTTTATTGTTTTACAAACTTAAACTGTTGCTTTTTATTCTGTGAAAAAGCCTGAATTATATAGCACCCACTGTTTAATTGACTGATTTGGATTTGAGTATTGCCTGTATATTGTTCGATAAGGATTTTACCGGTAACATCAGTTATGATTATTTTAGTGAAAATTGTTTGATCCTGATCTGGAAGTAATAAAGTGATCCATTCTGTTGCCGGATTGGGATAGACTATGGTTTTACTTTTGTCAAAACTTAAAATACCCAAAGCCACTGTAGATAAAACGATTGTCGTTGCACTGCTGCCACTAAGGTTATAGGCTGTAACGGTATAGGTGGTAGCAGGGGTCGCAACAGTTGGAGTACCGCTTATGGTACCGGTAGCGCTGTTGAAAACCAAACCTGCCGGTAGGTCAGGACTTATAGTATAACCTCCAGTGGTAATTTTACGTATCTTATCGTTTCCTAACTCACCAATAAAAAGGCTACCTTCTGCGTCAATAGTGATACATGACGGGAAGCTGAAGGTGGCGTTACTGAGCAGCCCATCAGTAGCTCCCTGCACCCCGGTGCCGGCAAAAGTGGAAACCATACCTGAGGGCGTAATTTTCCTGATTTTATGGTTACTGCCATCTGCCACATATAAGTTACCCATCCTGTCGACAGCAATGTCTGTAGGATTGGCAAAACTGGCCACTGTTGCATCTCCATCGGTTGCTCCGTAACTTCCGGTTCCGGCAACAGTAGTAACGTCACCTGCTGAGGTAATCTTGCGTATCTTTCTGTTTTGTGGCTCTGCAATGTACACATTATCATTTTCATCGACTGCCACACCGAATGGTCCATTAAAACTGGCAGCAGTACTGTTGCCGTTGACTGCTCCCGCGGCTCCGTTTCCAGCCAAGGTAGACACAACGCCGGCAGCAGTAATTTTCCTGATTTTATTGTTGTCGTGATCGGCAACATAAACAGTTCCAACTGCACTCACAATTACATCCGTAGGTAAGTTAAAGCTGGCCAAATCTGGGTCGCCATTAGTCGAGCCTATGGTTCCGTTTCCGGAAAATGTGGAAACAACCCCTTCGGGTGTGATTTTCCTGATTTTGCTATTTCCTGTATCGGCTACATATATATTTCCGGTAATATCAACAGCCAAACCGTAAGGATATTGGAAACTGGCAGAAGTGCCCGTACTATTGGTATTGCCATTAATTCCTGTACCGGCGAAGGTAGTCACCAAGCCGTTGGGGGTAATTTTCCGGATGTTGTGGTTGTACTGGTCAGCCACATAAATGGTACCTCCTGCATCGACTGCAATACCACTTGGATTATGAAAACTAGCGGTATTACCCATACCGTTTATATTGCCCTCAATGCCACTTCCTGCTACGGTAGTTACTTGCCCGTAGTTAACCGCTGGAACATTACCTCCGGTATTGGTGGGTGTGAGTGGAATAATCTCATTGCCAATCATATAGGTTTGCGGACTGCTATAACTGATATTTGGTACCTGAGCGTGCGTTGGTAATTGTAACAGTAGCAAAAGTGTGATTCGTCTCATGACATTACATTTTTTAATCACAATTCATAGACGATTAACCCACTCCTGAATTTCGGCTCAATATAGGTACTTTTAGGTGGCATAATCAGGTTGTTGTCGGCCAGTGCCTTGATTTCTGAAAAATCAGAAGGGTACAGCATGAAACCCACCTCAAATTCGCCTTCATCTACCAATTCCTTGATGGTAAGTATCGATTGTTTGCCGGGAATGTATTCAATGCGTTCGTCGTTCCTTAAATCTTCAATACCCAATAGCGGCAGCAATACCTTGTCATACAAAACCTGTGCGTCAAGGTTGGACAACAGGTCGGCATTGTTGTTTTTTCCATTGTAATAAAGCGCATAAAAACTATCGTCAAGGTACATCCCGAATTCAAACTTTTGTTGGGGCTTCCAGAGTTCGTCTTTGGGGAGGATGGTAAAATGTGCGGCAATTTTTTCAAGAAAAGCCTCCTTGGTAAAACCATTCAAATCACGGATGATGCGGTTGTATTCATAGATTTTGACATTGCTTTCCGCAATCAGGAAACTCATGAAATAATCGAGATTTTCGTTACCTGATTCCCTGTCCTGTTCATACAACAGTTCTGCCGAAGCCGAACGGTGGTGTCCGTCTGCAATGTACAATTCCGGAATTTGCTCAAATTGATGTTGGAGCCAGGCAATATCGTTGTCGCTATCGACTTTCCATAAGGTGTGTTTTTCCTTGTTGGTGGTCGAAAAATGATAAATAGGCTGTTCTTTCTTTTTATCGGGAATCCAGGCATTGATGGCCGCATTGTCTGGGTAGGTAATTAGTACGGGTTCTGTGTTGAAACGGGTTTGGTGGAGGTAGTCCTTAAACAGTTCCACACGGTATTGCAAGGTATCTTCGTGTTTCTTGATGACATTGTTTTTGTAATCTTCAATCGAGGTGCCCGCTACAATTCCGGTAAACGATTGGGTTTTGGTCTGTATTTCATACAAAAAGAAAACAGGCTTTTGTTCTTCGAGGAAAATGCCGTCATTCTTGAAATCCTGGTATTTATGGGCTACTCCCTTAAAGCGTTTGTCGAGGGTGATTTTTTGCGCGTGCGCATAAGCCGGATTGATCACGTGCAAAAACGAATACGGATTGAAATCAAGCCACGAAGCCAGTTCGGTGGGCGAATAATCGTCATAATTGCGGCAGGTGACCAGCGCGACTTTGTCTGGGGTAGGACGGACCGCTTTGAAAGGGATGATTTTGCTCATTTTTTTTAAAAAGTGATTAGTGAAAAGTAATTAGTGATTGGCCAGACCGCTTTTGAATGGGACTAATCACGACTCACGCTTTACCCTTTACTGAATTGCTTAGACACTTTTTCCGCCTTTTTGCTTTCAGAATAATCATAGAATCCTTCCCCTGATTTCACCCCGAGTTTTCCGGCCATGACCATATTGACAAGCAGTGGGCAAGGGGCGTATTTCGGGTTTTTGAAACCATCATACATCACATTCAGTATCGAAAGACAAACGTCCAACCCGATAAAATCGGCCAATTGCAAAGGCCCCATCGGATGTGCCATACCGAGTTTCATCACGGTGTCAATTTCTGCCACGCCGGCCACGCCGTTGTACAGGGTTTCAATCGATTCGTTGATCATCGGCATCAGGATACGGTTGGCCACAAAGCCCGGATAATCGTTGACTTCGGTTGGGGTTTTGCCCAATTTCACCGACAATTCCATAATAATTTTGGTCACTTCATCAGAAGTCGAATAGCCACGGATGATTTCCACGAGTTTCATAATCGGCACCGGGTTCATGAAGTGCATGCCGATTACCCTTTCCGGATGAACAACCTGGGCCGCTATCTGGGTGATGGATATAGATGAAGTATTGGTAGCGAGGATGACATTGTGGTCGCAGATGTCGCTCAGTTGTTTGAAAATATTCAATTTCAGGCCCACGTTTTCCGTGGCGGCTTCTACGACCAAATCAGCACCGACCACACCGTCTTTTAAATCGGTATAGGTGATGATGTTGGCTATGGTTTGGTGTTTGTCGGCTTCCGTGATGGATCCTTTGGTAAGCATACGGTCAAGGTTTCCGGCGATGGTAGCCATTCCTTTTTCGAGGGATTTTTCGGAAACGTCAATCAGTTTTACGGTAAAACCGCTTTGTGCAAAGGTGTGGGCGATTCCGTTACCCATGGTTCCTGCGCCGATTACAGCTATTGTTTTCATATTGATATTGAAAAAATTTAAAGGTGGATTGATTTTAAATTAAAAGATTATTTCTGCATCGAATCGATAATCTGGTAGGCCACCCGCAACGCTTCGGTTCCGTCTTCCAGGGTTACGATAGGTGTGGTATTGTGGTTGATGGCAGCGGCAAATGATTCCAGCTCATCGAGGATGGCATTGTTGGGCAGCACTTCGGGGTTGGCAAAATAGATTTGTTTCTTTTCGCCTTCGGCATTTTGCAGGATCATGTCAAAATCGCCCGGAACTTCAGGCGCTTCCTTCATTTTTACGACCTCACAGATTTTATCGAGGTAATCGACAGAAATGTAGGCATCTTTCTGGAAAAACCGCGATTTGCGCATGTTTTTCATCGAAATGCGGCTCGAGGTGATGTTGGCCACACAACCATTTTCAAATTCGATGCGGGCATTGGCAATATCAGGCGACTGGCTCAGTACAGAAACCCCACTGGCATTGACTTTGACTACTTTTGACTTGACTACACTCAAAATGGCATCGATGTCGTGTATCATCAAATCCAACACTACAGGAACGTCAGTTCCGCGTGGGTTGAATTCTGCCAAACGGTGGGTCTCGATGAACATTGGGTTTTCAATCAGGTCTTTCACTGCGGTAAAGGCCGGGTTGAAACGTTCTACATGGCCCACCTGTCCTTTTACGTTGTATTCGTTGGCCAGGGCAATGATTTCTTCGGCTTCCTCCACGGTCGTGGCAATCGGTTTTTCGATGAACACGTGCTTGCCCGATTTGATGGCTACTTTCGCACATTTGTAATGGGAAAGGGTAGGCGTAACAATATCAATGACATCTACAGCATGGATGAGTCTGGCGATGGTGTCAAACTGCTTGTAACCGAATTCGGCTTCGATTTTAGCGCCGTTTTCCTGGTTTTCATCATAAAAGCCAACCAATTCATATTGTTCGGATTGTTGTAATAAACGCAAATGTATTTTTCCGAGGTGGCCGGCACCCAAAACCCCAACTTTCAGCATAATGAAGATTTTTATTTCTTAAGCTCGGCCTTAGGTCAAGCGTCAACAAAAATAGCAATAAAATCATAACAATTAAATTCATTTAAAATTTAAAACGCATCCTTTGAATTCGTTTTTTGTTTGCTATTTTTACAGACCTAAATTACACCCCATTGAAAGATACAAACAAACACCAAGGACTAAGGAATCAGTTGGCCAAGTTGCTCGAAGGTAAAGGGATTACAGACAAAAACGTACTGGAAGCCATTAAAAAAATCCCGAGACATTTGTTCCTGAATTCCAGTTTCGAGGATTTTGCGTATCAGGACAAAGCCTTTCCGATTGCGGCCGGGCAGACCATTTCACAACCTTATACAGTAGCCTTTCAAAGCCAGTTGTTGCAAGTAAAAAGCGGGGATAAAATTTTGGAAATCGGCACCGGTAGTGGTTACCAAACAGCCGTATTGTGTCTCTTGGGAGCCAAAGTCTATTCGGTGGAACGTCAAAACGAATTGTTCAAAATAACTTCTGCCTTATTGCCCAAACTGGGCATCCGCCCCAAACATTTGTCATTTGGCGATGGTTACAAAGGCTTGCCCAACCATGCCCCTTTTGACAGCATTATAGTTACTGCAGGTGCACCTATTATACCCAAACCTCTTATGGCACAACTTAAAATCGGAGGCAGGCTGGTCATTCCGGTTGGCGAAACCGATCAGATCATGACCCTGCTCATCCGCAAAAACGAAACCCAGTTTGAAAAACATGAATTTGGCGATTTCAGGTTTGTACCGCTGTTGGAGAATAAGAATTAGGAACTTTCTCACGCCAACATAACAAAAATCAGTAATTTCTTTGTTGTATTATTTTTCAAACAACAATTCGGGCAAAACGAGTTCGACTGCAAGCTTTGACAACAAATTGAAACATCCTACATAATACATTGGTTCATTTGCCGGATATTAGTTTACCGCAGTTGTTGCAGCCTGTCTTTCAGTTTTTCCATTTCTTCGAGTATGGAATCTATTTTTGGTTCATTTGAAGCCGGAACGCTAAAATTGTTTTCGGTCAACAATTCGTGCATGGCCTTGAGGAAAAGCGGGTCGTTTCCGTACTCCTGTTGTAATTTTTCCTTTACCCAGGAAAGATAAAGGGTTTCATAAGGAATATCCAATAATTGAGACAATTTCGGGAGGTGGCTTTTTGGTGGAATGCGGCTGCCGTTTTCATATTTACTCACC
>CAZXRX010000058.1:0-14890 GCA_964642945.1 uncultured Flavobacterium sp. | reverse complement strand
CATCACACTTGTGGTAATCCGACGGATCAGTAGCTACTGGAGTCGGGTTGACTTGGAGTTGCAACGAAACAATTTCAAAACATGTTGTTGTTGTAGATTCCACCCTTATGTAAACGGTTTGGAAATTGGCATTAATGGAGCTGTAATTAGAAGGGGAAGGAATGGCTGTGCCATCAACAAAGGCATCCGTATACGTTTCATGGAAGGTAACATGATAAGGAGCACCTCCCGTAACGGTAGTGATAACCTGTGTCAAGTTGAAAACCCCAAAACCATCATTGTTTGGGTCACAGTATTGTAAGGCAGACGGTGTAAAGACCACCACATCATTTACAGAAGGCGACACGGTAAAATTGGTTTGGGAAGAAAGACAGTTGGTGGAAATCTGGTTGGCCACAAGCGTATGTGGCCCAACTGATAGTCCCGGAAAATTAGGACTTGATTGATAAGCCTGCCCATCAACAGCATATTGAAAATCTGGACCAACAGGGCTGGTAACGGTTACCAAACTGGAATTACAAAGTGATTGTACAGTAACAACAGGAGTCGCCTGAGGGGTTACCACAATCTGCATACTGGCGGTATTGGCACAAACCCCTGTGGTTGGCGTAAAAGTATAAGTGGTTGTATTGACATTATCTATAGCAGGGCTCCAGCTCCCTGAAATACCATTATTGGAAGTAGTTGGCAAGGGAGACAAGGGCGCACCGGCACAAATGGGTGCCACCTGCGTAAAAGTTGGCGTCGGTTTCGGAATTATGGTTACCAATAATGTAGTTTGGGCAGCACATTGCCCTGCCGATGGCGTAAAAGTATAAGTATTGCTGCTGGTATTACTCAAAGCAGGTGACCAACTTCCGGTTATTCCGTTGGTTGAAGTGGTGGGTAAAGGGGCCAGAGGATCTCCTGAACAAACAGGTGTCACGCTATTAAACGTTGGTGTAACATTAGGGTTCACCGTTATGGTCATCGTGGTTAAAACCGCTGTTGTACATTGCCCGGCATTGGGTGTGAAAGTGTAAGTGGTGGTATTGGTATTGCTCAAGGCTGGTGACCAAGTGCCCGTGACTCCATTATTGGAAGTGGTCGGTAAAGCTGCCATAGGTTGCCCGGAACAAATTGGTGCTACGGGTGTAAATGTGGGGGTAATAACCGGGTTTACGGTTATGGTCATTGTCGTCAAAGTAGCCGAAGCGCATTGACCGGCATTGGGTGTAAAGGTGTATTGTGTAGTATTCGTATTATCCAAGGCTGGTGACCAAGTTCCTGTAATGCCATTATTGGAGGTAGTAGGCAGTGGTGCCAAAGCCTGTCCTGCACAAATTGGCGCCACTTGAGTAAAGGTTGGCGTAACTACCGGGCTGACCGCAATGGTCATTTGCGTGGTGGTGGCACATTCCCTGGCAGGCGGTGTAAAAGTATAGGTGGTGGTCTGGGTATTGTTAAGGGCTGGCGACCAAACCCCTACGACATTATTGTTGGATGTTGTGGGCAGGGCCAATAAAGGATCTCCGACGCAAATGGGTGCCACCTGTGTAAAAGTGGGGGTAATCACTGTACCGGCACAAGTTGGGTAACAGGTAAAAGTCTGGCTTGGCGTACAAAGCCCGTTCCAGGTTACGGTCAAGACTACGGGATCGCCGGGAATAATTCCGGTAACAGCATTGAAGTGGGAAGGCGCTGCAAAAGTAAAAGGTCCGTAAGGCGTTCCATTAACCGTATAATTTACCGTAAAACTGATTTGCCCGACATTGTTGAAATCAAAAGGGGCATGTGGGATGTTTGCCTGAACCAATATCGGATCCGGAGTTCCGCAAATCAATACAGGGGGCGCTGTTGGCGCAACCGGAACCGGATTGACCGTTACCGAAAACGGACTCGAAACACAGCCTGAAAGCACATCCATTACCGTAACATTATAGGTTCCTGGAGCCACATTTGAAAAGGTAGTACTGGCCTGATAATTCACCCCATTGATACTGTATTCGTATTGGGTGGCATAAGGATAACTTCCTACTGCAGTGTACACCTGCGGAGCAATGGCGTTCCAATCTGCCGGGTTCCAGGTCATGGATGGATGGTTTGCGGTGGCATACCTACGGTAAGTATATCCTGACGGAGTGGGTGTAAAAATCACGCCATCCGTCCTTCCCCACAAATCAAACTCTACATTGCCTATGGTAGACAAACGGATGTTGTCATTATCGTTAATTCCGGGACAGCCAATACCCACAACCTGATGGGGTACTACGCCGCCTTGATTCACCACACTTCCGATAGAAACCACATGAACCGCATTATTGTTTAAGGTCCCGATGAGCGGAATTTCGCAAGAGGTAAAATTATTGCCGTTGTTGTAGATCCTTAATTTATAATTGGCCAGGTTTTTTGGACTACCCGTACCGTTGTAGATTTCTATGTAAGTAAGTGACCCGACATTTTCATCGGTTACCTCTGAAATGAACAAATCTCCAGGAACAGGCAAAGGGTTTACATTTAAAGGGCTTGTTACCTGTATAGTACCTGTAGAAACGGTACAGCTGGGTTGTGTAACCGTTGCCGTAGGGGTAGGACAAGGCTGGGCTGCCAGAAAGAATGGAAATAAAAATAAAACCAGCTTGATGTAGGTGTTCATCATTTTGTTTGAAATCATAATGGGGCTGCATTATTTAGCGGCGCAATTTACTATTATTTAGCAAAATATCATATGATATGGGTTTATTTTGAAAGAATTTTTCCGGATAAAAAAAATAAAAATAATTGTATCCAATTGGTTTAAAATTGTACCTTTATTTTTCAAACTTTAAACTAAAACATTATGGGATTAGGAGCCTTTTTTAAAAACTTATTTGGTTCATCAAAAGAAAGTGTAAACCAAATAGCCGATAAAGCGGAAGACTTTGCACATGATGCACTCGAAAAAGCAAAAACCGCCGCTGCGCCAATCGTTGACAAAGTAGAAGATTTTGCCGATCAGGCCAAAGAGAAAATAAACGAATTCGTTCCGGCTGCCGGCGATGCCATAGAAAATGCGATGGACACCGTAAAAGAAAAAGCCAGTGAATATGCTGAAAAGGCAGAAGAAATGGCAGAAAATGCCATAGACAGCGTTAAAGAAAAATTCAATTCCTTTACGGGTGATGCTTCAGACCCGAGCATTAGCGAACTGGCGAAGCAAAAAGCCGATGAGGCCGCCAACAGGGTAGAAGAAGATGCCGATTAAATTTGAGTTAAACCACTTTGAAATCATACAAATCACGCTTAATTTTGCGTGATTTTTTATTTATAACCCATGAATACACCATTGGAAATAAACATGCTGGCCGATTACCTTCAAAAGTTGCTGAAAACCATAATTGATTATTCTCCGCGGCTGATTACGGCATTTGTCATCCTGTTCATCGGCTTGTATGTCATCAGGGTCATCAACAGACTGGTACGCCGGATTATGGAAAACCGGGAAATTGACCCTACCCTTTCCAAATTTGCCGCCGACATCCTGCTCTGGATCCTTCGTGTGTTGCTTTTCGTCACCTTCATTTCAAAACTGGGCATCGAAACTTCTTCTTTTGTCGCCATTTTGGGTGCCGCCGGTTTGGCAGTGGGGCTGTCCCTACAGGGTTCGCTTTCGAATTTTGCAGGCGGAATGCTGATTATCCTGTTCAAACCTTTCCGCGTAGGCGATACCATTGAAGCGCAGAATGTAATGGGTACCGTAAAGGAAATCCAGATATTTGTCACCAAACTGATAGCCGCCAACAACCAGACAATATTCATCCCGAACGGGATTTTATCCAACGGCGTGATTACCAACCATTCGATGCAGGGCAAGCGCCGGGCCGACTTGGTTTTTTCGCTGTCGTATGACACCAACATCAAGCAGGCCAAAGATATTGTAATGGGAGTCATGCAAGCGCATCCTAAAGTACTTAAAATGCCCGAACCTGTGGTGGTGGTTCGTGACCTGACAGACAATGCCGTACACCTGGCCATCCGTCCGTGGGCCAAAAATGAAGATTTTGCGGTGATGTCATCTGACATTCTCGAACAATGCAAAATCGCTTTTGACCAGGCAGCTATCATCATCCAGCCTTATGCACGGGACAATCCTAAATAATTGGTTTGGCGGTAGTCATGAAATCTTTTAGGTAGTAAGGCTCAAAATAAGCCAGGTCTTCAAATTCCTTGTTTTCGAATTTTTCAAACGATAATTTTTCCATGGCTTGGGCCGACGGATAGAAGATATTGTCATGGAAAACAAAATGGGCTCGGGTCAGGACGGTTCTTGCTTTTTCATTGCTGTCACCAATAAAATGAACAGCTCCTTCATACGCTGAAAAACTGTCTTCGGTAAGGATTTCGGCTTCCACCTTCCTGATTTTCTCTTTGGCGGAATTGAAAACGGCACTGTAGACTTCCATCCTTCGGGCGTCAATCATCGGTACCACCAAGCCTTCGTCCACTGCCAACTGCTGGGCCAATACCGTCAGGGTATCAATAGCCAACAAAGGAATATTAAGCGCATAACACAAGCCTTTTGCAGCAGAAACACCAATACGCAAACCGGTATAAGAACCCGGACCCATGCTCACGGCAATGGCGTCAAGGTCGCTGAAAGACAGTTGGGCTTCTTTTAAAACGGCTTCGATAAACACATGCAGTTTTTCGGCATGGGAATAGCCTTGTTCGGCAATTTCCCGGAATACCAGCGTTTTTCCGTCCTTGGCCAGGGCAACCGAACAATTTTTGGTGGCTGTTTCTATGTTGAGGATGTAAGGCAATGCAATGGGGTGCTGGGTTATTTTTTCTTTTCTTTTTCCTTGCTTTTCGGATCGGCTATTTTCACCTTATCTCCCGAATTCAATTCTTTGGAAACCGTACTGTATGGTCCGGTGATGATGACATCGCCTTTTTTCAACCCCGAAATCACTTCGATGTTTTTATCATCCTGGATACCGGTTTTCACAATCCTGATTTTGGCCTTATTGCCTTCTTTCACAAAAACACATTCAAATTTTTTGTCTGTTTTTGGTTTGGCGTTGTCATCTTTGTTGTTTTCCGGCTCGTCTTTTACTTCATATTTTTTGGTCGCAGCCGTGTCGGTTTTCATCACTACGGCACTAATCGGCACCCCGATCACTTTTTCCTTCCTGGTGGTAATGATGTCAACCGTGGCAGTCATCCCGGGGCGGAATGGTGAATAGGTAGCCGGTTTACCTTCGAGTAAATCGAGGTAAGATTCTTTCAATATCCTGACTTTTACCTTGAAATTGGTTACCTGGTCAGCTGAAGTCGCCGCACTGGCCGAATTGGAAATGCTCGTCACGATACCACCGAATTCTTTTTTAAGGTAGGCATCTACTTCTACCTTGGCCGAATCGCCTACGTTTATTTTTACGATGTCGTTTTCATTCACATCAACTTCCACTTCCATATTGTTCAGGTTGGCCACGCGGAGAATTTCGGTTCCTGTCATTTGCTGGGTTCCCAATACGCGCTCACCCAATTCTACATTCAGCATGGAAATGGTTCCGTCTGCAGGTGCAAAAATAGTAGTTCTGCCCAAGTTGTCTTTGGCTTCCTTGACGGTGGCATTGGCACTTTCTACATTGTAGTAAGAAGATTGTTTGTTGGCTTTGGCCACTTCATAGGAAGCGATGGCTTTGTCCCAGTCAGAACGCGAAATAATTCCTTTTTCATACAAGGTTTTACTTCTTTCGTAATTGGCCTTGGCTTCCTTGAATGAGGCATCTGCCTGGCTCAGCCCCGATTTTGAGGCGGACAGGTTGGAGATGGTCCGGTTGTAGCCTGAAGTATACAAATCGGGGTTGATTTTGACGAGTAAGTCGCCTTTTTTCACGACCTGACCTTCCTTTACAGGCAAGGCAATGATTTCGCCTGATACTTCAGAAGAAATCTTGACTTCAATTTCAGGTTGGATTTTCCCCGTGGCCGAGACGGTTTCGACTATGGTGATTTCATCAGCCGTTGTGGTTTCAATTTCAGTACCGTTGTCTTTGTTTCCGATAATACCTGCTTTTGATAAGGCTACCAAAACCACAACGAGGGCTACAACTGATCCTAATATTATATAAATGCGCTTCTTTGACATGGGTTTAATTGTTTTGTGTGATGGGGATTCCGAAGTAAAATTCTACTATTTTTATTTTGAAGATGTAATCATATTTGGCCCGCAATACTTCTGATTGGGCATTGGTGAACAAGGTTTGTGCCTGATTGAATTCAAAGGCGTTCATCATGCCTACATCAAACCGCGCCTTAGCATAGTCAATCGCGCTTTGGCGTGCCTCAAGAGCCACAACAGCCGATTCATAACTGTTGAGTGCGCCTTTGGCATCGACAATGGCCGTGTACACATTGCGTTCCAAATCCAACTCCGCCTGTTTCATGGAAATCTGGGAACGTTCCAAAGCTATTTTGGAACGGATAACATTGTTTCTGGCGGCGAAACCATTGAATATCGGGATGTTCAGCTGCAAACCATACGAATGCCCTTTGTTGTCACTGAATTGGTCAAAAACAGAATTGGGCTTCCCCAAAACCGGTACAAAGTTGGGTTGTATAACCGTCTGGCCTGTGCCGTTTACCTGCCCAATAACCGTGGTCGGATTGGCTGCATCCAGCTCAAATCCGGTAACGCGGTCAGAATAACTCGCCCTCGTGCTGAAGCTGTAAAAACCAACCAAACTGGGCTGGTAGGCACCCCTGGCAATTTTCACATCCCTTTCGGCGATTTCAAGATTGGCTTTGGCAATTTTCAATTCGACGCGCTCCTGTTTGGCTTTGGCATAAATGTCTTCCGGTTTTTGAAGGGCTACCGGGCTTTCCTTCACCGCATAATCTGTTTCGGCTATGTCAAAATTCTGGAAATCGTCCAACTGAAGCAATTGCGCCAAGCTCAATTTCGATAAAAACAAGGCGTTTTCTGCGGCCACCAACCTTTGTTTATCGGCTGCGACCGTGGCTTTCACATCGAGCAGGTCGCCCCTTGGGATGGTACCCACCTTTACAAGTTCGTCGGTTCGGGTGTATTGTTTTTCGTCAAAGGCCAATTGTTCTTTCTGCACCTTGATGGATTCTTTGTTGAATAATATTTGCAAAAATGCATTCGCCACATTCAATGACACATCATCTTTCATTTTATCCAATTGGAATTGCGAAGCTACCATCGCCAGTTTGGCCCTACGGTAACGGTTCACATTTTGCAGGCCGTTGTAGATGTCTACGCTCGAATTCAATCCGGCGGAAGTAAACTGGGTGGTTTGGTTTTCGAGCAAACCGGTCGTAATGTTTTGGTTCAGTCCGATATTCCACGAATGGGAGGCATTGGCATTGGCCGTGGGCAGGAAACTTCCGAATGCGGCTTTTTTATCGACGGCCGTGTTTTTGACATCGAGCTCGGTCTGTTTAATCGTAATATTGTTTTTGATGGCATGATCAACACATTCCTGCAAAGTCCAGGCCTTGGTTTGGGCGTGGCTGCCGAGGGAAAAAGTGAGGCCGAAAAACAACAGCAACGCAATATTTATTTTCTTCATGGAAGCTAGTTCAAAAATGAAATTAAGGAAGTACAAATTTAAGTCAAAATGCTTAAATTAACACTTTCCTATCAGACGTTATTTTTATTTTTTTGTTACATTCACAGCCGGAAAACAGTCCGGAAAAATTTAAATATTTCACTAAAATGAAAACATTTGCCTGTGTGACGATTGCCTTTTTGATTTTATTTTTTGTCATGGGCTGTTCGGGTTCGCAAAAAATCGCGGCCCTCAAACCCGAACCTACATTGAATGAACCGGTGGCATACAAAACCACCACCTCTTTTGTGAGCATGCCAATGGAAATCAGCCTGAAGGAAATCGAAAACCAGCTCAACAAATCACTCAGCGGTTTGATTTATGAAGACAACAACCTGGAAGATGACAAGTCTGAAATGAAAATCTGGAAAACCGGCACCATAAAACTCATCGAGAAAGACGGAAAAATCGAATCTATATTGCCCCTCAAAATCTGGGCGAAATTCAAATACGGAACTGATTTCATGGGGCTCAACGACACCCGGGAAATTGACCTGAACGGCACCATTACCCTACTGAGCGATGTAAAATTATCCAACTGGAAAATGAATACCAGCTCCAAGATTGAAGATTTTGAATGGAGCGAGAGCCCTACCATATTGGTCGCCGGCAAAAAAGTCCCGATTACCTATATCATCAATCCGACACTCAGCATTTTCAAGTCGAAAGTGGCCAAAAAAATTGACGACGCCATAGAAAAATCTTGTGACTTCAAACCTTATGTGTTGGATGTACTCGAAAAAATGAGCACCCCATTCCTGACCAGCGAAACGTATGAAGCCTGGTTCAAGATGATGCCCATTGAAGTCTATGTAACCGATGCCAACCTGCAGAAAAACAAAATCTCCATGGATTTGGGTCTCAAATGCACCATGCAGACGATGGTTGGCCAGCAACCCAAAAACAATTTCAACCGCGAGGTCATTACGTTCAAACCTGTAACGAAAGTGCCTGAAAAAACCACTGCGAGTATAGCAGCCGTTTCCACCTTTGAAAGTGCTTCAAGAATCATTACCAAAAATTTCCAAGGAAAGGAATTCGCTTCGGGCAGCCGTAAAATCACCGTACAGAAAGTCGAATTATGGGCCAAAGACAGAAAAATGATTATCGCCCTGAGCATGACCGGAACCATTGACGGCACCATTTACCTGGCCGGAATACCGAATTACAACCCGATTACCAAGGAGATATATTTCGAACAGATGGATTATGTACTCAACACCAAAGGCTTACTTACCCGGACTGCCAATTGGTTGCTGCAGGGCACCATACTGAAGAAAATACAGGAAAACTGCCGCTATTCCATTAAGGAAAACCTGGAGGAAGGCAAGAAAAACCTCCTGCCCTACCTGAACAATTATTCGCCGATGAAAGGGGTTTTCATCAACGGCAACCTGAATGATTTTGAATTTGAAAAAGTAGAAATTACCAACAGTGCCCTCATTGCCTTTATCAACGCCAGCGGAAAAGTAAATGTGAAAATTGACGGAATGGAGTAACTCAGTCCTTTTTTTTGGCAAACATCCGGTAGACGAAAAACGCCGCTATCCCAACCAGGATATACGGAATGGCCATCAGGTAAACGATGCCGTCATTCACCCCTTCAGCCGTTTTGTTGTTGCCTTCGCTTTCGAGTGCGGCACGGCACATGGCACATTGGGCGCTGCTTACCATAGGCAACAAGGTCAAAGAAATTGAAAAAAGTATTTTGGTTAACCTATTTGGCATAATAAGGTGAAATCATTAAGTAGACAATCACACCGGTAACCGCCACATACAACCACAGCGGATAGGTGATTCTGGCTAATTTTTTGTGGGCGTCGAAACGTTCCGCCAAAGCCCTTACGTAACTCACCAAAACCATCGGAATAATAGCGATAGACAAAAGGATGTGGCTGGCCAATATGAAGAAATAAATGTATTTCAAGGTACCTTCACCGCCATAGTTGGTGCGTTCCGTGGTCATGTGGTAAGCCACATACATAATCAGGAATACGACAGAACAACCAATAGCCAAAGTCATCAACCTTTCATGCAGTTTTCTTTTGCCATTTTTTATAGCCATGACAGCCGAAACCAACAACACGGCAGTCAAACCATTGATGGTGGCATAAATGGGCGGCAGATAAGGCATGGGTTCTACGTTGATTCCCAAATCTTTTAACTTCACACTGAACAATATGGCCACAACGACCGGAATGAGGATGGATACTATAAAAATCGGGGTACTGAATTTCTTTTCTACTGAATTGTTTTCCATTATTCTGCTAATAATAATTTGATGTCTTCTTTGATGGCATTGACGCCTTTTTGTTCCAAACCGTCATAATACATGATGGGGTTTCCATTGTCATCTTTGCGGCAGCGGATTTTTCCTTCCTTGTCAATCAGGGCAAACAATCCGGAATGTTCAAAACCGCCATCGGCTTTGCTGTTCTGGCCCGCATAAAGGTTGAAACCCGAATTGGCAATGCTGTAAATGTATTTCTTGTCACCTGTAAGGAAATGCCAGTTGGCAGAATTCGCGCCCAGTTTCTTTGCATGTTCTTTGAGCACTTCCGGCGTATCATTTTCCGGATTGATGGTAATGGATACTATACCGAAGTTGGGGTTGCCGAAAAACTCGTTTTGTACCGAAACCATGTTCCTGTTCATGATCGGGCAGATGGACGGACAGGTAGAAAAGAAAAATTCGGCTACATAGACCTTGCCTTCATAATTTTTGTTGGAAATTTTTTTGCCGTGCTGGTCGGTCAGTTCAAACTTCGGGGCCGGACCAATCACCACCAAGTCATTCCCATTGAACCTGTCGATGATTTTGGGAACAGCATAAATCCCGAAAATCAGGATGATGAAGGAAATACCGATATAGGATTTATTTTTCATTGGATTCCAATTTTTGGTATCTGTTGTTCTGTTTCAGGGCCAAACGGTATTCGGCCAGGATGATTTTGACATCATCGGTCATTTCATTGTGCAATTCCGACACTAAGGTGGTGCTGTAGCCTTCCCGATATTCTTCATCCCCTTTTTTTACCCTTCCTTTCCGGCCACGGAGGTTGCGCGCCTTGTCAATGATGAACACCTTATCGGTACCCAAGTTGTCATCCAACGGGGCTTTCAATTGGAGGCTGTTGTAAAAAGTGGTGATTTCGTCTGGCGCTGCAAAAACAAAGTGCCAACGCGAGAGGTCAGAAATGTCCTTGATTTTATTTTGGAAGTCTTCGGCATCCTTTTCAGTGCCTTTAGGGGCTACAAATACAATCTGGAAATCTTTGAAAGCACTGTATTTGTCGTAAATTTTTTGATTGAGGTTGAAAAAATTTCCTTTTTTGGCCTTGACGTCAGTACCGGTAAAGCCCAATATGGTGATGTTGCCTGAAAGTTGAATGGCTTGCCCATCGGCAGTTTTCCAGTTGTTGAATTCGGGGACAGTCTTGGTAATGACCGGCAATTTGGTAAAGCTGTTAACGCCGGAAGCAAAAAACAAATAGGCGACTATCGGGAAAATAAAAAGAAAGAAAAGGACAAAGTTCTTTTTCATTTGAAGGTGGTGGTTTTAACTTCATTCCATCGGGCCTGAAACGTCCTCCGGCTGCTATGCAAAAATAAAAAAAGTCCCGATGATACCGGGACTTTTTTTGAATTAATATAATGTTAAAAATTCCATTTTATGGTAGAATTTTTAAAAACCCCAAATATATAATGTGCTTCTGTCAATAAGATAAAAACGAGGTACAAAACCAAGAAAATTACCGTCCATACAACTGCTCTTCTCAATACGGTGGTTTCTCCTTCCATGTGCATGAAGGCCCATACAATTCCGTAGGCTTTAACCAATGTAAGTATAATGAATATCCAGTTCAATAGGTTCATGCCGATAAAATTGGTCATATGCAAAGCCTCAGGCTTGATGATTCCGAGGATAACCTCTACAATGGTTACAGCGGAAAGAAAGAAAAACACTTTCCAGATTCTTGCAGTATTTGATTCGTGTGCGTGTGCCATAATATTTTTATATCAAATAATTAAACTAAATAGAAGAAGGTAAATACGAATACCCAAACCAAATCTACAAAGTGCCAATAAAGTCCCACTTTTTCAACCATTTCGTATGATCTTCTTTTTTCATAAGTTCCGATAAGGATATTGATGAAAATAATGATGTTGATGATTACCCCAGAAAACACGTGGAATCCGTGGAATCCTGTAATGAAGAAGAAGAAATCAGCAAAGAGTTTGCTTCCGTATTCGTTTCTGGTCAGGTTGGCACCTTCTACCACCAAGTGGGCGTTGGCCATCATTTTTTCAGATTGTTCCCTGGTCAGGATGGTTTTGTGTTTGGTGTGAAATTTATAATCATTTAATGTTGGATGTGCTCCCACCGAATGAGGGGCAGTCTCAGCAGAAAAAATCACTTCTGTTCTTACCAAAATATCCGGGTGGTTTTTGAACCCTTCCTGAACTTCGGCAACTGAGTATGTCGGCAATGGGCTTTCGCTGTTGAACCAAGTGGCATTGCTTCTTTTAAGTTGTGTTCTTTCCTCGTGCAAAGTGGCTGCAAAGTCTTCCAGTTTGACCCTTTTCCCTTTGGAATCTACAAATTGCAGGATGCTTCCGCCTTTGGTTTCAATGGCGCCATATTCACCGTGGATGAAATTTTTCCACTCCCAGGCCTGTGAACCCACGAATATCAAACCACCGATAATCGTCAGGAACATATAAAAAGCGACTTTTCCTTGTTTCATCTGGTGTCCGGCATCCACAGCCAAAACCATGGTTACGGAAGAGAAAATCAGGATAAAAGTCATCAATGCGACGTAGTACATCGGTGCAGGAACCCCATGCATGAACGGAAAGTGCGTAAACACCTCATCGGCCAATGGCCAAGTTTCGATAAATTTAAACCTGGAAAACCCGTAGGCTGCCAAAAATCCTGAAAAGGTCAAGGCATCCGAAACGATGAAAAACCACATCATCAGTTTTCCATAACTTGCGCCTAACGGTTCGTTCCCGCCATCCCAAGTTTTTCCTTCAGTAGTTGCATTTGTAACTGTCGATCCCATAAAAAGTAATAGTTAAAAAGTTCCCAAATTTACATATTTTTCTTATTTAAAGAAATATAAAAATAAAAACAAATAAATCCACAGGAAATCAAGGAAGTGCCAATACATTGCACCAAGCTCAATACCAAGGAATTGACTTGAATTGTACTTTTGTTTAAAATGATTATAAATTATGATTAATAATGAAATAATTCCACCCGCAAGGTGGGCCAGGTGCGCAATCACTACCAGATACAGAAAAGTGGCGGTAATATTGCTTTGCGGACCTGTAAGGTAATTGCCTTCTGCTACCATCTGGTTAAAACCCTGGAATTGGAAAAACACGAAGGCAACAGCCAAAAGCAAGGTTCCCAAAAGCAGGTTCATCGTGAGCTGCCTGTTGTCTTTCTGAATCGCTTTTTTCGCAAAATGAATCGTCAGGCTGCACCCGATGATACAAACCAAACTGGCAAAAAAGGCAGACGGCATGTGAAAATCTTTCGCCCAGTCGGCACGTTTGCTACTTACAATGAACGCACTGGTCAAACCGGCAAACATCATCGTCATGCTTATCATCCCGAAAAGCAGCAACAATTTATAGGAACGGTTGGATCGTGCTTTGTGTTCTTCAGCGGTCATGGCCATAATTATCGTAAAAATTTATCGGTTATGTGAACAATTTGCAGCAAAGTTATGTAAAAAACACTGGTCAGCATTAACGATTTGGCTGCTTTTGCAGTTCGGAGCTGGTATAATTTCACAGCGTAAAACAGCATCCATAAGCCCAGCAAAAATACAACAATTGCAGCAATTGGCGAAATAAATAATTGACCGGTATATCCCAAACACGGAAGCAAGGAAGCCACAATCAGCCAAGCCGTATACAAAATGACCTGCATGGCCGTGGATTTGTCTTTTTTTCCGGTGGGTAACATGAAAAATCCTGCCTTTTCATAATCTTCATACAAAAACCAACCAATGGCCCAAAAGTGCGGAAACTGCCAGAAAAATTGTATCAAAAACAAAGTTCCGGCCTCAATACCGAAATTACCCGTGGCCGCTACCCATCCCAGCATAAACGGAATCGCTCCAGGAAACGCGCCGACAAATACAGACAAAGGCGTTTTTGTTTTAAGCGGTGTATACAAGCTCGTGTAAAGAAATATCGAAATAGCGCCAAACATGGCTGTTTTCGGATTGATCAGGTACAAAAGCACCAACCCAATCACGGTTAATAAACTGGCAATAAACAAGGCCACGTTTGAAGTCATCCTTCCTGCGGGAACCGGACGGTTTTTGGTGCGGTCCATCAGGGCATCCAGGTCTTTTTCGATGACCTGGTTGTAGGCATTAGACGCGCCCACCATACAATAACCTCCCACAGAAAGCATCAGCAAAACTGACCAACTGAAGGGGTGTTCGCTGTCAAAACCCAGCAAATAACCCGCGATGGATGAAAACAACACGCTGATGGCCAAACCTGCCTTGGTTATTTCCTTGAAATCCAGAAAGATAGATTTAATAGTAAGCGTGGATGAAGTGCCCAATTGGATTTTTTTATAAAAACTGCTGCAAAAGTAGGCTTTCAAAAAGGAATTGACAAAAAAACAAGCCTTAATTTTTTCAGAAATAAAGGGTCGGTTGTTTTCAGCTTATCGTTTGAAAATGTCCCTGAATTGGTACAACAACCGCTCAATGAGCCGCATGTCTTCAGTAACGATATCAGCCGTTCCGGTCATTTCCTGTTGGAATTTGATTTTCTTTTTGTAGGAAGTGTTTAATCCGTCCGGAAGCGCCACATCCAACAACAGATTACCATTATTGTCAGGTGTCAGGGAAATAGCCCGCACCTTGCCCCTGATTACCCCAAACTGGCTGTCTGGGTAATTGGCCAAACGGATGACCACCTCCTGCCCGATTTTGAGCTTGCCTGAATTTTGAGCCGGAGCCTTTACTTTTCCGATATAACCTTTTTCAACGGTTGGGATAACGGCAAAAACATTTTCCCCTGCGGTTACGGTCTGGTTGGCAGTCCAGATTTGCAGAAAGGTGACTTTTCCGTCTACCGAAGCACGAAAAATGTAATTGAGCTCCCATTCCCTGATGGCTTTCTTGAGTTGGTAAAAGGCCTGGATGACGTTTCTTTCAAGATTGACTTCCTCCTTGCTTTCATTGATTTGGGTGGTTTGACTGCTCCGGTTGAGTTCATTGAGTGATGATTTCAATTGGGAAACGTTACTGAGAATG
>CAZXRX010000057.1:0-15424 GCA_964642945.1 uncultured Flavobacterium sp. | reverse complement strand
CCGCAACACCGTTGAGCGTATCGTTGGTGATAACCGTTCCCGGTACGGTTGTAACCGCTGCGCCTGAAGCTACCGTAACAGCAGCGTCATTGATGGCGTCAATCACGTTGGCAACCTCTATCGTTTTGGTAGCCGTGTCGCAATTGGCCGGTACTACATTGAGTCCGGTTACTGGGTCGGCTTCACACAATTGGTAAGTGATGGTATAGGAGCCGCTTGGCGTATTGGCAGCCAAAGTGATCACGCCATTGGCGTCCACACTCAGTGGGCCTGTGGTTTGTGGTGTCACATTGGTGTTGGCAGCTGTTACTGCAATTCCGTTGAGCGTATCATTAGAAGTGACGTTGCCTGCAACAGTTGTTGGTGTGGCAGCGCTTGGCAGGGTCACCGTACTGTCATTCACCGCATCGATAACATTGGCTACCACTACCGTTTTGGTGGCGGTATCACAATTGGCAGGAATTACATTGAGTCCGGTTACCGGGTCGGCTTCACATAATTGATAAGTTATGGTATAGGTACCGCTTGGCGTGTTGGCAGCCAAGGTGACTACGCCATTGGCATCCACACTCAGTGGGCCTGTGGTCTGTGGAGTCACGTTGGTGTTGGTTGCTGTTACTGCAATTCCGTTGAGGGTATCATTAGAAGTGACGTTGCCCGCAACTGTCGTTGGCGTGGCACCGCTTGGCAGGGTCACCGTGCTGTCATTTACCGCATCAATAATATTGGCTACAATAACTGTTGCTGTAGCCGTATCACAGTTGGCAGGTACAGCACCTACCTCACATAATTGGTAAGTAATGGTATAAGTACCCGAAGGGGTGTTCGGAGCCAGCGTAAGGACACCATTGGCATCAATTGAAAGCGGCCCGGTAGTGACAGGAGTTACATCTGTATTGGCACCTGTTACTGCAATTCCGTTAAGGGTATCGTTTGTAGTTACATTGCTTACGGTTACCGGAGTAGCTGCAGAAGCAACTGTCACAGCCGGATCGTTAACCGCGTCAATAAAGGCGATTTTAATGGCCACAACATCACTACAGGTTCCGTTGGTATAGGTAAAGTTATAAGTACCATACGCAGAGAAGTTGTTAATGACCGTACTCGGTGAATTTATACTGACAATGTTGGCAGTACCTGGGTTACCCACATTGGCGGTCCAGGTTCCGATACCGGCACCATTCATGGTAGCACTACAGGCGGTCGAAGGGCTGCAAAGCAATGATTGATCAATTCCGGCGAAGTTGGTCAGCACTACATCTACGAAGTAATCTTCTACTTCTCCACCAATCGCACCTCCCCGGCTACGTTCATCCACATTGGCAGTGGCTGCGTTATCATTTAAGGTAGCAGAAGTAACCCGGATCCTGATATATTTCCTTCCACAGGTAATGGTATTGGGAAGGGATGACCAGGTCAAGGTGAAATTGGCCGCATTGGTTCCGTTATTGATGGCGACGGTTCTCGCTTCAGTTGTGTCAAATAAGCCGTCTTCGTTCCAATCGATCCAGGCAAATATGGTACCGGCAGTGCCAGAAGTGTTGGTGGCATTTACCGTTACTGTATAACTCCCTGTACCGGTATAAGTCGGCAAACTGGAAACGCCGTCTTCTTCGAGGCCGTCTCCGTTAGACCCTTTATTGTCAGCATTGACAGCCACATTCACGAAGTTTCCGTTGTTGGCAATAGGCCCGAGTGCTCCTAAATAAATACCGGGAGGACATTTGTAATAGTGTGAAGCCGGACTGGAACCTTCAAAGGAATTGGGCACGTCACCGGAGTCAAAGGAACTAGCCCCGCAAATTACCGCAATAGGTGTGTTGGCACAGTCAAAGGTGTTGATGAAACTACCAGTATTCACCCCATCACCCATGGAACCATTCACCTTATGACCGGTGTAGCAATAACGGTCGGCACATTCCCTGAGGAAAGCGGAAGTATGACCTCCTACCTCAAGGTAAAGTGGATTATCTGTACCGAAAGTGAACCCATTGGGGGTATTAGGCAATAAAAAAGGTCCTGCACCCGCCTGTCCGATCATACCTGGCCCTGCGTTGCTTCCCCATATATATAAATGTTTGTCTGAAGTGATACATCCGACGGCTCCAAAGCCCGAAGTATCCTGGTCATTACCAGAGATAAAGGTTACATTGGTTAAATCACCTGTATTTGTAGGATTTTGTACTATCACCCAACCGGTCTGGTTGGTAGTATTGTTTCTTCCCAATTGTCCTGTTCCATTGTTTCCGGTGGCATATATCTTATTGTTGGCTGGATTCAGGGCAAAATAGGAAGGCTCTGTCGTACTATTGGTCATGGCCAATACCTTTGGCGCTCCGGCAAATGGGGCTGTCATAGGGGTAGCCCTGTTGCGGGCAGCAGCAACCGTACCGTCTCCCAAGTAGGTCTGTGACCCCCAGGTATACCAAGTGCCTGATGAAGTATACGCCATCATGGCTACAGCGGTAACGCCTAACTGGGTAACACCTGTAAGTACTGGGTTGCCAGCACCACTGGTGGTGACCCTGGCCCAACTTCCTGCCGCAGGTGCAGTTGCCCCTACTCCATAAAGATTGGTAATATTGGCATTCACCCAAACCTCCCCGGTAGTGGTAACCAAAGCCACGCAGTTATAGGAAGCTTTCATGTCTACAATCTGGGAAGGCAAGACGCCGGTCGGCATAGGTATAGACTGGAAAGCTGCTGAAGTAGTCACTGCATTGTTGATACAAGACCCTTCAGTACCCCAAACATACAAGCCTGTTGTAGACATTAGAAAGAATTGTGCCGATATATTGGAATTGGTCCCTAATGTGGCAAACAATGCGGTTCCGGTATAGTTGTAACCTTGGGCAGGCGTGATGGCTAACGGAGTTAGATTATTACCCGTACCATTTGGAGCCGTCAAGAAACCCCAACATAAAAAGGAGTCGTCAGGCAAAGTGGCTATGGTTGAGTGGAAACCAGATTGCAACTGATCGTATATTTTCCTGGGGTTACAGGCATTATTCTGACTATAACCATAATTGAAAGTAAAAAATACTACAACTATTATAAACTTAAGAAATTTAATTTTTGCTCTCATTCTTACTTAGAAATTAAAAAATTATAGAAATACCCTTCCCCTTTCGGATTAAAGAAACCAATCTGGGCAGGACCAGCTGTTTGGGCATTTCCTTTTAACCTGAAGGTAACATTGTTGATGCCGGGCTTCAGTTCTATTTGTTCCTCCAGTATAAAATCGATGCCGTCAATTCCTGTGGTGGAATTTTTGAAGGGACCGTATTTTACTTTTTCATTCGTTGTGGATGAAATTTCAACAGGAACGGTCAAGGTAATGCCGTCTACTGAATCACCTTGTTTGATAGTTCCACTTAATTTGGCCCTGTCAATAAGAAAGGTAAAATTCGTAGACAGGACTTCCACATTAATGGTTTCGGTCAACGCATGGAATTTTCCCATCGGTTGTGAAGTAAAGACTATTTTATAGGCCCCTGGTTTTTCGAAAAGCAAGGCCCCGGTTTTATTTCCGGTTCCTGATTTCTGACCTTCGACATTTCCTACTACATTCCAGGATACAGGAACGTTATTAGGATTGGCAACTTCAAAAGCTTGTGAAGTACCATGGTTGATTACATAATTTGCAGCTTCAATGAAGAAAGCCTTGCCGCAGTCATCTGAATCTTCATGATGCTGGGCAAACAAATCATTAGTAATAAAAAGAACAAACAAAATTGGAATCAATTTCTTTATTCCAGATTTAATAAGTGTAATGTTTGACATGTTTCTCTTATTGTTTAAAATTGAGTTAGGGATTTTAATGATTGTATATAGGGATTTGGATTTTTATGGATTTTTCGGTTCTAAAATTTTTGTTAAAATTCATGCTAAAATTACTTTAACATTTAAATAAGGTATTCTTCCATTTTAAATTGTTTATTAACATTTTTCTATACATGATTATTTACAAAAAAAAATCGAATTTTCTATGCTATGATTGATAAATCATAATTTCTACAGGTGTTCTTTTTTGTAGTTATCAACAATTTTTAAATTATTTATCAACATTTTGAAGATTTTTCCAGGGGAAAAAAATCCGACGAACGACATCTACTTCCGACCAAATACATCTTTTCTTAACAGGAATTGTACTAATAAGTAAAATTTTGGCATAAAAAAAACTTAGTAAAAATCACTAAGTTTATTGATGAAGAAAACAGGCTATTCCCCGTCAGCCACTGCTTTATCTTTATTGGCCTGAATGTCTTTTACTTTCAATACCTGTGCAATACCGTTTTCGTTTACCATAGTCATGTTCATGCTGTCAAGCTGGGCGAGGTTTTTCGTAACCAAACCATTGAAACTGTTGTAGGAAATATTCATCTCTTTCAGATGGCTCAACTTCTCTATATCCAAAGGCACCTGACCGGTAAAGTTGTTGTCAAACAAACTCAGGTTTTCCAGTGCAGTAAGATTGGCTATTTCGTGGCTCAGTTTTCCGGACAGCTTATTGGAATTCAATTGCAGGATACGCAACGATTTCATTTGATAGATTTCTGATGGGATTTCACCTGAAATTTGATTGTTATACACCGACAACACCTCCAATTGCGTCAATTTGTTCAGGGATTTCGGCAAATTGCCTTCCAGCCTGTTCATGAATAACTCTATAGACTTAAGCGAAGTCGCAGCCCCTAACGTCTCAGGGATTTCCCCTGAAAATTGGTTGAATGACAAATTCAATTGCTCCAAAGCTTTCAAGTTACCGACAGAAGAAGGAATCTGGCCTGTCAGGGCATTTTGGAACAAAACCAAAGATTTCAGATGGGTCAAGGCCGCAATGCCATCAGGTAAAGAACCCGAAAGGTTATTGCCAGACAAATCAATTCCGACTACGTGGTCTTTCTCAATTTTGATCCCATACCAAGTTTCTGCAGGCGCATCGAGATTCCATTTGGTTGTCCATTGCTGGCCATTGGTAGCCTTGTTCAATTGAATCAGGGCTTCTTTTTCAGGAAGGCTTATTTCGGCAAAAGTAATTGCCACTGTGAAGACAGACAGGAAGAAGGTAAAAATTGATTTCATGACTTAGTTTGTTTGAGGAGGTAAAAATACCAACAAACATCGTTGAAAAACAAATATAATCGACGAAATGCATAATTTTAATTATTTTTGTGAGTTTTTGAATGTTTTTTCTTACGTTTTTTAAATTTGTTAAATTCAAAAAAAAGTATACATTTGTTATACTAACCTTAAAATTATTGCTTATGCCTTTTAACCCTATTTCAGTTTTGGTAGCAACATTGGCTACCCTTTTGGTCGGATTTGTATGGTACAATCCGAAAGTATTCGGCACCATCTGGATGAGAGAAACCGGAATGACCGAGGAAGATGCCAAAAAAGGAAACAGGTTGAAAATCTGCGGATTTACCATCCTTTTTTCACTCATGCTTTCTTTCATAATGCCTACATTGGTGATCCATCAGATGGGTGCTTTAGGAATGATTGGCGGCCCCAGTGAAGCTGAGAAAGCCCTGCCTTCTTATGCTGCCTTTCTTGCTGATTATGGCGATGCGTTCCGCACCTACAAGCATGGAGCCCTGCACGGTTTTATGACCGGACTTTTTATTGCGTTGCCTATTGTGGGTATTAACAGCCAATTCGAGCAAAAATCGTGGAAATACATTTTCGTAACGGCCGGTTACTGGATAGTGACCATGACCATCATGGGCGCCATCATCTGTGGCTGGAAATAAGTAGAAAAAATAATTTAAAAGCCTCATTTAACATCAAGTTGAATGAGGCTTTTTTATTTCAATTCATCAATGAGATGGGCCAGATCGACGTCTTTTTGGGTTAAACCGCCGGCATCATGCGTAGACAAACGAAGGGTGACCTTGTTGTATACATTAAACAATTCCGGATGGTGGTTGATTTTCTCCGCCTGTACACCCACGCGGACGATAAAACCCAAGGCAGTCGTAAAATCTGGAAACTGAAATTTTTTTTCAAGTGCATTGCCCTCCAAAGACCAATGGTCAAGGTTTTTCAGGGCTGTAGTAATGACTGCTGTAGATAAGGTTTTCATTTTTTATTTAAATTTAGTTAAAAATAAAATCAAACCGGCCTAAAAAAGGAATTTAATATTAAATTTGAGCAAATCTGCCACAATTTGAGTCTACCTTACTCTTTTGAAATTTACGATACCGTCGGCCAGCTTCCGCTTGAATGGAACCCAATTGCCACTGGAAATATTTTCCTTACGGCAGCCTATTTGGAAGTCCTTGAAAAATCAGCACCCACCAATATGGCCTGTTATTATATCGGATTGTATGAAAACGACCTCCTGATAGGAATTGCCTTGTCACAGTTTCTCGATGTCAACCAATTGGAATCCTTTGGCGACCGTGACCGATGCCTGAAGTCAATGGTGCGGAATTTTATCTTTAGGAATTTCTGTTCGCACGTATTGTTTATCGGAAATAACATGCTTACCGGACAGAATGCCTACGCTTTATCTGAAAAAGCCGATGAAACCGCAGCCATTTCAGCATTAAAAGCAGCAGCAGAAGCATTGAAAACCATTTTTAAGAACAAAGGCAAAAAAATACACCTCACCACCTTCAAGGACTTCGAAACCGCCGAAGCAATTCAGTTTCAAAAAACGGGTTTTGAAGATCATTACCAATTTTCGACCCAGCCCAACATGGTGTTTGACATTCCGTCTTCCTGGCTTTCAGAAACCGATTATATCGGGGCACTTACCAAAAAATACCGCGACCAATACAAGCGGGCACGGAAAAAATCTGATGGCATCGTTAAAAGAAAGATGTCCTTACAGGATATCATAGCCAGCGAAGCTGTTATTTACGATTTGTATTTCCATGTGGCGAAAAATGCACCTTTCAACACCTTTTTTCTCGCCAGGAACCACTTTCGGGTATTCAAGGAAATCCTGAAAGACCATTTCCTCTTTTACGGTTATTTTTTGGATGAAAAACTGGTCGGGTTCAACACCCTTATCAAAAACGGCGATACCATTGACACCTACTTTTTGGGTTATGATGACACCGTACAGAAAGAAAAAATGCTGTACCTGAACATGCTTTATGATATGATTGCTTATTCGGTCAACAAAGGATACCGAAAAATTGTTTTTGCCAGGACAGCTCTTGAAATCAAGAGTTCCGTCGGAGCCAAACCACTTCTGATGACAGGGTTCATCAGGCACGAATCAAAAATCATCAATGCTTTCATGCCGAGGGTTTTCAAATTCCTTGAGCCTGAAACTGTGTGGCAGGAAAGAAATCCATTTAAATAAATCAAGGCACTGCAATTTTCATCTGACCGGGCAAAATGGAAATATCCAGACGGGTTTCCTGCCCGATGTATTCGCCGTCAATCTGGAAACTCACCGGCACTTCCGTAGTGATAACCGCAGCATCGGTGGAAATGATTTCGACATCTTCAGAGTTGACCGGCATGTTTCCGGTGATGATTTGGCCGAAAACCATTAAATCAAGGTTTTTCAGCATGACAATTTCGAATTTGCCGTCGTTCATTTTCCCTTCGGGATTAATGGTAACACCAGTACCGTATTTTTGCGAATTGGCGATAACTATCATGCGGGCCACACATTCGGTGGTAGTGCCGTTGGCTTGTATTTTGGCGGAAAACGGGGCCTCGAGTTCGGTAAGGGTGGTAATGATTTGCAGGGCATAACCCAATTTCCCACGCAGGCTGCCGTTCTCATAATTTTTAACCAGTTCAGCATTCAGGCCCAAATCACTCAGGTGGATGCTTTTTTTGCCGTTGATGCAAATGATGTCCATCTCCAGGAAATGGTTGTGGAAGGCCACGTCAAGGTTTTCCTCAAGGGTGGCAGGCAGTTCAAGATCTACCGACAAACCGTTGGCAGAACCCGCAGGAAGAATACCGAAAATGACATCTTCCTTAACCAAAGCCTCACCCGCCATCTTGACGGTACCATCGCCCCCGGCCACCAAAATACGTTCAGGTTGGTGCTCTTTGTAAAGGACCCTGATGGCGGCTTCGTCGCCTTCGCCAGTGGTTTCATATACAATGATTTCGGTTTGGAAATTTTCAGCAAATGCCAAGGTCTTGACCAGAATTTCGCCTTTATCTACATCGCCCGATATTGGGTTGAGTACCAAAATGTATTTCTTCTGCACCGCCATAACCTTGATTTGCTAAATATTTTGTAATTTGTGAAACCGAATCCCAAATGTAAGCATTTAATGAAACCCATCCTAAAATTATACCGCGGCTATGCCAATGAACAGGAATTGATTGTGATGGGACACGTTTTCAAGCCGACCTCAAGGCTGGATTATGATTTCCAGAAGAAAAACTTCAGCAACGCCAACTCTGTCATCAGGTTGTTCGGGATGGATACTGAGCCCAATGCCGATGTCTACCTGCATTGGAACGGCGAAAAAATCCATACCAAAACCCTTGACGACGGCTATTTCAAGTTTTGTATCCCGGTGGCGGAAATCAGTCAGGAGGGTTGGTCGGATTATGAGGTTACGCTGGTTTACAAAGGAGAAGAAATAACGGAGCAGGGCACTTTCATCAAACCCAAACTGGGTAATTTCGGGTTCATCTCAGATATTGACGATACGTTTTTGGTATCACACACCCGGAATCCGTTGAAAAAACTATACATCCTGTTGTTCCGGAATGTCAACGACCGTAAGGTTTTTGAAGGGGTGGTGCCGCATTATCAAGCCTTGAGTACCGCCGGGCGCAACAGCAAGGCAGAGGAAAATGCTTTTTTTTATGTGTCGAGCAGTGAATGGAATTTGTATGGTTTCATTACACGATTTACCGAAAAGAACCAATTGCCAAGGGCGGTTTTGCTCCTGAAAGACATCAAGACGAGCCTGACCAGTTTGTTTTTAACGGGACGGGGAGAGCACAACCACAAGTTTGAAAAAATCAAGCACATTTTGGAGTTTTACCCCAACCTGCAATACACGCTTTTGGGCGATGATTCACAGCACGACCCTTATTTGTATGAGAACATCTGCAAGATATTCCCGGTGAATGTGAAAGCTGTTTACATCAGGCAGACGGGTGGGCACAAAAAGGAAAAGGCCGTTTTGGCCTTGAAAAACCTCGAAGGACTGCGGGTAGCCACCTGCTATTTCAAGGACAGTGCCGAAGCGATAGCCCATTCGAAAAAAATCGGGCTGATAGGCTAAACAAAATCCCTAGCCCGGATGGAACCGGAAAGCGTTTTGCCATAAAAGGGTTGTTTTTTTGGTGTGGGATGGGCGACCAACGGAAGCCCGATACCACAACGGTAAAAACCCCTTTTATAAAAAACCTTGGAAGGAACAGCCGGATGGGCTACAAACTATCGATTTCCCCCTGAACGGTTTCCCACTCTTCCAACAGCTTTTCAAGCTCCTGCTTTTTCTTGTTGTAGGCCATGAAAAATGAGGCATCTTCGATGTGTTTGTCGTAATTGGAAGCCAGTGCCTTATCGTCGTTCTGGATGTCTTTTTCGAGTTGCTGTATCTGGCTTTCGACCTTGCTCAGGCGGTTTTGGAGCGACTTGTTCTTCTTTTGGTCTTCGTAAGAGAGTTTGCTGTTGGTGTTGACCTTGACTTCTTCTTTTTTGGCGGTGTCTTTTTTCTCTACTTCGCGCATGTTCTCCAAGTTGCGCTGCTCCAGAAAGAAGTTGATGTCGCCCAAATATTCCTTGATTTTCTGGTCTTTGAATTCGTAGACGATATTCGACATGCCCTGAAGGAAATCACGGTCGTGCGACACAAGCAACAGGGTACCTTCGTATTTCTGAAGGGCCGCTTTCAACACATTTTTTGACTTAATGTCGAGGTGGTTGGTGGGCTCATCCATGACCAAGACGTTGATGGGCTGCAACAACAATTTACACAAGGCCAAGCGGTTGCGCTCACCTCCGGAAAGCACTTTTACCTTTTTCTCTACATCGTCCCCACGAAACAGGAACGAACCGAGCATGTCGCGTACTTTGGAGCGGTTGGTGTCGGTGGCGGCATCTTCCATGGTACGGAGCAGGGTGATTTCACCGTCGAGGTATTCGGCCTGGTTTTGGGCAAAATAACCTACTTGAACGTTGTGGCCGAGCTTGATGCTGCCTTCAAACGGAAATTCGTTGACAATGGCTTTCATAAAAGTTGATTTGCCTTGGCCATTCTGCCCGACAAAGGCGATTTTACTGCCGCGTTCGACCAAAAGGGAAATGTCTTTCAGAACGGTGTTTTGTCCGTAAGATTTGGAGACGCGGTCGGCTTCTATCACCACCCTCCCCGGCACTTTTGATACCGGAAACGAGATGTTCATGACCGAATTGTCGTCTTCATCAACCTCGATGCGTTCGACTTTATCTAATTTTTTGATGAGCGATTGCGCCATGGAAGCCTTGGAGGCTTTGGCACGGAATTTCTCAATCAGTTTTTCGGTTTCTTCTATTTTTTTGGCCTGGTTTTTCTGGGTGGCCAGTTGTTTCTCGCGGATTTCGTGACGCAGTTCGAGGTATTGGGAATACGGCTTGTTGAAATCGTAGGCTTTGCCTAGGGAAATCTCAATGGTGCGGTTGGTGACGTTGTCGAGGAACATTTTATCGTGCGAAACAATGACCACGACGCCCGGATAATTCCGCAGGAAGTTTTCGAGCCAGATGATACTTTCGATATCGAGGTGGTTGGTGGGCTCATCGAGCAGCAAAATGTCGTTGGCCTGTAACAGTAATTTGGCCAGTTCGATTCGCATGCGCCATCCGCCTGAAAAGGTTTCGGTTTGGTTGTTGAATACCTCGCGTTTGAAACCCAACCCTAAAAGTATTTTTTCGGTATCACCTACATAATTGTAACCGCCCAACAATTCGAAACGGTGGGTATAATCAGACAAATCTTCGATGATTTGGGAATATTCCTCGCTTTCGTAATCGGTTCGGGTGACGAGTTGGTGGTTGATTTCCTCAAGTTTTTTTTCTACTGCCTTGATTTCGGTAAAGGCCTGATAGGCTTCTTCGAGTACGGTCCTGCCCTGTTCAAAATCGATGTCCTGACGCAAAAAACCGATGCGTACTTCTTTTTCGGTGGCCATGCTTCCGGAATCGGGCTTGATGTCGCCGGCCAATATCTTGAGCATGGTCGATTTTCCGGCGCCGTTTTTTCCGACAAGGCCTACCCTGTCGCCAGCCCCCATCCTGAAGGTTACTTCTTCAAACAAATACGTTCCGCCAAAGGAAACCGACAAGTTGTGTATGTTAAGCATATTTAATTTGTGACAATTGTTACTATCTGAAAAATACAATGCTGTACCTTTGCAAACCCGAGGCCGTAAGACCAAACGGAATGAAATTAAAATTTTTGCAAATGTTAAAAAAAGGAAGCACATTAAATAGCATTTTAACAGGAAGTTGTCCGAAATGCCAGGAAGAGAATATGTATGTGGTCAAAAATCCATACAAGCTGAAGACTTTATACAAAATGCACAAGGAATGCAGCCATTGCCACACGCATTATGAAATTGAACCCTCATTTTTTTATGGGGCCATGTATGTGAGTTATGGCCTGTCAATTGCCATTGGGGTCGCTTTTTTTGTAATTGCCTACTTTTTGTTTGGGGCGAGTGCCAAAGTTTCTATGGTGGTGCTCAGCGTGGGGATTGTTTCCCTGATGCCCGTAATTGCACGGCTATCAAGAAATATCTACATCAATATGTTCATCCATTTTGACAAAAACTGGAAGCAAAATCTTTAAACCGCTTGAGGTCTACATGGGGATCGAGTGCCACGCCGTGTTCAATTTTGTCGTAGAGCATTTTCGCCATGGAGGGCGCCAGCATGACCCCACGGGTTCCGAGTCCGTTTAGCAGGAACATGTTTTTATGTAAAGGATGACTTCCGAGCAGTGGCCTTCGGTCTTTGACGGTTGGCCTGATTCCGGCCTGATGGTCTATAACTTCAAAGTCACAGTCTATAACTTCTTTTAAAGCGGCCAGCAATTCTGTTTTGGCGGCGGCTGTCGGTGTGTTGCTTTTATCTTCCCAATTGTATGTGGCTCCTACCTTGTAGGTATCTTTTCCGGCAGGAAGAATGAAAATATCGGTCTTGACAATCACATCCAAATTCAAATCAGGCGATTTAATGAGCAATAATTCCCCTTTGGCTCCATCTAGTGGCAAATTGGCAAAAAATGGATTTAAGGCCATCCCGTAGCCTTCTGCGAAGACAATATGTCGGGATTGGATTTCCTTATATTTAATATGACCATTTTCCGCTTGCAATAGGGTATAATCAAAGGTGTTTTCAGAAAGGGAATCAATGTTTTTTAAATAAAGGTGGTAATTTTCCAACAAGCATAAAGTATCCACATAACCGGAATGCTTTACTTCACCAAAACCCAATGGAGCAGCTATGGCATTGTATTTTGCATTGACAATTTGGGTGGAAAGAAAAGGCGACAAATTGGGCTTGTCTGAAGCAGTAAACCAATTGTTTTGCTCTTCTATGGAATAAAATTTTCTGAGCAGGGGAATCGCGTAATCTAGTTTGACCTCTAATTTTTTCTCCAACCTTTGATAAAAATCATGTAGTGAAGCGATCTGTTCATTGGCTTGCCAGACTTGGGTAAAGCGTTTTAAAATAACCGGGTTGTACAATCCGGCAGCTACCCGTGAGGAGTTTTGGGATTGGTCGTTAAAAACCAGCACGGTTTTGCCGTTATCCAGCGCGGTTTCTGCGAAAGCAATTCCGGCAAGACCTCCCCCAACAATAATGTAATCGAGCATTTGACTATGGTTAATTGGTAAATAAAAACCCCTACCGGCAAAGGTAAGGGTTTTTTATTTTTATGAGGAATACTGTTTAGTAATTCCACATATCCTGCTCGAAGTTACGAATCTTCTCTTTTACGCGTTCAGATTCCAATAACTGTAGCTGGGCATTGTCTTTCATATAATCTTCAATAGTTCTGTCACCATAGACATTCTCTTCTTTGTATACGACACCGTTAAAGCGTCGGGAATTCAGGAGATGGTCGAAGGTAATGGGCATCGCCGAGTTCTTGTCGTTGAAGGCCTTGGCTTCATGCAAGACGTCGCGGATGGATGGGAAATAAACCCAGAACAATTCAATTGGGTCAACTTCGCCTTTTGCTTTACTTCTCGCTTCTGTAGCAGTAGGACAAATGGCAAGCAACCTGTATTTCAATTCGCTTTGACGCTTGTCAAAATACCAGAAACCTTTGATTTTGTAACCTGAAACATCTGCAGCACTTAATGTGGTTTCATTGATAAACTCTGGAGCCAAAACCTTTTTACCCGATTTGTAATCATCGAAATAGTTGTTGAACTCGTCAATACCTGCTTGGGTAGTATCCCTGTATTTAAATACTGATTGAATATCGGTTAATGTTTTCTTCGAGTTGAAATAGTCATCTCCGTACACTTCAGTAATTTTTCCTTCTTTGATGCCTTTAAGCAATACAGAAAATAAAGAACGTCTTTCTTTTCCTACGAAAGCAGTATCAACCGGATAGTACAATGGAAAATTGATTCTTTCATCCAAATCAACTACTTCCCAGATGGTTTTTCCCATCAAGACATCCCTGTCATGAACATATCCGTAAGGAAGCGGTTTGTCATTGTCAGACTCCAATTGGGCTGCAGTTTTTTTCCCTATCTCATCCGGAGTTTTGGCGTTCAATAAATTTGACTGTGCAAAAGAAGCATAGCTTCCTGCCACTCCCAAAACAACCAATAAAAAGTTTTTCAATTTCATGTGTCGGTTTATTTTTTGATGGTCATATGTAATTCGCGTTTAAACTTATTTGTATTTGCGCGAATTACATATCATCCATCATAATGTATATTCTTAAGTTATCTAAGCAAGTTAATAACGTCAGGCTTAGATTTTTATTGTATTTCGTAAACTGCAATAGCAGCAGTTTTAGTTGCTATACTAGCGCCAACCACTCTGGTTTTGATATCAGAAACGGTTACTTGGTCTCCTGCTTTTGCTCTGGATAAAGCCGCACGGCATCTTGAATCCACTTTGTTACCATTCACTACAATTGCAGCCTGTCCTGGCACCTTTAAAGCAAATTGAACCACTTCAAAATTCAAATCGTATAAGAAATCTGGCAAAGTAGCCCCGATGGTTGAAACTTCCAAACGGGATTTAGCACCTTTCTGAACTCCGGTCTGACCTCCGATTGTACCAAGTGGCGCAGGGATATTTTTAATCCTGAACACTTTTTTATCGGAAACCGTTTTACCATCATTCATTTTTCCAGTCGCTACAACGGTAACTTCCGTACCAGCACCTGGATTCAGGTTGTATTTTCCTTTACCTCCTGCTGAGGATAAACCAGGAGCAGAAGCCGTTACATTGTTATCACCAATACCAGCAAACGATACGGTTATTGGGTTTGGCAACCCTCTGTACACCACATTCATTTTATCTGCAGAGATATTGGCAGAATTAGGACGTGGAACTACAACGTATTTACCGGAAAATTTCAAAGGAATAGTTTTACCTTCTTCCAAGAAAGTAAACTGACCGTTAATGTTTTGCTCTCCAACAGCACCTGCAGTAGTAGAGATAATCGCTTGTCCGTTTAAAAGTTTACCAGGACCTGAGAATGAAGTTGGAACAGTACTTTCGTCGTAACGTCCTAAAACTACTTTACCAGTTACGGTTTCACCTTGGAAATAAACGTTTTTATCTAAAGCTACAATAGCTTGATATTTGCTGTAAGAAGCTGTTTCAACAGCAGCTTTACCTAAAGCAGCACTAATAACGTCAGATTCTGTTTTCTTAACATCATTCTGCCATGCAGTCAATTTTGCTAAAGATGCAATTGCCGGAAAGCCTTTGAAGTGATAATTAAGATATTTGTCTTTCAAGCCTTCTTTGGTTTTAACATCCGAAACATCAAATTTTTTGTTAAGTTCGGCTAAAATCAAAAGATATTTCTTGTCTTTTCCAAGCGCCGCTTTCATGTCTGATTTATAGGTTTCAATAGCAGCAATAACTTCATTACCCCTTTTGGTATAACCATCACCAATAAACCAGCTTTCGTCAAGGTTTGCACCTTTATCCATCTGCTCGTATGGCAATTTACCATCAACAGGCTCAACACCTTTTACTACTTCAGCCTTTAATGTGCCGATAAAAGCATCAAATTTTTTGGAAGCGACTTCCACTTTATGAGCAGTTGAAGCAGCAAACACAAACTCTCCTTTAGCTTCTGAAGCTTTAGTATCCAAAGCCATAAGCATTTGCTCATTACTTGCTTTTGCGGATTGGTTAGCTGATTCAAATTTTTCATTCATTAATCCGAACGCCGATAATACTTCTTTTGACATATTCAATGCCAACATTGCGATGAAAACCAGATACATC
>CAZXRX010000056.1:0-16074 GCA_964642945.1 uncultured Flavobacterium sp. | reverse complement strand
GGTGGAATTTCGGCCTGCGGTCAATGGGCGAAGACAAATATTCATCGCCTTCCAATACAATAAAATCGTTATCATGCGTCAGATGAACCATGGTATCAAAGCCTTCCAACTGGGCACCCACCATATAATCGACTTCGATGTGGTGGTAATGCATGACGTGTAAAATCATCGAGGTAATGGTGGTTTTTCCGTGCGAACCGCCAATGACCACGCGGGTTTTGTTTTTTGATTGCTCGTATAGAAATTCCGGATAAGAATATATTTTCAAACCCAACTGCTGGGCTTTGAGGAGTTCGGGGTTGTCGGCTTTGGCGTGCATGCCCAGGATAATCGCGTCAATATCGGCAGTTATTTTTTCTGGAAACCAGCCCATTTCAGCCGGAAGCAATCCTTTGTTGTCCAGCCTTGATTTTGAAGGTTCAAAAATGGCATCGTCACTTCCGGTAACGTGGTATCCTTTGTTGTGTAAGGCCAGCGCCAGATTGTGCATGGCAGCGCCGCCTATGGCTATAAAATGTGTCCTCATGCTTTTATGCTTTTCTGTTAAAAGTTTCTTTTAATTTATTGGCTTTGGATGGGTCTTTGAGTTTGTTCAGGTACAAATCGTATAATTTCTGGAAGGTAGTTTTGGAATTGCCGATTTCATGCGCCTTGAGGTAATTGGTTTCTGCTTGTTTGTAGCGATTGTAGTACAACGCAATATACCCTTTGGCCAAATAACCATCTACCTTGGAAAGTGCCAGGAGCTCGTTGGCATACTTTAGGGATTTTTTTTCGCTGCCTCCAATAATTCCGGGTAATTCGATATAAAAAATAACCAATGCCCAACGGGCTTCAATATGTTTCGGATCGAGTTTTGCGGCCGTTAGGAAGGCTTTTTCGATTTCGTCAACCATACCGTAGGCCTTGAGGTAACTGACCGACCTGGCTTTCATACCCAATGCACCTCCATATTTATAATGGTAATTGGCTGTTTTCGGGAACAAATCCCGCAGGGTTTTATAGTACCTTAAGGCCTCGTCCCAGCTTTTTTGGTGGCCGGCAATATCGCCCAGGTATTCTATGCTTTTGAAACTGTCCGGGTTGGATTTGAGGTACTCTTCAAAAAGCAGTTTTGCCTTGTCGTATTGTTCCTGTTGGAACAGCTTTTCTGCCTTTTCAAAATCAGTTTCGGCTGAAATTGGGAAGGAAACCAGGAATAGGAAAATCACGAGTAACCGCATGGCCGATAATTTGATTTCAAAAATAAGAAAAAGCAGTCTGCAAAATGGGAAATACCCTTAAATAAAGTTGGCTAAAGTGCCTTTTGTTTCTTTTTTAGCCCTGACCGATTGGTTAGCTTGTGAGGCACGAACAACTAAAAAGGAGGGCAGGAAAATGGAAGGCAAGGAAGCCCGAGCTTTTCGCTCCTGAAAACCTACCAACTTCATTTCAAAAACAAAAAAATCCGGCTTGCACCAAGGCAGCCGGATTTTTCAGTTAAGTGGTGTTTTATTACTTCACCAAGGTCATTTCGTCAACGATGTGTTTGGCGCCGGAGTAATTTTCGATTACCCAAAGCACATAACGGATGTCAACATTGATGGTTCTTTGCAGCTTTTTGTCAAAAATAACGTCGCCGGCCATAGCTTCGATGTTTCCGTCAAACGCCAGACCAATCAATTCTCCTTTTCCGTTCAATACCGGTGAACCTGAGTTTCCTCCTGTAATGTCATTGTCAGTAAGGAAATTCACGTGAAGGGAACCGTCTTTATCGGCAAAACGTCCGTAATCTTTGTTGTTGTTCATGTCAAGTACACGGGTGGGCAAATCAAACTCCTGATCGCCTTTTTTGTATTTTTTAACCTGTCCGGCCAATGTAGTGTAGTTGTTGATGGTTGCATCATTGCGTTTGTCTGCCGGAAGTGAGCGCACTTTTCCGTAAGTCAGACGCAGGGTTGAGTTGGCATCTGGGTATTGGATGGCGGCAATTTTAGATTCCCTCAAACCTTCTACCAACAGGCGGAAAGCAGTAGTATAATCATTTTGTGCCTTGGTGATTTCCTCAGATTTGTTGCTGAAATGCATGGTCAAATCTAAAGAAAGGGCATACAACGGATCGTTGGTCAACAGGGCTTCATTTGGCAACTGCAAAAAGGCTTTGATCCTGTCTACAGAACTGAAGAGACTCAAATCAAATGCAGCGTTGACATATTTGGTGAAGTCATTGTTGGTTTCGGTCCCGATTTTTTTAACCATAGGGGCAATATTATAACCTGTTGATTTGGTGGCATAGACTTTCAATTGGGCAGCCAACAGGTCTTTTTCTGCAGGGATGTACAATTCCTTAAACATTTCTTCGGCCATTTCTACAATTTGTGGAGCCATGGTAGCACGTTTAGGCACATCTGCTTTGACATACATATCCAATTGTCTTCCTAAAGTCCTGCTGATGGTTCCGAAAGCAGTGGTACGGAACAATTGCTGTAAATAATTGTCATGACGCGCTTTTTCATTGGTCAAGCCATAAAATTTATTGATGTTGGCCACCACGTTGCCATATTTCGCTTTGTTTTCAGGTTTGTTGGCCCATTTGTCAAATTTGGCTTCCTGGGCTGCTTTTGACTTTGCGGTTCCGAATTTGGTAAGGGCATCAATCATACCCTGACGGTTTTTCCAGTAATTGGCCGTTGAGGCATATTTTGAAGCATATACCAAGTTGAGGGCATCACTTTGGTTCATGTATTTTTTCATGGCGTCCATACCGGTTTTGGCACCTTCTACCCAGGCAGGATAAGCAAATTTTACGTTTTGCTCGATTCCTCCGGCTGGCATCCAACGGTTAGTCCTTCCAGGATAACCCAAAATCATGGCGAAATCATTTTCTTTTACACCTGCTAAATTTACAGGAAGGTAGTGTTTTGGCTGTAATGGCACATTGTTTTCTGAATAATCTGCAGGATTTCCGTTGGCATCTGCATACACCCTGAACATCGAGAAATCTGCAGTATGGCGTGGCCACTCCCAGTTGTCGGTATCTCCTCCGAATTTTCCTAAACTTTCCGGTGGGGTTCCTACCAAACGAACGTCTTTATAGTCTTGGTAAACAAAGTAGTAATATTCATTTCCTTGAAAAAAAGGACGCACCGATACGGTGTATTTTCCGCCTTCGTTATTTTCTTTTTCAATGGCGGCAATTTCAGCATTGATGGCTTTTTCACGGTCTGCCTCACTCATGGAAGGATTCACTTTGGATAAAATCCTTTTGGTGCAATCATCCATGCGCACAAAGAAACGCACAAACAAGCTTGACGGTTTCATTTCAGCTTTGCGGTTGGCTGCCCAATAACCGTCTTTCAGGTAATTTTTGTCGGCTGTGGAAAGCTCTGCAATGGCATCGTACCCGCAATGGTGGTTGGTCAGGACCAATCCGTCTTTGGAAATCATTTCAGCGGTACAGCCACCGTTGAATTGTACAATGGCGTCTTTAAGGCTGTGGTGGTTGATGCTGTAGATTTCCTCAGCAGTCAGTTGCAAGCCCATTTTTTGCATGTCGCGGTGGTTCAAACGTTCGATGAACATCAAAAACCACATTCCTTCGTCTGCTTTCACACTTGTAGGCACAAGCATAATGGCGCAAATCAAGGATAATAGAATTCTCTTCATAATCAGTAAAATAAAGGTTAATTAATTGTTAGCTAATAGTCTATGTAATGATGTAAATGTTACATCTTAAATAAAACATTTGCAAATTTAGTGTTGCGAAGATACTTTTTTTTGAGGATTTGGATAATAAATACCCTAAAAACTAAAGAGCTCCGTCTAATTTTAACTTATTTTTTGGAATTGGGATATAAAAAAAGCAGCTGAAACATTCCAACTGCTTTTTTTATTGTTTTTGAATGGTAAAAACAATTATTCAATAATGATTTTTTTGGTCAACGTTTCGCCATTGCTCCTGATGGTCACAAAATACAAACCGCTCAAGGCATTGTTCAATTGGATGGTTTGTACCAAGTCAACTGTTTGATTGAAATCGTTATCGTATACCACTTTCCCCAATGCGTCAACAATGAATACCGAATATTCATCTGTAGCCTGCTTCAATTGAATGGAAAAAGTTCCGGCATTTGGGTTGGGTGCTATAGAAAAGTTGGTAGTCACAAATTCGTTATTACCCAATACATTTGTGCGGACCTGGTCAACGATTGCTTCATAAAAAGCATTCATCCTGGCTGCCTGACCGGCGGTAAACATATACATACAGGCATCCGGCGGATAGTCCATGAAATTCATGGTCAATTGCACGCCTCCACAACCACTTGCCCTTGACCCGGCAGCAACACATCCGTATTCAGGATCGTTGGCAGGTGGGGTGTCACAAACAAAATCACCAGAACTGGCACAACTTGCACCGCAACCGTCAAAGGTATGTGGCAAATTGAAAAAGTGACCCAATTCGTGGGTTAAGGTTCTTCCGAGGTTGTATCCGTTTTGCGGAACATAACCGGTACAGGTAGTAGGTGTAGTGGTCATTACGGCGCCGAAAGCATTGTTGTCAATCACAACGGTAGCACCACTTGCAGGATAACCACCAACTGGTGAGTAGCCCAGAATACTGTTTGATAGGTTTCTTACAACCAAATTGATATAGCCTGCCCAGGTAGTGTCATTATCTGCGCCTGCTAAAAAGTCTGTACCGAAAGTCACGGCTGGTGTTCCGTTACTTAGTCCTGTTCCTGCGGGATGGTTTTGGGTGGCAATTTCGAAAGAGACACCAAAACTACCGGTATTTACACCAGGAAAAAAAGCCGAGTCTGCGGTCCATTGGCTGATATCAGTATTCGTCCCGTTATAATCTGCATTCAGGATAGCTACTTGTTTTTGTGCCAAGGCAGTCAGGCAGGACTTTAACGCTGCAGTACTGCTGCCCGGTGTGGATGGATAGTGTACTGCTACCGGAATCCGGACGATGACATTAGGATTGGCAGCTGAAACGCCACTTTGCCTGTTTTGTTGATTCAATCTTTGCAATTCAGACTGAAATTGTTGTTGTAAATCGAGATACTGTTGTTTTTTAACAGGATCGGCCAACATCTGACGCATGAATTCTTCTGTTCCACAACCTCTTTGCTGTGCAAAACCCGCTTGAACAAGGAGTAATGCGAAAAGTAATTTTAACTTCATAGGGATTTAATTTTTTTGTAAAAATAATATTTATTTTAAATTCTGGCTGTTGCATCCTTAAAAAAAATCACAAATACCTGCTTTTTTACCATCAAGCACCTGTGATTTGTGTAAAGGTTCCAAAAAAAGTAAACCAAATGTATACTTGTTAGAGGTTGTGGCTGTTTTGGGGCTTGTCTGTTTCCACGTTGAGCATGGCCCATAATTTGTCTTTTAATTCTGACAAACCTTGCTGTGCAACCGAAGAAATAAACATATAGGGTATGCCTTTGAAATCAACATCCAATTGTTGTTTCATTTCCCTTTTGAGTTCATCATCGAGCATGTCGCATTTGGAAATGACCACCAAACGGTCTTTGTCGAGCATTTCGGGATTGTATCGACGGAGTTCATCCAGCAAAATATCATATTCTTTCTTGATATCATCAGCATCGGCAGGAATCAGGAACAACAAAGTCGAATTGCGTTCAATATGACGCAGGAAGTAATGACCGAGGCCTTTTCCTTCTGCGGCACCTTCAATAATCCCCGGAATGTCGGCAATCACGAAAGATTGGAATTCCCTGTAGGCCACAATACCCAGGTTGGGTTTCAGGGTCGTAAACGGATAATCGGCAATTTTGGGTTTGGCCGAAGTAAGGACAGACAATAGGGTTGATTTTCCTGCATTCGGGAAACCGACCAATCCGACGTCTGCCAAAACCTTGAGTTCCAAAATAACGTCAAGCTCCTGCACCGGCATACCCGGTTGGGCATATCGTGGCGTTTGGTTGGTTGAACTCCTGAAATTCCAGTTGCCCAATCCGCCTTTTCCGCCTTGTGCCAGGATGCGTTGTTCGCCGTCTTCGGTGATTTCAAACAGGATTTCACCGGTATCGATGTCTTTTACCACAGTACCCAATGGGACTTCCACAAATTTGTCTTCTCCATCGTGGCCAGTACTTCTTGAACTTCCGCCATCACCTCCATGACCGGCACGGATGTGTTTTACGAATTTCAGGTGAAACAAAGTCCAGAGGTTTTTGTTGCCTTTGATGTATACGTGTCCGCCACGGCCGCCATCCCCTCCGTCAGGGCCGCCTTTTTCGATGAATTTTTCCCTGTGCAGGTGCGTAGAACCCTTCCCTCCTTTTCCGGAAGTGACATATATTTTTACGTAGTCTACAAAATTACCTTCTGTCATTTTTTTTAATGTTCAGTGTTCAGTGCCCAGTGTTCAGTACTTTCAATTGTATAAAAAACACTTTCGCCCCTTACTATTATTATGATTTTCAATGAACACCATTTAGTGACCAGTACAAACTGAACACTGAATACTGAGCACTGAATACTTCTATTTATCTTTTAATGTAGTAATCAAAACTTTGTCGATTTTTACCCCATCCATATCCAAAACCTCAAATTCGAGTTTGTTCCAGATAAGTTTTTGCCCCTGTTTCGGGATGATGCCCAATTCGGTCACGATCAATCCGCTTACGGTGGTGACTTCATAATCACCGATGATTTCATCCATATCGAAATAAGTCAGGAAATCGTGCAGCGAATAATGTCCGTCTACCAGCCAGGTGCCGTCTTCACGGGCCACAATCCGGAATTCTTCTTCATAAAAATCAGCCGCATCACCTACGAGGGCCTCCAAAATATCATTCAAGGTGATTATCCCCTGAAAAACACCGTGTTCGTCCATCACCAACGCATAATGTACCTTGGTTTTCTTGAAATTTTCCAGGGCTTTGTAGGCAGAAGTGTGTTCAATGAAATATACAGGCTCCCTGGTGATTTTTTTCAGGTCAAAACCGCCTTTTTCAAAACTGGCAAACAAATCCTTCAGCAACACCACACCATCCACCTCATCGAGGTTGCCGCCACAAACCGGATACACCGAATGCAGTTCATCTAGTACCTTCCCCTTGATTTCGGCAACGGTATCTTCATAAGACAGGTATATCACCGAATTCCTGTGGGTCATCAATGAGTTGACCTTCCGGTCGCCAATATGGAACACCCGTTCAACAATGTCCTGCTCGATTTCCTGTACTTCACCCACTTCGGTGCCTTCCTTGATGATGGCCTTGATTTCTTCTTCGGTCACTTTTCCGTCGGCGGTGGGTTTTATCTGTAATATTTTCAGTAAAAAATCAGTAGATGTAGTGAGCAACCAGATAAAAGGCATGGTTACTTTTGACACCACTTTCATCGGAAGTGCCACGGCTTTGGCGATGCCTTCCGGATAGTTGAGCCCGATTCTTTTGGGTAGCAATTCGCCCAAAACCAAGGAGAAAAAAGTCAAGGTTACCACCACTATCCCCACTGCAATAGAGTTGGCATAGGGTTTCAATGATTCAAAACCGGATACAAAAAGTTCGACGTCGGTAGTGATTTTATCACCCGAATAAATACCCGTCAGGATGCCTATGAGCGTAATCCCGATTTGTACCGTCGATAAAAATTCGTTGGGGGAATTGGCCAGATCCAAGGCGGCCTTGGCATTTTTGTTTCCTTTTTTGGCGGCAGTTTCCAAACGGTTTTTCCGGGCAGAAATCAGTGCGATTTCAGACATGGAGAAAACCCCGTTGAGCAATATCAAGAAAAGAATGATTAAAATTTCCATAAACTAAAGTTACAAAAAAAGAGCATACATTCCGAATGGCCGAAACTGCTCCTTTTCTGTTTGCAAATATCTGAAAAAAAATCGAATGCCCGAAATTTATAATCCGGGCCATACAATCCGATTAAAATTGGTCAAAAACTACCGTCAACCGGTTGGTTACTTCATCAATGCTGCCGATGCCGTCTACCGCATGGAATTTGCCTTGTGCCTTGTAGTAATCCATCAATGGCGCGGTTTTTTCGTTGTATTCCTGGTAACGGTTGCGTATTTTTTCTTCGTCCTGATCGTCTGGTCGTCCGGAAGTTTTACCCCTTTCCAACAGTCTGGCCACCAAAATGTTGTCGTCTGCCTCAAGCGCTACGGTACCGGTAATGCTTTGCCCTTTGGAAGCCAGGAAAGCATCTAAAGCTTCGGCCTGGGCCTGGGTTCTTGGGAAACCGTCAAATAAAAATCCGGCTGATTGTGGGTTTTTGTCTACTTCGCTTTGCAACATTTGTATGGTCACTTCATCAGGAACCAAATCGCCTTTGTCCATATAGGTTTTGGCGAGCTTGCCCAAATCAGTGTCATTCTTGATGTTGTACCTGAAAATATCGCCGGTCGACAAATGGGTCAGGTTGTATTTTTCCTTTAAAAACTCGGCTTGCGTGCCTTTTCCTGCACCTGGTTTTCCGAAAAGAACGATGTTGATCATGATATAATTTAAAGATTTGATTATTCTGCCAATTGATAAACATCCGCCAGGTTTCTGCCCAATCCGTCATAATCCAAGCCGTAACCCACGATAAATTTGTTTGGAATGCGCATGCCGACATAATCGAGCTTGATGTCTTTTTTATAGGCCTCAGGCTTGAAGAACAAGGTGGCGATTTTTAAATGTTTTACTTTTTTTTCTTTGAAAAGGGCTTTGAGTTCTTCTACTGTGTTACCCGTATCTACAATGTCTTCCACAATGACCACGGTTTTGCCCTCAAGGTTTTCATTGAGCCCGATAAGTTGCTTGACACTATTGGTAGATTGTGTGCCTTCATAAGAAGCCATTTTGATGAAACTCACTTCACACATGCCCCGGTAATGCTTCATCAGGTCGGCCAAGACCATAAATGAACCATTGAGTACCCCGACAAAAACAGGTACTTCATCAAAGAAATCGTCGTCCATCTGTTTGGCCATATTCCTGATGGCGAAGTCAATTTCTTCTGCAGCAATAAATGGCTCAAAAGTTTTGTCGTGAAGGTGTATCATCGGTGGGTTTTTATAATAAAGAGGCAAATTTACAAACTAATAACTATTTCGTAACAAGTATTTTGACTTTTTTGCTAATTTGATATATTTACCAAATGAAGTCTGATTTTTACCACCAACTCGCCGACAGCACCGCCCACCGAAGCTCGCGTAACAACAATTGTAACGCCGCTTTGCAAAACCCTGAAAACCTCGCTGAATTGTTCGCGGTAGCGTTTGATTTGAAAGACAAAATCCACTTCAAGGGATGTTGGGCGCTCGAATTGGTTTTGGAAAAAAATTTAGCCCTGATTCTACCTTATATAGAGACATTCTGCAACCGCCTTTCCGGATATGATAATGATTCCGCCATCCGTTCTGTTTCAAAAATCTGCCTGTTCCTTTCCCAGAGCAAAACCATTGCTTTAACGGGGTCACAGGAAGAAAAAATCATCGAAACCTGCCTCGACTGGCTCATCCAGGATGAAAAAGTGGCGGCCAAAGCCTATGCGATGCGTGCGCTGTACCAATTCGGAAAAAAATACCCGTGGATCAATGATGAACTCAAAACCATACTCTCACAGGATTATCCGCAGCATTCGGCGGCCTACAAAGCGGCTGCAAAAGACATCCTCAAACGCCTGAAATAATTTTCAAATGTTTATCTTTGTGCCTTTGGACGTTCCCACAAAAAACAACAACACAGCAAGCGGCCTCACGACCGTTACAGAACAACTCATTCATGGACTATTTCTCATCTGACTTTAAATTAGGGATACTCGGCGGAGGCCAATTGGGCAAAATGCTCCTCACCGAAACCCGTAAATTCGACATACAGACCTTGGTGCTCGACCCCAGTGAAGAAGCCCCGGCACGGTTCAGTTGCAACGCTTTTTACAAAGGCAGCCTGATGGATTTTGACACCGTATACCAATTCGGGAAAATGGCCAACCTGCTCACCATCGAAATCGAAAATGTGAACCTTGACGCCCTTGACAGGCTTGAAGCAGAAGGCATCCCGGTTTTCCCATCGCCCAAAAGCCTGCGTTTGATACAGAACAAAGGCAAACAAAAAGATTTTTACGTAACCCATACCATCCCGACTGCTCCACACCAACGTTTTGTAGACTTGAATGATTTGAAAAAAACGATTGAAAAAGACGAACTGGAATTCCCTTTTGTATGGAAATGCGCCCAGTTTGGCTATGACGGCAACGGGGTCAAAATCGTGCGCTCTGCCCTCGACCTCATTCATTTGCCCGATGTGGAATGCATAGCCGAGCACATGGTGCCGTTCAAAAACGAATTGGCTGTCATTGTCGCACGTTCGGTTTCAGGAGAAATAAAAACGTATCCGGTGGTGGAGATGGAATTCCACCCCGAAGCCAACCAGGTAGAATATGTGATTTGCCCGGCCCGGATAGATGAAAAAGTAGCCCAAAAAGCCACTGAAATTGCCCTGCGGACCTCACAGGCTTTTAACCACGTTGGCTTGTTGGCCGTCGAAATGTTCCAGACCGAAAAGGATGAAATACTCGTGAATGAAGTGGCACCACGCCCGCACAATTCAGGCCATTACAGTATAGAAGCCAGTTATACGTCGCAGTTTGAAAACCATTTGCGCGCCATTTTAAACCTGCCTTTGGGCAATACCGACAGCAAAGTGGCCGGCATTATGGTCAATCTGGTGGGAGAAGAAGGTTTTTCCGGGCCGGTGGTTTACGAGAATATCGCCAACATTATGGCAATCGACGGCGTCACGCCACATATTTACGGCAAACGCGAAACACGTCCGTTCCGGAAAATGGGCCACGTCACCATTGTCAATGTCAATATGGAAGAAGCCCGACGCATTGCAGAAGAAGTAAAAAACAGCATCAGAGTAATCAGTTAATTAAAAGATTGGAAAATTCTAAATCTTTAAATACTTGAATCTTTAAATTTTTAAATAATAAAAATGAAAGTAGCCATCATCATGGGTTCGATTTCTGACATGCCGGTCATGCAGGAAGCCATCGACATCCTCAAAGGGTTTGACATCGAAACCGAAGTTGACATTGTTTCGGCCCACCGCACACCCGAAAAACTGTTTGATTTCAGCAAAAACGCCCACAACCGCGGTATTTCGGTAATTATTGCCGGAGCCGGTGGCGCAGCCCATTTGCCCGGAATGGTCGCCTCCATGAGCCCTTTGCCGGTAATCGGGGTACCTGTAAAATCGAGCAATTCGATTGACGGCTGGGATTCGGTTTTGTCCATCCTGCAAATGCCGGGCGGCGTACCTGTAGCTACAGTGGCGTTGAATGGAGCCAAAAATGCCGGGATATTGGCCGCCCAGATTATCGGAAGCCACGACAAATGCGTCCTGGACAAGATTGTCTTTTACAAGGAAAGCCTCAAACAGGCAGTAAACAAGGCATCAGACGATTTGAAAAAATAGCTTTAATGCCGCTTCCACCTGTCTGCCGCATCGCATGATCAGGGCAAGGGCACCACGATTCATTACAACAATAATTAATACTCACGGAATTTCCCCGTTTGCCAAACAAAATGACACTACTCACACAAAAATTCAATACCCCATACGGCACTGCACCTTTTTCACAAATCAAACTGGCCGATTACGAACCTGCCTTTGAAGCCAACTTGGCCCAGGCGAGGGCTGAAATTGACGCCATTACCAACAATACTGAGGCACCAAGCTTTGAAAATACGATTGTAGCACTTGATTATGCCGGGGAAGTACTTGACAGGCTGTCATCGGTGTTCTTCAACCTCAATTCGGCGGAAACCTGTGACGAAATGCAGCAAATTGCCCAAAAGGTTTCACCTTTACTGACGGCTTTCAGCAACGACGTTTCGTTGAACGAAGCTTTGTTTGCACGCGTAAAAGCAGTACACGATCAGAAAGACCACCTCATCCTTACGCCCGAACAGGCTACCCTACTCGACAAAAAATACAAAAATTTCGCCCGCAATGGCGCGCTGCTCGCAGAAGACAAAAAAACGCGCCTGCGTGAAATCGATACCGAACTGGCCCAACTTAAACTCACTTTCAGCGAAAATGTGCTGGCCGAGACCAATAACTACCAACTGCACGTCACCAAGGAATCCGACCTGAAAGGTTTGCCTGAAGATGCCAAAGAAATGGCCAAGGCGCTTGCCCAATCAAAAGACCTCGAAGGCTGGATTTTCACCCTCGATTTCCCAAGTTACCTGCCTTTTGTAACCTATGTCGAAAACCGGGAACTGCGTAAGGAAATAGCCATTGCCGCCGGGAAAAAAGCCTTTCAGAGCAATCAATATGACAACCGGGAAATCACCTTAAAAATTGCCCAACTGCGTCACGAACGTGCCAATTTACTGGGTTATGCAACCCATTCCCATTTTGTATTGGAAGAACGCATGGCGCAACACCCAGATACGGTAAAATCATTCCTCAATGATTTGCTGGCCAAAGCCAAGCCGGCTGCAGAAAGGGAATTCAGGCAACTGACCGATTTCGCAACCCAGCTCGACAGCATTACCCAGCTCGAAAAATGGGACGGGGCCTATTATTCTGAAAAACTGAAACAGCAATTATTTGACTTGGATGATGAAATCCTGAAGCCTTATTTTCAATTGGAAAACGTGTTGAACGGGGCCTTTACGGTAGCACAAAAGTTATTCGGCCTCACTTTCAGGGAAATTTTTGACATCGACAAATACCATAAAGACGTACAGACTTTTGAGGTGCTGGATACCGAAGGGAAACTGGTTGCCATTTTCTATGCCGATTTTTTCCCGAGAAAAGGCAAACGCAACGGCGCCTGGATGACTTCCTACAAACCGCAATACATTAAAAACGGCATCAACGAACGCCCGCATGTTTCGATTGTATGCAACTTTACGCCTCCCACTGTCTCCAATGAAGGCGGACAAACCAAGCAAACCAAACCATCATTACTGACCTTCAATGAAGTGACGACCTTATTCCATGAATTTGGGCACGCCTTACACGGCATGTTGGCCAACACCACCTATCCGAGCCTTTCGGGAACCTCTGTATATTGGGATTTTGTTGAATTGCCCAGCCAGGTCATGGAAAACTGGTGCTACCAACCCGAAGCACTGGCCTTGTTTGCCAAACATTACCAAACGGGTGAAATCATTCCGCAGCAATATGTAGAAAAAATAAAGGAAAGTGCCAGTTTCCTGGAAGGCATGGCAACTTTGCGCCAATTGAGTTTCGGCATACTGGATATGGCGTTCCACAGCAACAACCCGAACGGAATTACCGACATCAAGGCGTTTGAAAAAGCGGCTTTTGAAGGCACAAGTTTATACCCTGATGTAGAAGAAAACTGCATGAGCGTATCGTTTTCGCACATTTTCGCAGGCGGTTATTCTTCGGGCTATTACAGCTACAAATGGGCCGAAGTGCTCGATGCCGATGCTTTCGCCTATTTTGAAGAAAAAGGGATTTTCAATGCAGAAGTCGCCACCAAATTCAAGGATAATGTACTGTCGAAAGGCGGCACCGAACTCCCGATGGAACTCTACAAACGTTTCCGCGGGCAGGAACCCAAACCCGAAGCCTTGTTGAAACGGGCGGGATTGATATAAAGAAATGAAAAAACCGAAGTGTATGCTTCGGTTTTTTTAATTTATTGAGGCATATTCTGTTTCTGCCAATTTTCCAAAACGACTATAAGACTGTCGCTTACAATCAAGGCATCTTTGCCTTTGGGCATGAACTTGCGGTCGTCATGAGGTAGTTTTATCCTTTTGAGGACGCCATCAATATTTTCTTTCATTGCCTCATAAGTATTCAAGGCTTCCTTGCGTCCGTCTGGCGGAAAATGGCAGGGTGTGCAGCTGTTTCGTATGATGGGTGCCACGTCTTTGGCATATGACACGGGCGTTTGTTGCCTGTAGTTTTTGTCAATGCTGGTACTGCCCTGCAATAATACAGCCAAAAGCAGTACGGAGGTTGAAAATAGTATTTTACGCATGAGTATGGAATTAAAGTTAGTGTAAATATATAAAAAATCGAATACGTGGCGTCATAAGTTAATTTAGCCGTTTGCGTTAAGGATGGAAGCCGGATAGCCCACAGCCTGGAGGGACTACAGGCGAGGACTAGGAGCGTACAGCCTGGCCCGCCTTAAGATAATATTGATAACCCCACCATAGTGCTGAGGCGGGCAACGCCCCAATAAAAAAACTTTCATTTTTTTTTGAAAGTTTAAAAACTTTTAATTATCTTTGGGGTATCAAACTGGAAGAAGTACCATGGAATACCACGAAGCTAAAAATAAATTCATACAAACCTGGGGTGCATTGGGCTCACAATGGGGCATCAACAAGACGATGGCCCAGATCCATGCCTTGTTGATGGTGTCTGCTGAAGCGGTTTCGATGGAAGACATTATGGAGGAATTACAGATTTCACGAGGGAATGCTTCAATGAACCTGCGTGCGCTGATGGATTGGGGTATTGTATATAAAGAATATAAAGCCGGGGAAAGAAGGGAATTTTTCACAGCAGAAAAAGACCTTGACGAATTGGCAGTCAAAATTTCGAAGGAGCGAAGCAAAAGGGAAATCAAACCTGCCCTGAAAGTACTCAAAGAAGTTTCGACCATCAATGTCGGCACGACCAAGGAAGAAAAACATTTTGTGGACCAAACCTCCAAATTGTATGATTTTGTTTTACAGGCCGACAACGTACTCGACAAAATAACCGAATACAAAGACAATTGGCTGGCCCAACTGTTGGTTAAATTCATGAAAAAATAAAAAATTTTAATCAAAACTTTCATTTTTTTCTGAAAGTTTAAAACACTAAATAATCATGAGAAAATTGATTTACTACCTGAACCTTGCTTTTGTTACTGTCGCCCTTTTGGCTGCTATCTTGGTTGGTGAAGAAGCTTTGGCTATTTATTTTTATCTGGCTGTTTTCCAGTTGCTGACCGGCTTGGTTTTACTGCCCATGAATTGGCTGACCTATCACAATGCATTGCCACAAATCCTGATATACTGGCTGTTGGTGGCTGTTTATTTTATGGTGGTGGTGAATTGGGTCAAAAATGACACTTTAAGATTATTGGTGGTTCCGATACTGATAGCCCTCTACCATTGTTACACTACTTATAAACTCACCCGATTATGACACTCCTCATCCCAAACTGGCTAATCGTTCTGAGCGGGGCCGGCCAAATTTTTACTGCATTGGTTTATCCTTACATCCGTCACCATGTGTTTGACTGGTATAATGATGTCAAACAACTCAAACCGCTGAACCAGGAAATTGCAAAAACCTACGGAAGGTACATACAGGGATTGAATTTTTCTTTCGGACTTATTGACATACTGTATACTGACGAGTTGAAAGTACCCGGCGCGTTGTCAGTAGCACTTACCGGTTTGATTGCGGCTTACTGGGTGGGAAAAGTACTCACACAGATTGCTTACTATCCGATGTACCAGATTCCGCAAAAAAGGCTTTTCAGGATAGGAAGCTATGGCATGAACAGCCTGTTTGTACTTTTTGCCGTGGTCAACACCTTGCTGTTCCTTCACAATTTCATCGGACACTATAAACTCTAACTTATGAACCTGAATGTCATCGCCTACAGTATCTACCTTTTGATTACCATAGTCATCATTGTACATGTCGGTAAAGTATGCTACCGGAACGGAAATGTATATGTAGCGGAACTCATCCCGGACCATCTTGATTTGTGCCATACCACCAATAAAATTTTACTGCTGGGCTATTACCTGATGAACATCGGTTATTGCGCGATGACCTTGATTTCCTGGCAGAAAATTATAGGACTTACCCAAATGATTGAAATTATCGCCTTGAAAACATCCTGCATCATAGCCCTGATTGCCGTGATGCACTACCTCAACATTTATCTTCTTACCAAGTATATTCAAAAATTAATTTAAATACATTTATTATGGAAACTACAAAAATTTTGATCGGTTATGCTGTCTATCTTCCCATCGCCTTGTTTTTGACCTATTACGTTTCAAGAACCCTGTTCAGGAACAGCAAGATATACATGATGGACATTTTC
>CAZXRX010000055.1:0-16176 GCA_964642945.1 uncultured Flavobacterium sp. | reverse complement strand
TGAACGGTAAAGGCGAACGCAGCGTTACCAAAATCACAATCCGTTACAAACGCATCGATAGTTTTGATAAACGTGCCCGTGTGGAAGTAATCGGACTAAAGACCAATGCAGAAAAGAGCAACAGCAATATTGCCTCCAGATAAATAGATTTCATTGAAATTACGATTACAAAACTCCTCAAGATTGAAGGAGTTTTTTTGTTGACAGCAAGGAATACAGGAAAATGTAGCGCTGATATAACATGTCATTTTTAAAATTCCCAGAAAAAAAAATCAAAATAAATATACCGATTGGTATTTTTTTATTTACATTTGCTTGTTCAACATTCTTAACAATGTCTAAAGCTGCCCTTACCAAACAGTTCATTATCGAAAAAACCGCACCCATTTTCAACAAAAAAGGGTATGCCGGCACCTCTATACACGATTTGACCTTGGCTACCGGACTTACGAAGGGAAGCATTTACGGCAATTTTGAGAACAAGGATGAAGTGGCTTTGGCGGCGTTTGACTACAATTTCGGCAAAGTGGTTTCGTATATCAGCACCCAAATGGAAACCCGCACTTCATCTATTGATAAACTATTGGTTTACCCACAGGTTTATCGTGACTTTTTAAAAATTCCCGTCCTACAGGAAGGCTGCCCCATCAACAATACTGCAGCAGAATCTGACGACACCCATCCGTTGTTGAGGCAAAAAGTGGCCAATGCCTTGGAATATTGGAGACAAAGATTGGAATACCGGGTAAAAAAAGGCATTGAAGACCAGGAAATCAAGCCAGACACCAATGTAAACGAATTCGTTTCGGTATTCATTTCTTTGATACAGGGTAGCGTTATACAGGCAAAGGCAACCCAAAAAACAGCACCCCTGCACACCACCATGGCCTTTTTGGAACGCCTGATCAATGATTTGAAAGCTTAATTTTTTTTAACCAAAAATATACCGATTGGTATATTTATAAACAAACCAAAATATGAAAAAAATAAAATTGACCATGCTTGCCGCCCTGTTGTTTTTGACCAACGCAACACAGGGCCAGATTACCAAAACCATCAACGGTTTCAACCACATAGAGAGTGTGGTATCCGAAGGAAAATATATCTATGTTGCCGACATCGGAAAAAAACTGGAACCCACTGCAAAAGATGGTGACGGGCAAATCATCAAAATGGACCGCAAAGGAAACATTATTGACTCCCACTTCAACAAAGAAAAATTGCACGCACCCAAAGGCTTGGCCATCAATAAAACCACCTTGTTTTTAAATGACATCGACCGTGTGGTGGCCATCGATTTGAATTCCGGAAATACTTTATATGAAATTGATTTCGGCCCCACCACAACATTTTTAAATGATATTGCGGTATGGGACAACCAAACCCTTTTTGTTTCGGCTACTGACAAGAGCCAGCTTTTCAAGGTCAACCTCACTGACAAAAGCTTCAGCGAAATAAAGACTGATGTGACTATTGGAGGCATCAACGGCTTGTTCTGTTACAAAAAGGCCAACCGGCTCTATGTAAATGGTTTCGGCACTGACAACCAACCCAACGGCATCATAGGCTATGTTAACCTCAAAGACAACCATTTTACCAGGCTGACCAATCTGGAAGGCTATTTTGACGGGATTTACATCAGTAAAGATGTGATCTATGTAAGCAACTGGATGGCTTTTGAAAAAAAAGGAACCCTTATCGGAATCGACTTGTTCAGCAACAGGAGTACTGTGATCAAAAACATTACGCAGATTGCAGGCCCGGCTGATTTCATGATACAAAACGACCAATTGCTCCTTCCTGCCATGATGAGTGGGGAACTTCATTTCATCTCGCTAGACCCGAGCCTTTCTTTAAAAATGTAACCTAAAAAAACCAAGAGAAATGACAAAAAATCCAACTTCAAACTATAAAATTCGCTTCAGCGATTGTGATTTGTTCGGCCATTTGAACAATGCTCGCTATATCGATTATTTCATGAATGCCCGAGAAGATCATCTGAAAGACTACTACAACCTGAAATTAACCGACTACTATCAAAAAGGGCTGGCCTGGGTGGTAAGCAATCATGAGATTGCTTATTTGAGACCTGCGGTATATGATGAAATTGTGACTGTGGAAAGCACTTTACTTTTGGCTGACGCAGACGGATTATGGGTTGAACTTCTTATGACAGATGAAAAAGCAAGTCATCTGAAAGCCATTATGAGAACCCAGTTTACACCGGTAAATCCGCAAACAGGAAAAAGACAAGAGCATCCTGACGAATTTATGAAGTGGGCCAAAAGCATTGAAAACACTGAAGCCCGAAAACAGAAAAATCTAAAGGAACGCATCAGCGAATTGCGTCAATTACTAAAAACAAAAGCGGTGGTTTAACGCTTTTACAAAGTAAAAGTCATCTTTTACTAAAAAAACCTTCATTAACGTGAAGGTTTTTTGTTTCTACAGAAGGTCTAATGTCCGCTCCAATGCCATACCGCGTGAGCCTTTGATGAGAATCAAGCTGTGCTTGGTTTGTTTGGCAGCAAAATAAACAGCGAAGTCTTCAAAGCATTTAAAGAAATGAAAATGATTCTCTTGCAATTGGTTGGCAAAAAAGTCATTTCCTACAAAAATACAAGTCACCTCTTTTGCAGGCAGCAGCAAATCAACTATGGCTTTGTGTTCAGCACTGCTTTCAGCACCCAATTCAAACATATCACCGATGACAAGGGTTTTGTTGGTTTTATCAAGCTGAAGGAAGTTTTCAAGCGCCACTTTCATACTGCTCGGATTGGCGTTATAAGCATCGAGTATAATTTCATTAGTGCCTTTTGAAATCAGTTGCGAACGGTTGTTGTCTGGAATATAAGCTTCAATTGCCGTTTTAATGTCGTTATCCGGCACTTCAAACTGTTTTCCTATGCAGATTGACACATTGATATTGTTTGCGTTGTAGAGGCCGATTAAATGCGATTTTACAATTACGTCATTGAATTGAACCGAAACCAAAGGATTGGCACTTATATTTTTGATAAAGAGAAAAGCATTGGGGTGCGTTCCGCTGAAGGTAATGCGGTCAAATTCTTTTGTTTTCTCATCCTGAATGGCATCATCCAGATTTACAAAGGCGGTTTTTTGGTTTTTTTCGAGGTAGGTATACATTTCACTTTTCCCTTTAATGACGCCTTCTACCCCACCAAAACCTTCGAGGTGGGCCTTCCCGAAATTGGTAATGTAGCCATAATCGGGTTGGGCAATAGCACAAAGGAATTCAATTTCTTTTTGGTGGTTGGCACCCATTTCAACAATTCCTATCTGGGTTTCCTTATTAAATGATAACAAAGTCAGGGGCACACCAATATGATTGTTGAGATTACCAATGGTCGCTTTGGTAGTGTATTTTTTTGACAGGACTACATTGATGAGTTCTTTGGTCGTGGTTTTGCCATTGCTCCCGGTCAGGGCAATGATGGGAAGCTGCAAATACTGTCTGTGGTATTTGGCCAGTTCCTGTAAAGTTTCGAGACAGTCTGGAGCCAAAATGGTCCTGTGGTCAATGAAGTAAGATTCATTGTCAATAAGCACATATGACGCTCCATTTTCCAGAGCAGTTGCAGCAAAAGTGTTGGCGTCGAACCGTTCCCCTTTTAAGGCAACGAAAAGGCTGTTGGGTTGTATCTTCCGGGTATCAATAACCACGGAACTGCAGTTCAAAAACAGGGAATGGATTTCTGGAATGGTCATCAGGAACAGGATTAAAAAAAGCCCTAATTAAAGGGCTTTGATTTTTATGAAAAATTAATTTCTTGGTCTTTTCTTTTTGTCGGCTTTAGGACCAACCCTTGACATGGCGCATCGGAAACCGATATAGTCAGTGGCCATATCCTGTGGGAAGTACCTTCTTTGTGCAGGATCCAACCAGTAAGCCCGGTCTCTCCAGGAACCTCCTTTGTACACCCTTACATCATCATTGATAAGTGTAGTCCTTTTGCTTGATTTATCATAAGCACGGGTCATGTTTCCTAAACTGTCCACACTAACATTGTGCAATGGAGAATCGTACATTCTTTGTGTATCTTTCAGTTTGTCTTTGCTCTCTTCTGTATCAGAACCACCAAAGTCAAAATAACGGGTAGATTGTTTGTCACCGTCACGGTAGTTTTTCTCGTTGCTCTTGTCGAAATTTTGTCTTAGGTAAGTTTCGTTTTCGTCAACAGGAACTTGTGCAATCTGACCTGGATAATTTCTGGCCATTACTTTACCGTTTGGCAAGGTGTCGAATTTTTGTGTTTCGGCAGTAACCAATTCTACTTTTCCGTCTTCACCAATTTTGTTTTTTTCATAAACGTTACCCCTGTAGTAGTTGAAGTCATTTGCTTCATCGTCTACGATAGGTCTGTAAACGTCAGCTACCCATTCGGCCACGTTTCCGGCCATGTCATACAATCCGAAGTCATTTGGAGGATATGATTTTACTTTGTTGGTAATATCGGCACCGTCATCAGACCATCCGGCTATACCGCCGTAATCTCCTTTTCCTTGTTTGAAGTTGGCCAATTGGTCCCCTTTGATTTTTCTTTTTCCTGAACGGGTGTATTGCCCAGACCATGGATATTTCTTTTGTCCTTTGTAAATGTTATATTCCCTTTGACCTACGTCAGCTGCAGCGGCATATTCCCACTCTGCTTCAGTTGGAAGCCTGTATTCCGGCAAAACGATACCAGAAGTTTTTTGGGCATATACGTTTTTAGGCTCTTGGGTTTCCCCTTTTGAGTTTTTAACTCCGCCTTTACCATCTTTTTTGGAATTCCTTCTTCCTTTGAAAACCACTTCTTCGTTTCCACCAAAAGTTTTGGATGGGGCGGCAAGATAAGTTTCTGTATCGAATGAAGCATCTGCTTTGGTTTCGGTAAGTTTGGCATCTTTTTTAAGATAACCTTCTTTTTCCAAAATGGCCTCGTTCACACGGTTGGTTCTCCATTTGGCATATTCAGTAGCCTGAATCCAGTTTACCCCTACTACAGGATATTCTGCATAGGCTGGGTGCCTAAGGTAGTTGTTGGTCATGGTTTCATTGTAACCCAACCTGTTTCTCCATACTAGAGTATCTGGCAATGCGCCTAAGTAAATGTTTTTGTAGTTTTCTTCTTCTGGTGGAAATACCCTTTTCACCCAGTCAAGGTACTCCATGTACATGATGTTGGTTACTTCGGTTTCGTCCATATAAAAAGACTGTACGTGTTGTTGGTTGGGGGTATTGTTCCAATCGTGCATCGGATCATCCTGAACCTTACCCATGGTAAATGTTCCACCTTCTACAAGAACCAATCCTGGGCCGGTAGCCTGCTTCTTGAAGTTTGAAGCATACTGAAAACCGCCCTTTTTGTCGTTGATTTTCCATCCTGTCGCCTTTGATCCGTTTTTGGAACCGGAACTTTTACCACAACTGGCAAAACCAACCATTATCACTAACGATAGCAATAATCTGATAACCATAATTTTGTTTACTTTCATACTCTTAGCAGGTAATAATTTCGGGGCGCAATATAATAAATATCCATTAAACCGCAACACCTTTTGATATTTTTTAAAAAAATTAGATTTTTCGATTTTTACATCAATTTAAATAACGCTGACACATTTAATTTATTGTATCCCCAAATAAAATTTTATTTTTGTACCTGCAATATTTGCAGAAACCTTACGTTAGTATTTTGATGAAAAAAATTGCTGTTTTTCTTACTTTATTGCCTTGTTTTTTTGGTTTTGCACAACAGCAGGGCACTATTGTCATTGACTGGAATGACAAAACTTCCTATTCCAATGGTGATTTTAAAGTAAACATCCCGCAGTTCAATTCAGAATACTTCAGCTACGACAATGCCAAAAAGCAGGTTTTTTATTCCATGAAAATCCCTACTTCGGGGCCGGTAGATGAGAATTCACTTCAAATCAGTAACCTTATTTACGAAAGTCAGGAAGAAACAAAACTAGGAGAACTGTCTAAATCAGCCATTACCTCGGGTGTCAGGGCGAAAATCCAGAATTACATCGCCCGGGACAAAACCTATGCCATCATTTCTTTTTTTCCTATAGTAAAAGACGGCAATAGCTATAAAAGAGTAAAATCACTCACTTACAGCTACAACAACGGCTCCCAAAGATTGTCACAACCAAACAATGTGATGGCATTGACCAATTCCGTACTCCGGACCGGTGCATGGTACCGATTTTATGTGGAAAAATCAGGAGTGTACAAAATTTCAAAATCGTTTCTGAACGACCTCGGGCTATCAACAGACGGTGTTGACCCAAAAAAAATTAAAATATTCGGCAATGGCGGACGCATGGTGCCTTTGAGCAACAGTGCCCCTTACCCGATGGACCTGGAAGAAAACGCCATTCAGGTAATTGGTGAAAACGACGGCAGCTTTGACAGCAGTGATTACATTTTGTTTTATGCCGAAGGTTTGGACAACTGGAGTGACGAAAACGAAACTCACCTCAATTTATACAGCGACAAGTCTTATTACTACATCACTACAACGGGCGGATTCGGAAAACGGATACTGCCATTTATACAACCCTCAGCCGCCAGCACTACAACGCTTACCAGCTTTGATGATTATCAGTTCCACGAAACTGACCTGACCAATATCGGCCGTTTGGGAAGGGTTTGGTTTGGCGAAAGTTTCAGTCTTGAAAACGAACAGGAATTTGAGTTCAGCTTTCCGAACATAGTACCAACGGCAACCACCAATATAAGAATTCATGTGGGAGGTAATTCTTTTGTTGCCACAAAATTCAGATCTACCGTCAATTCGCAGGCATTGCCTGACATGAACCTGAGCACAGTAACCCTGAATTCAACCTTTGTGGCCAGCCAGTCTGAATTGCCTTTTACGACTGTAATCCCAACCACCCAAAACTATACCGTTAAATTGAATTTTGATGACGGCGGGGTACCTACCTCAAAAGGTTATCTCGACTACATTGCCATCAAAACAAAAAGCAGCCTGACGGGTTTCGGGAAACAATTCCGTTTTCAGTACAATAATACCAACAGCGAAACCGGCACCGTTGCCTTATACCAATTCAACAATGCCGCCACCATCTCACAGGTTTGGGACATTACCGATATTTACAACACGACTTCTATAGCCAACAGCAATTTGCCTAATTTTTCATTCAAGGCCATACTCGATTCGAAAAAGTACATTGCCGTAGATCCTGGCAACTATTATGAGCCTTCAAAAGACCAACAAACCAGGGTGACCAACCAGGATATTAAAGGGACTGTTTTTTTGGACAGCCAGGGCAATTTTAAGGATGTGGATTATTTGATTGTAACCCCAAATTCATTGGTACCCCAAGCCGAAAGATTGGCCAATTTCCACAGGAATTATTCAGGACTGAACGTAAAGGTGTTATCACTTGAAAACATTTATCAGGAATTTTGTTCCGGGAAGCAAGATATCGGCGCCATCAGGAACATGGTGAAGTATGTATACGAAAATGCCTCAACACCAAGCAAAAGGATCAAATACCTGAACCTTTTCGGGGATGCTTCCTTTGATTTCAAAGACCGGATTTCAAATAACACCAATGTGGTTCCTATTTTCCATGCTATTGACAGTTATACCTCTGGTGTATCCTCCTTTGCCTCCGATGATTTTTTCTGTTATATGGACGCCAATGAAGGAAATGTTTTTTCGGGCTCTCCTTTCGGGGCTGACCTCGCCGTCGGAAGAATGATTGTTTCTTCCTCCCAACAGGCCGATGAAATGGTCAACAAAGTGATCGAATACCATGATTTGAAATCGTACGGCAGCTGGCGGAACAACTTCACTTCCATATCGGATGATGCCGACCAAGCCGGCGACGGTATTTTGCAGTCCAGCCAGGACAACCTTACTGATGAAGTGGCATTGGCCAATCCATTTGTGAACACCAAAAAAATATTCCTTGACGCTTACCAACAGCAAACCTCTGCCGGAGGCGACCGTTACCCCAAAGCCAAGGAAGACATCCAGAATGCGTTTGAAAAAGGCGCCTTGATTTTCAACTACCTCGGCCATGGCGGGGAAGACGGATTGACCGGGGAACGCATATGGGACAAATTGGACGGATTAAACTTCTTCAACCAATACCGCTATCCTTTATTCATTACGATTACCTGCGAATTTTCACGCTTCGACAACCCATTGCGGCCTACAGCCGGAGAATATACCTACCTGAATCCGCGAGGAGGCGCCATTGCCATGATTACTACGACCCGTTCGATTGGGTATGCTTTGCAATTCAACAAAGACATTACCAAAAACATGTATTCGCTCGGCACACAACCCTATAATTCGATGGCCGAAGTGTTACGGGTTTCGAAAGCGCAAAGCGGCAATGACCAGAACACCAAAGTAGCATTGTTTATTGGTGACCCTGCCGTGATGCTTTCCATCCCGAAACAAAGGGTGGTACTCACCAAGGTAAACGATGTGCCCATTACCCAACCCGTTTCAGATTTACAGGCTTTGGCTTACGTAAAACTTTCGGGTGAAGTACAGGATGAAGCAGGCAACCTCATGTCAAATTACATGGGAGAACTGGCTGTAAATGTCTTCGATAAAAATTACAACAAAACCACTTTCAATAACGACAACTTCAGCCCGCCAATGACTTTTGACAACCTGGGCGAAACCATATTCAGGGGGAATGCTTCTGTAAATGGCGGTGAATTTGAGTTCGGATTTGTAGTCCCGAGAGACATCAAGATACCGGTGGGCAACGGAAGGGTGAGTTTTTACACCAAACGCAACCAGATTTTACTCGACAAAACCGGCTACAATACTGACATAAAAATAGGCGGCATCAACACCAGTGCCGTGGCCGATGTTACTGCGCCCAAAGTACGTTTGTACATGAACGATGAGTCTTTCGTCAATGGCGGCATCACCAACGAATCACCCTACTTTCTTGCTTTTCTTGAAGACGAACACGGCATCAATACCGCCAGTGGAATAGGCCACGACATCGTAGCCATCCTCGACGGGGATGAAACCAATCCGTACATCCTGAACGATTATTACGAAACCGAACTCGACGACTTTACCAAAGGAAAAATCCGTTTCCCGTTCAGGAACCTCGCATTGGGCCTACACACCATTACCTTCAAGGCATGGGACGTATACAACAATTTTATTTCGGCAGAAATCCAGTTTGTGGTGGTAGGTGATGAAAGTGTTACCCTAAGCAACGTACTCAATTACCCGAACCCTTTTGTCAATTATACCCAATTCTGGTTTTCGCACAACCGGCCTTTTGAGCCGCTGGACGTACAGGTACAAATCATTACCATCACAGGAAAAATCGTAAAGACCATCAACCAAAGCGTCATTACCGATGGCTTCCTCTCCAGGGAAATTGCCTGGGACGGCAAAGACGATTTCGGAGACAAAATCGGGAAAGGCGTCTACATTTACAAGCTCACAGTGAGGTCTACCCTTACCAATGAAAAATCAGAAAAAATCGAAAAACTTGTAATCCTCTAATAAAATACTATATTTGTTAATTATATTTTTTAAATTCCAAAAATGAAAAAGATTTCAATTTTACTATTATTCCTAGTCACAACCATCCAAACCATTCATGCACAGGAAGAAGTCGACAGGGTGATTACCACCGGTGTTCCTTTTTTATTGATTGCCGCTGATGCCCGTGCTGCAGGCTTGGCAGACCAAGGAGTAGCCACTACTGCCGATAATTATTCACAACAATGGAATCCTGCCAAATATGCCTTTGCCAATGACAAATACGGTTTTTCCGTAAGCTATACCCCTTACCTAACCCAGTTGGTAAACGACATTTCGTTGGGTCAGGTAAATTTCTTCAACCGTTTCAGCGAAAGGAGTGCCTTTGGGGTAAGCCTGCGTTATTTCGGATTGGGCGAAATCGAATTGAGACAAAATTTTGATGACCAGGCCAATGTGGTTAAACCAAACGAATTGGCTTTTGACGCTTCCTATTCCCTTAAACTGAGTAATTCCTTTTCTATGGCTGTTGCCGGAAGGTACATCCGTTCGAACCTGAAAATTGCCGATGCCACTACTGATGCAAAACCTGCGAGCACTTTTGCGGTTGATGTGGCGGGTTATTTCCAGTCAGAAGAAATCGCCTTCAACAGCTTCAACGGAAAATACCGTTTGGGTTTCAATTTCCAAAATATGGGACCAAAAATCAGCTATGACAACGACCAGAACGATGTAAATTCCAACTTTTTACCTGCCAACATGCGTTTGGGAGGTGCTTTTGATTTCATCCTTGACGAATACAATAAAGTATCTGCCAGTGTCGAGTTTGCCAAACTGTTGGTACCAACTCCACAAGACCCTGAATATATCGACATCGACGGCAACGGTACCATTGACGCAACTGAAATCAGGACGGCCAGAGATATCAACAATGACAATTACAGGAAAATTGGCTGGGTATCCGGGATGTTCAAATCATTCGGCGATGCGCCGGGCGGATTCAGCGAAGAGTTGAAAGAATTCACTTATTCGGTCGGTGCTGAATACATGTACCAGGAGTCTTTTGCCTTGCGTGTGGGTTATTTCAATGAAAGCCCTTTAAAAGGTGCCAGAAGATTCTTTTCATTGGGTGCCGGATTCAAATACAATGTAGTCAAGGTAGACGTATCTTACCTGTTCTCAGCCTCAAAAGTGAAAAACCCATTGGAAAACACTTTACGGTTCTCCCTGTCGTTTAATTTTGGTGACAAATATGAAGACTACTAGGATAACATGAATTAAACAACAATCCAAATTCTTACCGGAATTTGGATTTTTTTTCCCCTATAACGAATGAAAAGCCACATGAAAGAAATTACCATCAACACTACCATAGCAGTTTACAGCAAAATTGACGATTTGCCGGCAGACATACAATCTTTGATGCAACAGGCCGTGGAAACACGCAAAAATGCCTATGCGCCCTATTCCCGTTTCAGGGTAGGTGCCGCACTTTTGTTGGAAAACGGAAAAACCGTAGTGGGGTCGAATCAGGAAAACGCCGCCTATCCGTCAGGATTATGTGCCGAAAGGGTAGCTATTTTCCAGGCCGGTGCCCTTTACCCCAATGTAAAAATCCTGAAACTGGCCATCACCGCCGCCTCAGACACCAACCCAACCCTCTCTCCTATTCCCCCTTGTGGCGCGTGTCGTCAATCGATTGCAGAATACGAATTCAAACAGGACACGCCCATCGAGATTTACTTTATGGGGGAATCTGGTGAGATTTACAAATCCAATTCCATCAACAACCTGTTGCCGCTTTCGTTCGACAAAACCTCTTTGTAAGCGATATTTTAATACTATAAATTTTTACTTGTTCAGGCAAAACCTTACTTTTGCATTTCCAGTACATTTTTTATAAAACAAACCCTAGCAATCCGAGCATAAAGATGAAAGAAATTACCAAAGAAATTTACCTTAAATGGTATGAGGAAATGCAGTTTTGGAGAAAATTTGAAGACAAATTGGCCGCCGTTTACATCCAACAGAAAGTAAGGGGCTTTTTGCATTTGTACAACGGACAGGAAGCTGTTTTAGCGGGTGCCATCCATGCTATGGACTTGTCAAAAGACAAAATGATTACCGCCTACCGCAACCACGTACAGCCGATTGCCATGGGTGTTGACCCGAAAAAAGTGATGGCCGAATTGTACGGGAAAGTTACCGGAACCTCGAAAGGAATGGGTGGATCGATGCATATTTTTTCAAAAGAACACGGTTTTTTTGGCGGCCACGGAATTGTGGGCGCACAGATACCGGTAGGAGCCGGAATGGCCTTTGCCGACAAATATTTCAATACCGGAGGGGTAACCCTCACCTATTTTGGTGACGGTGCCGCCCGCCAAGGGTCACTTCATGAAGCCTTCAATATGGCCATGCTGTGGAAACTTCCGGTGGTATTCATCTGCGAAAACAATGGCTATGCTATGGGAACCTCAGTTGAAAGAACAGCCAATCATACCGACATCTGGAAACTGGGCTTGGGTTATGAAATGCCCTGTGGTCCGGTAGACGGAATGAATCCGGTGAAAGTAGCCGAAGCCATGCAGGAAGCTATTGACCGTGCCCGTCGTGGTGACGGACCCACCTTTTTGGAAATGAAAACATACCGTTACCGCGGACATTCGATGTCTGATGCCCAATTGTACCGAACCAAGGAAGAAGTGGAAGAATACAGAAAAATAGACCCTATTACACAAGTGCTTGACATTATCAAGGAGAAAAAATACGCCACTGACGCTGAAATAGAAACCATCGACCAAAGGGTAAAAGACCTGGTGGATGAATGCGAAAAATTCGCCGAAGATTCGCCATTTCCGGAAGCACCGCAATTGTACGATGTGGTTTACGAACAAGAAAACTATCCTTTCATCCCTCACAGATTATAATTATGGCTACAGTAATAAAAATGCCGCGCCTGAGCGATACCATGACAGAAGGAACAGTGGCCACCTGGCTCAAAAAAGTAGGTGACACCGTTAAGGAAGGTGATATTTTGGCCGAAATTGAAACCGACAAAGCCACCATGGAATTTGAATCATTCAATTCCGGAACCTTATTGCATATCGGGATTGAAGCCGGGCAATCTGCCCCTGTTGATTCCCTTTTGGCCATCATCGGAAAAGAAGGTGAAGACATTTCCGGTTTGCTTTCAGGAGCAAAAACAGAAGAAGCACCTGAGACTACATCCAAGAATGAAACTGCTGAAGACACTACCAAAGCATCTTCTGAAACAGATTCCAAACCAACAACCAACAACCAACAACCAACAACTTTACCAACGGGTGTAAAAGTCATCACCATGCCACGGTTGAGTGACACCATGACTACCGGAACGGTGGCCACTTGGCTCAAAAAAGTGGGCGATGAAGTAAAGGAAGGCGACATCCTGGCCGAAATCGAAACCGATAAAGCCACCATGGAATTTGAATCATTCAATGCAGGAACTTTGTTGTACATCGGCATCAACGAAGGCGAATCTGCCCCGGTAGACAGTGTGTTGGCGATTATCGGCCCTGCAGGAACAGACATTGCAGGTGTTGCGGAAAACTTCGGAAAAGATGCAGTAACAAAACCAACCGAAAGCACTTCGGAAGCAAAACCGACAACTGACAACCAAAATCCGGCAACCGAAAGCCAGCAACCAATTACTGACAACGGAAGAATATTTGCTTCCCCATTGGCCAGGCAAATTGCCAAAGACAAAGGCATCAACATTGCCCAGGTAAAAGGTTCGGGCGAAAATGGAAGAATTATTAAAAGTGACGTGGAAAACTATACCGCTTCGGCACCGGCTTCCAATTCTGCTGCGCAACCGGCAACCGAAAACCAACAGTCAACCCAAGCTGCAGTCAGGCCATTTGTACCGGCCGGCGAAACCGCTTCTGAAAAAATACCGAACTCGACCATGCGTAAGGTCATTGCCAAACGTTTGTCGGAATCGATTTTCACTGCACCCCATTATTATTTGACTATTGAAGTAGCGATGGACGAGGCAATCAAATCACGCGCAACCATCAATACCATCCCTGATACCAAGGTATCGTTTAATGACATGGTCATCAAGGCCTGCGCCATGGCACTCAAAAAACATCCGCAGGTCAATTCCCAATGGGCAGACGATGCGATAACCATTCACCACCATGTTAATATTGGCGTGGCTGTGGCTGTCGAAGACGGTTTGGTCGTTCCAGTCCTGAAATTTGCTGACCAAATGAGCCTTTCACAAATTGGCGGAAATGTCAAAGACGTGGCCGGAAGGGCGAAAAACAAAAAACTGCAACCGGCCGAAATGGAAGGCAGCACGTTTACCGTTTCCAACTTGGGCATGTTTGGCATCACCGAATTCACATCCATCATCAACCAACCGAATTCTGCCATCCTTTCGGTAGGAGCGATTATTGAAAAACCGGTGGTAAGAAACGGACAGATTGTAGTGGGCAACACCATGAAAGTAACACTGGCCTGTGACCACAGAACAGTTGACGGCGCAACAGGAGCACAATTCCTGCAAACCCTTCGCACTTACCTGGAAAACCCGGTAACCATGCTGGCTTAAAGCAAACTTTTTTAAAATACAAATCCCGTTCTCAAGCGGGATTTTTTATTTGCTGTTCTTTTCGGCTATCCATTTCGACAGGTATTTGGTACTTGCCAGTGAATGGTGTTGGAGCATGGCACCCAAGAAATTGGCTTTGCGGTGGCTTTCCAGATGCTCCATAAGCAAGTCAATCTTCGCCATAAAAGGTGCTTCAAAAAGTGATTTCTTATATCTTTTTTCCAAAATAAAAAAACCGTTCTCTTGGCATTGCTGCCAAAGTTTTTGGTCATTGTATAATAAAATTGCCGCTGCTGCTACATCATCAGGATGGTCTTTTATAAATCCGTTCCAATCCAAATCGCCTGGCATGGCTTCGGCCCCGACAGAAGAAGTCACACTGGACGTTCCGCATTGCATGGCTTCCAATAATTTGCCCTTGATTCCGGCTCCAAAACGCAGCGGCGCCAAAACCACACGCGCTTTTGAAACCACTTTTAAGGCATCTTCAGCCCTTCCTATCACATGAAAATTATTTTTGGGCTTATGCAGTTCCAACACTTTCTGTGACGGATAGGCCCCATACACCAACATTTTGGCCTCCGGCAACTGAGGATAAATCAAGGGCCAGATGATTTCCGAAAGGTATTTCACGGCATCCCAATTGGGTTCGTGAAGGAAATTGCCAATAAAAACAAAATCCTTTCGGTTTTCAAAAGCAGGCAAATCTTTTAACTTTTCAGCAAACAATGGCAAGTGAAAGAGCAATTGCTTTTCCATTTTAAAATGCTGTTGCAGCAATTCCATTTCATATTCCGAAACCATCAGCGACATATCACACCTCAATATAGAGGCAATTTCCCTTTTGGCGGTATCCGAAAACAAATCATCAGGAACTAATACCCTGTTTTCCTTCACTGCCAATTGCCGTGCCTGACGCAAACAATGCAAATCTTCCGTATTGAGTATTTTAAGGGCGTTCGGACAACTTTCTGTCACACGCCAACCGAATTGCTCTTCAACCATAAAACGGTCAAATAAAACGATGTCTGGGTTTAATTCCTTGAGAAAATCATCAAAGGTGGACGAATTCAGTTCAATGGTGGTGGTTTTAATTCCTAGTGCTGCCAAATCTTCCGAAAATTCCAGGTTTTGCGCCGTGGAAACAAATGTAATATCAAAGCCATTATCCTGGAACAGGCCTATTAGCTGCATCATCCTGGATCCGGCAGCCGACGATTTGGGTTCGGGCCAGACAAAGCCAATGAAGAGTATTTTGGTGGAATTTTGCATAATTTGGTTACGGATACAAAGAAAAGATTTAATTTTACAACACCATAAAAAGCAAACAAAATGTTAGGCCTAAAATTGAAAACCGACCCAAGATGGGTGACCATTGTAGAAGGAAATATCGAGGAAATCCTCACCGACCACGCCTGGTGCGAACAAAAAGCGGCAACCAATGTGATTACACTCATCACCCACAATTCTGAACATGAAGAATTAGTGACCGAATTGTTGGAAATTGCCAAGGAAGAACTCGAACATTTTCAAATGGTGCATAACATCATCAAGGCACGCGGTTTGACTTTGGGACGCGAAAGAAAAGACCATTATGTCAACGAATTGGTCAAATTCCTCAAAAAAGATGGCAGCCGCAACGATGCATTCATAGACCGCTTGCTGTTTTCCGCCATGATTGAAGCCCGGAGTTGCGAACGGTTCAAGGTGTTGTCACAAAACATTCAAGACCCCGAACTCGCCCAATTCTATAAAGAACTCATGATTAGCGAAGCCGGACATTACACCACCTTTTTGGGTTTTGCACGCCAATATGCCGAAAAAGTAGATGTAGACAAACGTTGGAAGGAATGGCTCGAATTTGAAGGCGAACTCATCACCAATTACGGCAAATCTGAAACCATCCACGGTTAAAAGACAAAGCAATTTCTTAGGAAGTTGCTTTTTTTTAGCTTCGCTCAGTTTTCGGCTATGCCTTGTGTGGGCGTGCCGGCGCATCCACCTGCTATTTCCTATCAGGAGCTGTCGCGCCGTCGGGCTGTACGCTGCAAGTCCTCGCCGCTCCAC
>CAZXRX010000054.1:0-16997 GCA_964642945.1 uncultured Flavobacterium sp. | reverse complement strand
CAATATAGATATCCTCTATCGCGCTTTATGGTGTCAAAAAAGTGTTAAAATTCAATTAAACAAACGTTTAATTTAAACGATTGTTTAACTTTGTCCTCAGAATTATCATTACAAACCCATGACTGAATTCAACGACAAACAAATTGAAATCCTGCTGGTGGCCGAAAGGCTGTTTGCCGAAGTTGGTTTTGACGGCACCTCCATCAGGGAGATTGCCAAAAAAGCCGATATCAACATTGCAATGATTTCGTATTATTTCGGATCAAAGGAAAAACTATTGGAAGCCTTGGTACTCTACCGCATTTCAGGAATGCGCCTGGAACTTGAAAACCTATACCAGGAAAACATCTCCCCCCTTGAAAAAGTAGACAAGCTGGTTGCGTATTACATCCAACGGGTGAACAGCAACCGATTTATGTATCACATCCTGCATTTTGAGCTTTCCAACAAAAAACGCGAAATGAACCTCGACGCCTTTATGGAGGTCAAGAACAACAACCTCAAATTGCTGGAAAACATTATTGCCGAAGGTCAAGAACAAGGCTTTTTCCAACCGAACATCAATGTGGCCCTGTTGCCGACCATCATCATAGGAAGTATTATTCATTTCAACATGAACAAAAAATACTTCCAGACCCTCATGAACCTTCAAACCGAGGAAGATTTTGAGCATTATGTGCTCAATGACCTTACCGCCCACGTACAAAAAACCATCAAAGCACTCTTAGTTTATGCTGATTAAAAACCTACTGCCTCTAGTCATGGTCTTGTTTGTAATGCAAGGCCAGGCGCAAAATCCTGTCGGCAACAACCAGCCCGACTCCAAAAAACTGCTTACCCTCAAGGAAGCCATTACCCTGGCTTTGGAAAACGGTACCGAAGCCGGATTGGCCAAAACCAAGACGGCCAGTTCCAAACTGCAATGGGATGTAGCCAAAAACAACCAATACCCGAACCTCAAGGCTTCAGGACAATACCTATTCCTGTCGGGTGCTGATGTGAGTTCGAATTTCCAATCAGGAAGCAGCAACAACAGCGGTAATGGTGAACCCATCAAGGCTGATCATTTGCTTTTGGGACAACTCAACGCCAGCATGCCTGTTTTTAACGGCTTTAAAATCAAAAACTCAATAAAGGTAGCCCAGAGTATCTATGAGTCTGAAAAGTTCTCTGAAAAGCACGCCAATGAACAAATCGGACTGCGTGTGGTGGAACTCTTCGCCGGGTTATACAAAGCACAACAAATGACCGAACTGATAAAAGACAATTTAAAAACGGCCCAACAGCGTGTAAATGATTTTTCGGCCATGGAACAAAACGGCCTGATTGCCCGGAACGATTTACTGAAAGCCCAATTGCAGGAATCAAATGTGGCCCTGGCGCTCGAAAATGCCATCAAGAATACCGCCGTGGCCAACCACGAACTGGTCACCTTGTTGCATTTGCCTGAAGGCACAGAAATCGCCATCGATATTGAAGCCATCAAAAAAGAAATAGCCAACAGTACCAATACTACAGCCGGCGAAAGGAATGATTTAAAGGCGCTCGAACTGAAAAAATCGGCAGCGGAAACCAACATCAGCATCGCCAAGGGCAACTACTACCCTGCACTGTCTTTGTCGGGTGGCTACATCGCCATGGAGCTGGGCAATGTGCTGTCGGTGACCAATGCCATGAATGTAGGCGTTGGTGTTTCGTATGATTTGTCGTCGCTCTTCAAAAACGGCAAACAGGTGAAGTTGGCGCAAAGCCAGGCCAAAGAAGCCGAATTGGCTGTAAGCCTGATGAACGACAAAGTAAAAGAAGAAATTTTTGAAGCCGGTCAAAACTACACGCTCTCGGTCAAACAAGGCAGCGTATATGACAAGGCTGTCGAACAAGCCGATGAAAATTACCGAATTGTAAAAGACAAATACGACAACAGCCTCTCGACCACCAATGATTTGCTCGAAGCCGATTACGGACAGTTGCAGGCCAAAATCAACCAGGCCCTGTCAAAGGCAGACATCGCGCAGAAATACTACGAACTCCAATTTGCATCCGGAAAACTGATTACTTCACTGAACATTACCCAAAACCAAAAATAAGATTATGGCAGCTACAAAAACCAATAAAAAATTCACCCTGATATTCATAGTAATGCTCGTGTTGGGCCTTACCTACGGCGGTTACAAATACATCCATTCGCTGTCGCACGAAACGACCGATGACGCACAGGTCGTCAAAAAAATGAACCCCATCATCCCGCGGGTTTCCGGATACATCACCAAAGTAATGGTGAAAGACAACCAGCAGGTAAAAAAAGGCGATACGCTTTTCATCATCGACAACAGTGATTACCTGGTCAAGGTGGAGGAAGCCAAAGCAGCACTGGCCGCTGCCGAAAACAGCTATGAAGTGGCCCGGGCCGATATCGGTACCGCACAGGCCGGGGTTTCGGTATCTGAAGCCAACGTACAGTCGGCACAGGGCAACATCGAAACGGCAAAAATCAGGCTGCGTCGTGCCACCAACGATTTTGAACGGTACAGCAACCTGTATAAAAACCATTCCATCACCAAACAGCAGTTTGAACAGGCTGAAGCCGCCAAACAGGAAGCACAGAGCCAACTGGAAATTTTACAGGACCAACAGAAAGCCTCCCGTTTCCAGCAAACAGTGGCTTCGGCAAGAACCAACGTCAGCACCAAACAGGTTTCGGTGGCCGACGCCAATACCAAACGGGCCAAAGCCCAACTCGATGCAGCGATGCTGAACCTGGGTTATACGGTCATCACGGCCTCTATTGACGGACAGGTCGGTGCGGTAGACATACAGCCTGGCCAATTGGTACAAACCGGGCAGTCGGTATTTTACATCATCAACAACCAGGAAACCTGGGTCGTAGCCAATTTCAAGGAAACCCAACTCGATAAAATGCGCATCGGGCAAAAGGTAAAACTCAAAATCGATGCCTTTCCGGGTACTGAATTTGAAGGCGAAATCAGTTCGTTTTCACCGGCAACGGGTTCTAAATTTTCTTTGCTGCCTCCAGACAACGCCAGTGGCAACTTCGTAAAAACGGTGCAACGCTTGCCTGTACGGATCAATTTCACCAACAGCAATGACAAACAAAAACTGCAGCTGCTGCGTTCGGGTATGAATGCCGATGTAGATGTGATTTTAAAATAAAGAAAACAGAAAGCTAGAATATGGCAGCAGCAACGGTAGTACAGAATGACTTAGTGGAATACGGCTTCAGAAGAGTAATCATTACCATCACGGCCGTATTGTGCGCCCTGCTTGAAATTGTAGACACGACCATCGTGAATGTCGCACTGAACAACATGCGTGGCAGCCTGGGCGCCACCCTGACCGACGTCGCCTGGGTCATTACCGCCTATGCCATTGCCAATGTAATCGTCATTCCGATGACGAGTTGGCTGTCGCAACAATTTGGCAGGAAAAATTATTTTGCCGCCTCTATCATGATATTTACCGTGGCTTCCTTCATGTGCGGCAACGCCAGCACGATTTGGGAACTTGTGGCTTTCCGTTTCATACAAGGATTGGGCGGCGGGGCTTTGCTGGTAACGGCACAAACCATCATTACCGAAAGTTATCCGGTGGAAAAACGCGGGATGGCACAAGCCATTTACGGGATGGGGGTAATCGTCGGCCCTACCCTTGGCCCGCCTTTGGGAGGCTATCTGGTAGACCATTATTCGTGGCCTTACATTTTTTACATCAACATCCCGATTGGGGTGATTGCCACCCTGCTGACCTTATCGTTTGTAAAAAGCCCGAAATATGGCGAAAAACTCAAAGCCAACCAGGTGGACTGGATAGGGATTGTTTTGCTTTCGGCTTTTATAGGCTCACTGCAATACGTACTCGAACACGGCCAACAGGACGATTGGTTCAATGATGCCTGGATTGTGCGCTTAAGTGTCATCAGCTTTCTCGGCTTGTTTTTCTTCATCTGGCGTGAATTGACCTATCAATTCCCGATTGTCAACCTCAAGGTACTCAAAGATGCCAACCTGCGTGTGGGTGTTTTGATGTGTTTTATTTTGGGTTTCGGTTTGTATGGCTCGACTTTCATCATCCCGTTGTATACCCAATCTATACTGGGCTGGACAGCCACACAGGCCGGAATGTTGCTCATACCGAGTTCGCTGATGACCGCGTTCATGATGCCGATAATCGGACGGTTGATCCAGCGGGGCATCCCACAGGCGTACATGGTAGCGGTAGGCTTTTTGATTTTTTTCTTTTTTGCCTATTGGATGCACATTGAAATGACGCCGGATACGGGCGAAGAACATTTGTTCTGGCCGCTTATTTTAAGAGGCGTCGGCTTGGGATTGTTGTTTGTGCCGATTACCACTTTGTCGCTTTCTTCCCTTTCCGGAAAAAGCATAGGCGAAGGGGCTGCTTTTACCGGAATGATGCGGCAATTGGGTGGTTCTTTCGGTATTGCCATCATTACGACCTTCCTGGCCCGTTTCGGACAGGAACACCGCGTTAACCTGATTTCGCATCTTGACCCGACCAAAACCATAGTTCAGGATCGTTTGCACGCTTTACAGCGTGGGTTTATTGCCAAAGGATTTTCCCCGGAAGTGGCCCTTCAGAAAGCCTACAAGGTCATTGACTTCAGCGTGACCAAGCAAAGTACCGTACTTTCGTATATGGATGTGTTCCTGTATCTCGGGATTCTTTTCCTGATCTGCATCCCGGTAATCCTCCTCATCAAGAAAGGAAAAAACAAGGTAGACCCGAGTGAAGCCATGCATTAATTAACTAATTTACAAGTTATTAACAATTTGAATCAACTTAAGCAACAATTGCTTAAATTTGGTTGAAACGGAACGGAATAATAACTTAAAATCAGTGTTATGGGACTTTTTGGCAACAATGAGAAGAAAATCATCAGCGACCTTTGCAAAAAAAGCGAGGCCATCAGCAACGATATTTCAGAAGAAATTGAAGAACTGCTGCAAGACCTGAAATCTGATTATGACGAAAACCGTCAGGTGGTAAATGAGTTCAGTGAATTTGTCGAAGAAATCAAATCCAGACTCACGCCTGAAGATGCCAACCGACTCCTCGAATTCACTTCCAAAATGTCAAAGGTAAAACGCTGTGCCAAAAAAGGCATTGAAGCCATGCGCGAACTCTCCCGTGACCAACGCAAGGCGACCCGTGAAACCATAAGGGAATACCAGGAATACCTTTACGTGTAAATTAGCGTGTAAAAACCAATTTGTTGCCGCTGCTTAAATTGGCATCAAAGCGGTACCCTTCATAGTTGAACCCTTTGAGGTCTTCGATGGTGACTGCATTGGTATCGATAATGTAACGCACCATCATCCCCCTCGCCTTTTTGGCAAAAAAACTGATCATTTTTAAATTCCCGTCTTTGTAATCCTTGAACTCCGGAGTGATGACCGGTACTTTCAATGCCTTTGCATCGACCGCATGGAAGTATTCATTGCTGGCCAGGTTGATAAACAATTCGCCTTTTTGGAGTTCCGCATTCAATTGTTTGGTGAGGGTTTTCTTCCAGAATTCATAGAGGTTTTTGTTTTTGCCAATGGGAAGATCAGTACCCATCTCGAGTCGGTAGGCCTGCATCAGGTCGAGTGGTTTCAGCAATCCGTAAAGGCCCGACAAAATGCGGAGTTTGTCCTGCAACACTTCCAATTGGCTTTCATTCAGTGTGTAAGCATCGAGACCGGTATACACATCGCCGTCAAAGGTATAAATAGCCGGGCGGGCATTGGCTGTGGTAAACGGCGTGTGCCAATCTTGGTTGCGCTGCCAGTTGAGTTCGGCCAGTTTGTCTGAAATAGCCATCAATTTGGCCAAGGCTTTCGGTTTCTTCTTTTTGAGGGTACGTTGTATGGTCGTGGCCTGTTTGAGGAATTGGGGTTCACTAAAGGTATCAAACGGCAATGCTGATTCAAGGTTGAGCGATTTGGCCGGCGAAATGACAATTTTCATGCTGTGGGTTTTTAATGATTCAAAAATACAAATTCCATTACAAACACTTACGAAAAAACGATTTGTTTCGATTTCGCCATCTCCCGTAAGAATTGCTTACCTTTGCGGCTCCTTTGGGCTTCAGGCAAAAAAGGACGACGTTAAATTATATACTTATGGGCACTTTTGAACAATTCAACCTTCCGAAATCATTACAAAAAGCCATCGACGGATTGGGGCTTACCACACCTACCCCCATCCAGGAAAAATCGTTTTCTGTAATCCTGTCCGGAAGGGATGTAATGGGGATAGCCCAAACCGGAACCGGAAAAACCCTGGCCTACCTCCTTCCCTTGTTGAAACAATGGAAATTTGAAAGGACTGATTCGGCCCGCATTGTCATTTTGGTACCTACCCGGGAACTGGTGGTGCAGATAGTGGATGTCATCAACAGCCTGACCGAACACATGTCAGTAAGGACGCTCGGAATTTACGGCGGCGTCAACATCAATACCCAAAAAACTGCGGTTCGTGAAGGAATTGATATTTTGGTCGGTACACCCGGACGGACGATGGACTTGGCTCTCGACAATGTGGTGCGTTTTGATTCCATACAAAAACTGGTCATTGACGAGTTTGATGAAATACTGAACCTGGGTTTCCGCACACAGGTCACGGCCATTTTGGCCATGCTGAAAAACAAACGCCAGAACATCTTGTTTTCGGCTACGATGACCGAAGAGGTCGATGAAATGCTCGATGATTATTTTGATTTTCCGGTGGAAGTTTCCTTGGCCGCCTCTGGGACACCTTTGGAAAAAATTGAACAACTCGCTTATTTTACCCCCAATTTCCTGACCAAACTCAACCTGCTTAAGGGCCTGTTACAAGACGAAAGCCTCGAACGTGTCTTGGTTTTTGCCAACAACAAAAAATCAGTTGACCTCATTGCCAATAGCCTTGAGGAAGATTTTGGGGAGCAGTTCGGGGTCATCCACTCCAACAAGTCACAGAATTACCGTTTGAATACGATGGCTTCTTTCCAGGCTGGGGAAATCCGTGGAATAGTGACCACTGATGTCATGGCCCGAGGATTGGATATTTCAGACATTTCGCATGTGATCAATTTTGAATTCACGGATATCCCGGAACAGTATATCCACCGTATCGGACGGACCGGACGTGCCGACAAAAGCGGTATTGCCATTAGTTTCATCGCCCCGCATGAAGAGGAAATACAGATTGAGGCCGAAATGCTGATGGAAAAAGAAATCACCATCCTCCCGATTCCTGAGAATGTGGAAATAGCCACGCGTTTGCTGGAATTTGAAAAAGACAAAAAGAAGGTCAAGCAACTGCTCAAACGCCCTAAAAAAGAAGGAGGGGAAGCTTTTCACGAAAAGTCGGCCAAAAACAAAAAAGTCAACTTGGGTGGGCCCGGAAAAACCAAACCGAGAAAAACCAAGCCTACCAACCGTGGTGTGGAAAAGAAAAGGGCGGCAAAGCGGAAGAATAAGTGAGTGCCTTAAAACTTTCATAAGAAATTCGTAAATCATCGGCAATGCATTTGTATGAAAGTTTTTTTCATTACTTTTGACGCATCGCCCCATGTGAGGTAAATCTTTAGAAGAAATGCAGTTCAAACACCCGGAAATTCTTTACTTTCTTTTTTTGTTGGTTATCCCAATCCTGGTGCATCTCTTTCAGTTGCGGAAGTTCAAGAAAGAACTTTTCACCAACGTCAAATTCCTGAAGGAACTTTCGATACAAACCCGCAAAAGTTCCAAAATCAAGAAATATTTATTGCTGGCCACCAGAATGTTGCTGCTCACCGCGCTGATATTGGCTTTTGCACAGCCTTTTTTCAAGGCCAAAGACAGCAAGAATGCCAACAACGAGATGTATATTGTGCTCGACAATTCGTTCAGCATGCAGGCCAAAGGAAAAAAAGGCGAACTGCTCAAAAGGGCCATACAGGATTTGCTCGAACACACACCCGAAAACCAGACTTTTTCGTTGGTTACTTCCTCAGATAATTTCTGGAATACCGATATCAAATCAGTACAACGTGATTTACAGGACCTGAAATACAGCGCCACCCCTTTCCAGCTCAGCGCAGTACTGGCCAAAATAAAAGCACACAAAACCGCTTTCAGGAAAGACATTGTCATCATTACTGACGCGGTTGGCGTTCCACAGGATCAATTAAAAGGCATCACCGAAAACGAGAACCTGTATTTTGTCATCCCCGAAGCCGAACAGACCAAAAATATCGCCATCGACAGCGTCTACATCCACCAGACTTTGGAGAAATTTTACGAAATCGGGGTCAAACTCGAAGCATTCGGAGGTGAATTTGAAGACATCCCGATTGCCCTATACAACCAAAACAAATTGGTGGCCAAAACCCTGGTCAGCCTTGGCGGAAAAACACAGGAAATCAAGTTTACCATCCCGAAACAGGATTTTCACGGTTATGTGAACATCACCGACAACGGGCTGGATTATGACAACACTTATTATTTCAGCATCTCCAAACCCGAAAAAAGCAACGTCATCAGTATTGGCGAGCCGGAGAAAAGCAATTTCCTTTCCCGTATTTATACCGCCGAAGAATTCAACTATGCGAATTATCCGCTCAGCGGGCTCGATTACAACAGCATCGACAAGCAGGATGCGATTGTGTTGAATGAGTTGAAAGACATTCCACAGGCCTTACAGACCACCTTAAAATCGTTCGTGCAGAAAGGCGGCAACCTGATTGTCATCCCGTCGGCAGAAGCCAGCGTGGCCAACCTGAATGCCCTGATGACCAATTTTGGCAGCGTCCAATTCAGTGACCTGGAGAGCAATGAAAAAATGGTAACCAAAATCAATTTCAGCCACCCGTTGTACAGTACGGTTTTTGACAAAAAAGTGACCAATTTCCAATACCCGAATACCAAAACTTCTTTTAGCCTAAACTCGGCTGCACCTACTGTTTTGGGATACAATGACCAATCGCCTTTCCTTTCATCTGTACAAAACGGCATTGCCACGGTTTATGTTTTTGCAGCACCCCTCAACAAGGTGAACAGTAATTTCCAGAATTCGCCGCTTATTGTGCCTACCTTTTACAATATGGCGCAAAGCACCCAAAAAACTGGTGTGAACGCGATTGCCATTGGAGAAAACAAACCGTTTATCATTGAAACGCTTTTATCTAAAGATGAGATCGTAACCATTAAAAACGACAACGCCGCCAATAAGGAAGAATTCATACCGGTACAGCAGATTTTGAACAACAAGGTCAAACTGACTTTCAATGACAACCCGAAGGAAGCCGGAAATTTTGGCGTATACAACAATGCACAAAAAGTAGACAACATCAGTTTCAATTACCTGAGAAGTGAAAGCAACCTCGAAAACCAGAACAGCAATATCGCCGACGGTTTCAAGGAAATCAGTGACATTGAAAGCGTATTCAATACCCTGCAGGCCGACCGGAGCGACAGCCAGATCTGGAAGTGGTTTGTGTTGTTGGCCCTACTTTTTATTACCTTTGAAGTACTAATCCAAAAATTTGTCAAATGAGCCTAATCATCAGGAAAGCTATGGTTATTGACCCGGAAAGTCCTTTTCACCAACAAGTGGTTGATGTAAAGCTATCGGATGGGAAAATAGAGAAAATAGGTACGGATTTGGCCCATACTGAACATTATAACGAAATTGAATTGGACGGACTCCACCTCTCGCAGGGTTGGTTCGACACCAGCGTTTGTTTGGGTGAACCCGGTTTTGAAGACCGCGAAACCATTGCCAATGGCTTAAACGTGGCGGCCCATAGCGGTTTTACAGGCATTGCACTACAGCCGAATACCTTCCCGGTGCTCGACAACCAATCGCAGATACAGTTCGTAAAACAAAAAGGAGGCCACACAGCTACCCAACTGTACCCTATTGGGGCAATGACCAAGAACAGCGAAGGGACAGACCTGGCCGAATTGTTTGACATGAAAAATGCAGGAGCTGTTGCTTTTGGCGACTACAACAAGAATACAACCAACGCCAACCTGTTGAAAATTGCCCTGCAATACACCCAGGATTTTGACGGTTTGGTGGTGGCTTATTGCCAGGACGGAAACATCAGCGGGAATGGTGTCGTGAATGAAGGCATCGTTTCGACGCGTTTGGGGCTGAAAGGCATCCCGAACCTTGCGGAAGAACTGATGGTGGCGCGCAACCTCTTTCTGTTGGAATACACCGGAGGCCAATTGCACCTCCCGACCATTTCGACTACCAAATCGGTGGAACTCATCAGGAACGCCAAAGCCAAAGGGCTTAAAGTAAGCTGTAGCGTGGCCGTGCACCATTTGGTTTTGACTGACGAAAAGCTGGAAGGCTTTGACAGCAACTATAAAATAACCCCACCACTGCGCACCGAGACAGACCGCCAAGCCTTGATTGCAGGTGTGCTGGACGATACAATAGACTGCATCACCTCAGACCACAACCCGATTGATATCGAGCACAAAAAAATGGAATTCGACTTGGCCAAAAACGGCACGATTGGACTTGAAAGTGCTTTTGGTGCCTTAGGAATGGTATTGCCAATGGAAAAAATAGTGGAGAAACTGACTTCAGGGCGTGCTGTTTTCAAACTCAAAAAGCCAAGCATTTCTGAAGGAAACCAGGCCAATTTCACGCTTTTTTCGCCCGATGTCCAGTGGGAATTCACTCCGGAACACATACTGTCAAAATCAAAAAACTCCGCCTTTATCGGTGAAAAGATGAAAGGTAAGGTATACGGAATCTATAACAACGGAAAATTAATCCTGTCGTAAAATAAAATGGAACCCCATACAATCAAAGAAGGAAAAACCGCCGCCATCATCAGTTACATCCTGATAGTCGGCCCACTCATTTCGCTTTCGATGAACAGCGACCTCAAAAACAAATTTGCTTCATTCCACATCCGCCAAGGTTTGGGTTTGACCCTGACTTTCATCATACTGGGGGTTTCCATCAGTCATTTTGAAAGCATTATGGTGGCTGCCCCCATGTGGATTTTTATCTCCATCCTGACCATCTATGGTATTTTCAGTGCGGCCAAAGGGGAAATAGTTCCTTTGCCCCTGCTGGGAAAATTGTTTCAAAAATGGCTGCACTTCCTGTAACAAATCCTACCTTTGCGCTTCTTATAGAAAAAATCTTAAAATGAAGCAACTTTTACCCTTACTCCTTATTTTTTTCAGCCTTACTTCACAATCCCAATCGTATAAAATAAATGGTGCTGTCGCCACCGAAAAAGGCGAAAAAACAGCCGGCATTTCGGTACTGCTGTTTGCAGAAAACAAACTCCTCAAAGCCGAAATCACCAATACCGAAGGAAAATTCACCTTCCAGAACGTCAAACCGGGAACCTATTCGTTGAAGACCTCTTTTATGGGTTATGAGGAAGTGAGCCTTCCGTCAGTTACAGTGACTTCAGAAAATGTTGAATTGCCGTTAATCAGCCTTAAGGAAACCACTACCCAACTCTCTGAAGTGGTGGTCAAAAAGGAAAAACCGATGATACAGGTCTTGGCCGACAAAACGGTTTTCAATATTGAAAATACCATCAATGCCATAGGGAACTCGGGCTTTGAATTACTCCGGAAAGCCCCGGGCGTAGTCATCGACAACAACGACAACCTGGTGGTGGAAGGCAAATCGGGCGTGCTGATTTATATAGACGGCAAGCAATCGTTCCTGAGTGGCTCAGACCTGGTCAATTATTTAAAAACCATACAGGCCAACGATATTGAGGCCATAGAAATCATCACCCAACCTTCCTCCAAATACGATGCGGCCGGAAATGCGGGCATCATCAACATCAAACTCAAGAAAAACAAGAATTTCGGCACCAACGGAACGATTTCTTCGGGCGTGAATGTGGGTAAATTCGGAACCTATGTAAATTCGGTTTCGGTAAACAACCGAAACAAGAAAAACAATATTTACGGCAATTACAGCAACCGTTTCGGACGGGGTTACAACTTTATCAACCTGAACCGGTTCCAGAATGGCAAAGTGTTCGATTCGAGATCGGAATCGATTTACGAGAACAATGCCAACAATTTAAAAGTAGGGTATGATTATTACCACAACACCAAAAACACCTTTGGGATTGTGCTGACCGGAAACTTCAACAATGCCTATAACAACGGCAGCTCACGTACCCCAATACGGCAACAGAATTCAAATACCATTACCAAAGTTTTGAATTCCCGCAACGATGTACACAACAAAAACTACAATTTGTATACCAACCTGAACTATAAATACCAGGGCGAGAATGAAAAATCATTCAACATTGACCTTGATTTGGGGAAATTCAACAGTGACCGCGGCAATTACCAACCCAACAACTATTATAACCCCTCTGAAACGGCCATTGACAGTGTGCAGGTAAAATCGCAGGGAACCCCTATCGATATTGCCATTTCATCATTGAAAGGAGATTATGAGCAAAAATGGCTGAAGGGAAAAGTGGGTGTAGGATTCAAAACATCGCTGGTTAAAACAAAGAATGTTTTTGATGTGTACATTTATCCGTCGGGCGTGCCGGATTACGATGAAGATGCGAGCAACAAGTTCAATTTTACCGAAAACATCAATGCGCTGTATGCCAATTACAACCGCAACTTCAAAAAAATCAACATCCAGCTTGGGGTCAGGATGGAAAACACGAATTCTGACGGAAAACTGATTGCTACCGGAAATATTCCGAACGCCAGGGTTAAAAGGAATTATACCGATTTCTTCCCAAGTGGCGGTATCACCTATTCGATGAATGACAATAATTCGCTCGCCCTGATTTACAGCCGACGTATTGAAAGGCCGAGTTACCAGTCATTGAATCCGTTCCAGAACCAATTGGACGGTTTGTCCTACAGTCAGGGAAATCCATTCCTTCAACCCCAATATACCGACAACCTGAAGCTGTCACACACCTTTAAATACAAATTGATTACGAGCTTGAGCTACAGTTATGTGCGTGACTTTTTTGCCCAGGTTTCTGTGGCAGATGGCGATTCCAGCTACCTGACCAGCAAAAATGTGGCCGATAACGAAGTGTTTAATTTGGGGGTTTCCTATCCTTTCAAGGTGAACAAATGGTGGAATGTGTATGTAAATGTCAGTGGTATTTACAGCCGTTACATCGCTACCGACCCTTCCTTCAATTCCCTGAACCAGGAAACCTTGAATATTTTCGGTCAGAACACCTTCAACCTGCCTTCAGAGATTACCATGGAAGTCTCGGGTTGGTTCAATTCGCCCTCGGTTTGGGGCGGAACTTACAGGACGGATAGCTTAGGTTCACTGGATTTGGCTTTCCAAAAGAAATTCCTGAACAAGAAACTGAATGCCCGTATTGCCTTTTCAGATATTTTGTACACTTCGCCCTGGAAAGGTGAAAACCAAACCGAAGACTTCATTATATATGGAGACGGAGGAAACGACAGCCGTCAGGTACGTTTCAGCCTGAGCTACAACTTCGGACGTGACGAAGTGAAGAAAGCCCGAACCAGAAGTACAGGCGTGGAAGACGAAAAGAACCGCATTGGCGGATAAATCAATACCTTTACCATAAAATGACTTTACACTACCTACTCCGCGAACCCAAAACCATCCTCGACAAAAACCCCTTGTTGTTGCTGTTGCATGGATACGGAAGCAATGAAGAAGACTTGTTCTCTTTTGCACAAGAACTGCCTGATGAATATTATGTAGTTTCGGCCCGTGCGCCACATGACCTGATGTACGGCAGCTATGCTTGGTATGCGATTAATTTTGATGCGGATGAAAACAAATTTTCAGACGTGGCACAAGGAATAGCCTCGCGGGATAGGATTGCGGGGTTTATTGAGGAATTGCTGTCGGAATATCCGATAGACAAAAACAAGGTAACGCTTATCGGTTTCAGCCAGGGCAGCATCCTGAGTTATGCCGTGGCGCTTTCCTACCCCGAAAAAATACAGCGTGTGGTGGCCATGAGCGGCTACCTGAATGCCGAAATGGCCAAAGAAGGCTTTGACAAAAATGACTTTTCAAACCTCAAGGTTTTTGCCTCACACGGCACGGTAGACCAGGTTATTCCGGTGGAATGGGCACGCAAAACGGCTCCGGCTTTACAGGAATTGGGTATTAATGTGGTGTATAAGGAATATCCGGTTGGCCATGGTGTAGCCCCGCAAAACTTTTTCGATTTCAGGAATTGGTTGGAAGAATAAAAAAGGATTGACACCAAGCGCAACCGAACTAAAAGCTAAACTGAAGCCTTTTTGGGTTTATGGGGCCACGTCTTCGCTGTCGTCACTGCCAGACACCTTGTTGCCAATCTGGCCGTCTCCGGCAAACAATATTTTTCCGTCTTTTTTAAGCACATATCCTTTATAGGGTAGCAATTCCCACGCGCCATTAACCCAAGGTTTACCTTCTGATGCACGTTTGACCAGTACGGATTCGTCTTCGTTGGGCAGGAACAATTCGGCATTGTCACCTGATTCGTCAAACAGCACATAGGCCGCCAACACCGCATCATCTTCTTCTGAGTTGGCTTTATCGACCGGCAACAATTGCAATCCGCTGAACACCCTGACACATTCTTTATTGAGTTTCGACCAGGTATAACCAGCCGAAGCCAGGCAGCCGTCTTTGTCTTTGTCGCCACCAATCACAACGTCTTTGGCATTGTTGGCATTTTCTTCTTTTTTGGCATCTTCCCCATCGCTCCATTTACAGGAAATCAATAGGGTCATTGCCAAAAGCGCGGGTAGTATTTTCTTTAACATGGGCGTTTGATTGTATTGGTTCTTTTGGTTTTATTCTACCGGATAAAAAAATGTTTGTATGATTTCGAACGAGACCTTTTTGTCTTCAGTAACAAAGTATTTCAAAAGTACTTCACCCCAAACCTGTCCGTTATTGAAATCGGCTATTATCCAACGGGCATTGAGTACTTTTATTTTGTTGATGATGAATTTTTGTTCGCCAATTTTGGGCATATCGACAAATTTATTCCCTTCATTGGCATCATTGTAACTGAGTAATTCGTTTTTTACCAACGGGATTAACTCCTGATACGTAATCTGCTCAAAGTAATTTTGTGCCCTGTCATTCTGCTCCAGCGAAAAATAATTGGCATCATACATCCTGTCATTCATTGCAACGACACTATCCCGGAGTTTTTTGACTGTTTTTTCAGCATGTATTTTTTCAGATGCTTCTTTTTTGGTAAAGTACATATACGTAAACACGTTAATCAAAACGGCCACTATAAAAAGGTACAACAACAATTGCTTTTTCATTTTTAGATATTAAATCGTGATTATTAAGTTATCATAAGCCAGAAAAACATTCTGCGGCAAGGTTTTCTGCACTGCTTCATGAAATCCTAAAATATGGCTTATGTGTGTCAGATAGGCCTTTTCAGGTTGTACCAAAGTTATGAAATCCAACGCATCCTGCAAACTAAAATGGGAATGATGTGGCTCTTCCCTTAAGGCATTAATAACCAAGGTTTTTACTCCGGAAAGTTTTAAAATTTCCGTTTCGTCAATGGTTTTGACATCGGTCAGGTAGGCAAAATCACCAATCCGGTAACCAAATACCTGCAAATTGCCGTGTTTGGCATTAATGGGGACAATTGTTTTGTTTTTGATGGCAAACGGTTGGCCATTGGTTACTTCGTATGTTTCAACACCCGGTGCCCCTGGATATTTGTTTTCGGTTTCAAAGATATAGTCAAAGCGGCGTTTTAAATTTTCGAGCACCCGCTGGTGGGCATAAACAGGAATGTTTCCCTGTAGGAAATAAAACGGACGGATGTCATCCAACCCGGCAGTATGGTCGGCGTGTTCGTGGGTGAATAAAATCGCATCGAGTTGCTGGCAGTTTGAGGTGAGCATTTGCTGGCGGAAATCGGGTCCGCAATCAATCACCACCGAAAAATCAGCATCGGATATCCAGACCGAAACACGCAATCGTTTGTCTTTAGGGTCGTCACTTTTACAAACCGAATGATGGCTTCCGATGACGGGAATGCCTTGGGAAGTTCCGGTTCCTAAAAAATAAACTTTCATTTAGCACGGTTTTTGATAAATTCAGGGTAACAATTGGTAATGATGTAGTCTTCCCACAAAAATAGGAATATTTCTCTTTTGTTGGCACTACAATTTTATTAACTTTGCAATGTATTAGAACATTATGGCAAATTCAGATTTAAACATAAAGCTAAAAGGCGACAGGGTGATAGAGCACATCCCTTCCTTAAAAGAGAAGGCATTGCGTATCAACCTGAATGACAATATATACGGTACTTTTGCAGAAATTGGCGCCGGTCAGGAAACCGTAAGGCACTTTTTCAGGTCTGGCGGATCCTCAGGAACCATTGCAAAGGCCATGTCTGCTTATGACAAAGATTTCAGCGATGCGATTTACGGCATTGAAGATGACGGACGTTACGTAACCGAAAGCAGGCTTAAAAAAATGCTTACCCACGAAACCGAGCTTATCGAAAAACGTCTGGACCGGGAAAAGCACCCCAACAAAATTTTCTTCAGTTATGCCAATACGGTGGCGACCATTGACTTTGCCAAACAATTCAAAGGTCACGGCTGGGTAGGCATCAAATACCAGTTAGAGCCTGGTGAAGACTATAATGAAATCATCCTGCACATCCGTTTCAAGGAAACCGATCCGCGGTTGCAACAGGAAACCCTTGGCGTATTGGGCGTTAACCTGATTTATGGAGCGTATTACAAATACACCGATCCTAAAAAATTGTTGCGTTACCTGTATGACCACCTTGAAAAAGACCAGCTTGAAATTGATACCATCAACTTTTCAGGACCCCGTTTTGCCAATGTGGACAACCGTTTGATGAGTTTACAGCTCGTGAAAAATGGCATGACTGATGCGGTAATGTTTGGGCCGGATGGCAAAAACATCCTCCCTGCGGCCATTTTGTACAAGAAAAACATTTTGACCTTGCGCGGCAGTTTCCG
>CAZXRX010000053.1:0-17052 GCA_964642945.1 uncultured Flavobacterium sp. | reverse complement strand
CTTCCAAATCGCCATTGAGGCATCTTCTCCCTTTTGCAACATTTCGTCTCTGTAGGTTACATAAGGCTTGATAATATAATCATATTCTTTGGGTCCTTTTTCGGCAAAGTATAAACAATTCTGTGCGAGATTTAAGCCGAAATAGGCAGTTGGCTCAAAATAGCCTGTTTTTTCTTCCACAAAGCTGCACCAATTAAAATAGGCATAGAAAGGCAAAATAAAGAGGATTAGTTTTATGGAGACTAACTTTCTGAAATTAAAATTTTTAAGTAGATATAAAGCAAAAATTAAACACGGATAAAAAATGAAAAATGGTTTAACCAAAATCAAAATGGCCAAAAGAGCGCTCAGCGTAATTTCTGTCAGGATTTTACTTTTTATAAAATAATCATTAATCAGAATGTATAAAACAACCGAGTTTAACAATAAGATAAAGGTTTCTGCCAGGATAAAAGTTTCATAAAAGAAATTCTGCAGGTACAATGATGAAAACAATGTTACATAAAATGCCGTTTTACGGGAGAAATGTAAACTTGACAACGTTTTAAACCAAAAAACGGCAGTGGCTATTCCCATTACCATCTGAACCGCAACGATTGCCATTTTATTGTGATTCAGTAAATAAATCAGGTACGGATAACCTGGGGTTCTTTCACCAATGTAATCATCGAAATTATGGTTCATCAATTCTGTGACAAAATGGTTGAAAGCCCAGCTGTCGGCTGTTTCAGAAAAAGTATGATAACCTATGAAAAACAATATTTTTGATGCCGAAAGTATCAAAATCAGCCCATAGAGATATTTGTTATTTAATACATGCTGTTTCATTTTTTTACCGGTAAAAAGTTATTTTTTATACATATTACAATCACTCCCATCATGAGGTATTCAAACGGAAAACTGTACCGTGAATTGGTACCGTAGGTTATTATTCCCTGCAGCACTGAGGCGGCAAAAATAAGAATAACAATTACCAAATCAGGGGTTACTTTTTTATCTTTCAAATATTTAAAACAATAGAACGGAACCAAAAACAAAAACCCAAACTTGATCAGGTTGAATAATTTGCGTTGAACAAACCAAAGTTTTGCCACTAAAGTTTTTTTATCCTCATCGATTTTATTTTCATACGCTGGTATCGTTGGCCGCCAGAAATCAAACCAGGAACGGGTTACAACCTGATGGCAGTATGCTTTCGGATTATTTTTAATGGTCTGCACCGCATAGTCACCCAACAGATAAGAAAAATCTGCAAAACCCATTTTTTTATCCTCATACGCTCCATCCTCATAGGCATTCCATATTGCCATTGCCGGGCTGCTTTCGCCATTCCGGATTGCCATCTCCCTGTATTTTGCATAAGGAATTCCGATCCATTGGTATTTTTCAGGCGTTTTTTCGGCAAAAAAAACGCAGTTCTGTGATAAATTCAACCCGAAAAAAGTAGTTGATGTAAAATAACCGGTATTGATTTTATTGACATAAGACCATCCGAAGTAAACCAACAACGGAAAAAACAGGATGATTATTCTTTTATTCAAAATGGCTGATAATTGCTTTTTTTTCAAGACGATAAATCCGTAAAAAACGAAAGGAATAAAAGCATAAAATGGCTTTACCAGGGTTAAGATTCCCAATAAAATTCCGAATAGCAAATCGACCTTAAATTGGGTGTTTTCAAGATAATTTTTTGAAAACACATAGACGATTATGGTGAGGAGAAACAAACTCAAAGTTTCGGTCAATAGGGTAATTTCATAAAAGTAAACATTCAGAAAACATTGAAAAAATAAAGTCAGCCATAAACTGCTTTTGTGACTGATCTGAAAATTCAGGAATGTTTTATACATAAAAACCGAAGAAATGACGCCTAAAATATGTTGGTACAGCACGGCAACCCGCAACGACGATCCTGCCAAAAACAGCAGTAACGGATAACCCGGCGTTCTTTCGCCATTGTAGCCGTTTAAAGCGAGGTCATTGATTTTTTCAGCCAGTAAAATATAACTTTCAGAATCGCCCACCAGCAAAATGCTGTCACAGATAAAAAAATGCATTACAAGCCTGTAAACAATACCAAAAACAAGTATAACAACAAGGTTCTTATTATTACTGGCCATATGGTAAAATTCACTCCTGAATTTACTTGACATACTTAAAATAAATTTTAACCAACTGAAACGGAAAGCTCACAAATTCAGTTGTCTTGATTTTTGTATTGCCCATTTCTATCCATTTATCCAGAGGAATTTCGATTACTACCGCTTCAATGTTGTCGGTTTTTTTTAAGCGCAACAACAGTTCTACATCAAACAGCCATCGGGTAAAAAAGGGCTTTTCAAAAAGTTGCACGGCTGTAGCATACTGAATAACTTTCGCCCCGCATTGTGTATCATAAATGGGCGTATCGAGTATGAATTTACTGATTAAGGTGGCAAAAACACGTCCGAAATAATGCCGCCAAAAAGACCGCTTTACTTCGTTGCCAATCAGTTTTATCCTGGCTCCCATGACTATTTTGTACTTTTCATGCTCTTGTGCAAAATCAATCAACTTTTTTAATTGGTCAATCGGTGTAGAAAAATCAGCGTCAAAATAAGCGATGTAATCATATCTTGCCGAATTCATGACTGCGCTTCTGATTGCTTCAGCCTTTCCTGAATTTACTGGTAAGGGCAGCACAGCTATGTTTTCATGATGGGAAAACGCTTTAAGCTTCTGAAGGGTATCGTCATTACTTCCGTCATCAACCAATATGAAATCGTAAAACGGATAATTCCTGAAAGTGGCATCAAACACGGCCGTTTCGATACGATTGGATTCGTTATAAAACGGAATAATAACCACTATTTTGTTCATCTGTGTTTTGTATTGATTGCCCGGCGTGATGCCATTTGGATTGGGTAAAAATAGGAACTTTTAGGGGAAATAGTGAGAATACAATCTATTAATTTACCAAGCCGGATTTTCATCAAGATTAAAACTAAATCGGCTAGTGGCCTATCTGATTCATGAAGGGTTTACCTACCAAAACAACATTTAAAGTCAGTAAATAGGCTGAAGAATGTGCCCATGGGAAGTTTATAAAAAAACATCAAACCCTTTGCCGGCGGCTCAAAAACAGTTTCCTGAACATGAACAAAGCCATGACCAGGCAAATGGCATTGGCGTAAAAATAGGCCTGCAATGCCCCAAGTGTACCCCATTTGCCAACCAGCAAATACGAAATCAAATAGTAAGACAGGTTGTAGACAATCTCAATCAGGAAATACCTTTTCATCATCGTTTTAACCAAAATCTGGAAACCGAAGGCAAGGGTAATTATCCGAAGGAAATCGCCTGCCAATTGCCATATCAAAAGGTCTTTGACGGCATAAAATTCTGAAGTGAAAGCAAGATTCACAATAATTCCTTTTCCGATAAAAATCACTACCAACATCAACAAAAACAAGGGTACCAATGTTTTGAAATAGGTTTTGAGTTCCTCCCTGAATTCAGCATCTGTGTGCAATGAGGCCAGTTTGGGCATGTAATACATCGACAAACCCGAGCTGAAGAACAACATATAAAAACCAGACAAACGGTTGATGGCATCCCAAATCCCTGCGGCTTCAATCGTGTGGGTTCCGACTATCATCCGCCTGATCAAAATCAGGGTCAAGGGGGCTATTACGGCACTTAACAAGGCCATTACCGAAAATTTCCTGATCACATCAATATACTTTTTGCTGAGAATTTTTTGCAGGTCAAACCTGAAAAATGTTTGGTCTTTCCTTACATACAAAAAAGTGGCCACCACCATCAGGAATTCCCCCAGGGCCACAGACAACAAGCCTCCCAGAATGTTTACTTTAAAAATCAGGAAAACCGTGAGGGCAAAAACCAGGATATTTGAAATGATTTGGATGTAAACAATGCGCCGGAATTTTTCCAAACCATTGTATATCGCCAACCAAAAGGCATTGATGACCATAAAGGGCAATAAAATCCCGAACAACTGTATGGGTAACCGGTAAGCCGGCGTGAAGAACAAAAGCCTTGAAATGGCTTCACAAAAAAACAGTACCGAAATTCCCAAAAGGGAGGCAATGCCCAAAAAAAGCCAGAAAAAAGTGGAATAGATAATCGAAAGTTCGCGCTCGTCCTTCTTGTTTTCAACCACCAATTTTACTACCGAATTGCTGATTCCCAAAGTGGCGACAGATTTCAACATGGTGGCAAAATTCCTGAAACTACCCATCAGTGCCATGCCTGAAGTGCCCAAAAAAGCCGAAATGATTTTGGTGGAAACGATTCCCAACACAAAACTGACCCCAACCGATAAGGAATTCAGTGACAGTACTTTGAGTAAGGTATTTGGTTTGTTACTTTTCAACTATAAATGACGGATTATCCGGGCCGGATTTCCAGCCGCTATAACATTTTCAGGAATATCTTTAGTAACTACCGACCCACTTCCGATAACGGAGTTTTTACCTATGGTTACGCCTTTCAACACCGTTACATTATCGCCTATAAAAACATTTTTTTCAATCCTGACCGGCTTGGCATCGGGTATGCCCAACTTTCTTTTATCGGGAGCCAACACATGCCCGTCATTATCAATAATGCTACAGTTGACCCCAAACAACACCCCATCCCCAATGGTTATTTTTGAAAAGGCGACCGCAGAAAACGAATTGTTTATCGACACCTGATTGCCGATGGTTATTTCACTTTCACTGAAACGGGCTTCAAGGTAGCAATAGCCGGAATAAAACCCAGGGGAAGCGACTACTCCCATTTGCACCTTATTGCCAAAAACCACTTTGCCTTCCCCTTTAGCCAGCATCGGATGAAAAAGCAAGGGTTTGCCTGTGATTTTGCAATCAGAAAGTAATTGGTACTTCCAAATCCGTAAGGTTACAAAACAAAATCGCTTTATTTTGGCTATCATTGTTATTCGTATTGATTTAAAATTTTAATCACAAAGTCAACTTCATCCGAAGTCAGCAGTGGGCCAATCGGCAAGCTCAGTACTTCTTCATGTATTTTTTCGGTAATCGGAAACGACAAGTGATTCCATGGTTTGAGTGCCTGCTGTTTGTGGGGCGGAATCGGATAATGGATGAGGGTTTCTATGCCGTTTTCTTTTAAATACTCATGCAGTTGGTTCCGGTTGGCAGTGCGGATGACAAAAAGATGGAACACATGACGGTCTGAAAAATCATGGTATGGCAGGATGATTTTGTCGTTTTTTATTTCAGTCAGGTAACGGTGTGCAATGGCTTTCCGCTTTTGGTTTTCGGCATCCAGAAAAGGCAGTTTGACATTCAGGAAGGCCGCCTGCAGTTCATCGAGCCGCGAATTGATGCCAATGAATTGGTTGTGGTATTTTTTTTCGGAACCGTAATTCCGGAGTGAAAACAACACCTTGGCCAGGTCATCGTCGTCGGTCGTAATAGCCCCCGCATCGCCCAAAGCGCCTAAATTTTTCCCCGGATAAAAACTGAATCCCTTGGTATGGTTGCCTTTGAATGGCAGGCCGTGGCCTTGTGCAGCATCTTCCACGAGTATCAGGTTGTGGGCTTTGGCTATCGCCGTCAGGGCCTCCATATCGGCCAGTTGACCGTACAGATGCACCGCCATGATGGCCTTGGTTTGTGACGTTATTTTTTCTGCAATCAAATCCGGATTGAGGTTGAAAGTCTGTACATCCGGTTCCACCAAAACCGGAACCAAACCGGTCTGCAAAATGGCGAGGATACTGGCGATATAGGTATTGGCAGGAACGATAACTTCATCCCCTTTTTGTAAATTACCGAGTTCCATATGGCCCATGAAAATCAGCACGAGGGCATCGAGACCATTGGCCACCCCAATACAATGCCTGGACTTGGTGTAAGCCGCAAAATTCATCTCGAACGTCTTGACTTCACTGCCCAAAATAAACCAGCCGTTTTCGAGCACCAATTCCAGTTTTTTATGGAACTGCTCCTGATAGGTGGCATTGGTTTTCTGCAGGTCGAGGAACTTTATCATATCAGGATGTTTTCAAGTAAGTGGTAATGGGCGGTTGCAACCTGATAAAATGTCTGGGTAGTGGTTTTGGCCCCGAAACTTTCTTTCCAGAACAGGATGCCCTGGTTGATTTTTTGTCCGTTTTCTTCATGCGATGGACCAAAATCAAAAAATTTTTTATCGGAAAACACCTCCGAAATCAGGTAGTGGTAGAGAAAATCAAGGCTGCCGAGTTCGTTTTTCTGGCTGTTGCCTGAGATGTATTGCGGATGCACCACCCTATCGGTAACAAAAATGGTCGTTCCGGCTACAAGCTGGTCGTTGTGGTATACATTGAAATGGCGGATGTTTTCAGGGAAATGCTGTTGTAACCGGGTCATTTCTTCCCAAGTGTGCACTGGGTTTACGCCGTGTTTCAATTGCAGGTTCGGGATCAGTATTTGATTCCAGAAGTGCTCAAAATTATTTTCTTCCCTTATAATAAGTCCGGCCGAAACACCGCGCCTGATGCACTGTTTCCTGTCTTTTGAAAAGGAAAAAGGCTGTGACATATCGAGCACAGACAGACAATCTTTTCTGTAAACAGTGGCTTGGGTCAAAAAAAGGCAATAGTCAGACTCTTCTGAAAACTGCCTGCTGTACATTAAAGGCAGTTGCTTGAGGCGTAATTGAGTAACTTGGTTGTCGTGCAGAAACTGCAATACCAATTTGAAAATACCAATTACTTCACCCAGTCGCAGTTTTTCAGAAAGCACCAATCCGCCATAGGTAAGCCCCTGGTGCGAATAAACCGAATCTCCTGAACGGTTGGCTGGTAAAACCGCTACTGTTTTTTCCCCTTCGGTAATAATTAGTGAAAAATCTGAAAAGCGATCCTGGTGGTACTCCATAAAATGGCGGTGGAACAAAAAAGTGGCATTCTTTGCCTTCTCCACAAAGGCATTCCAAAGGTCAAAATCGTTGGGCTGATAAAGCCTGGCTTGGTATTGTTTCACGCGATGCTTTTAATACTTTGGAAAATTACACATTTTTTGGATTTCAAAACTACTCATTATTACGAAAAAATGTTTAATTTTATTGACCTGATTAATTTTTTAGTGGTGAAATTAAAACTACAAACTGTTATTTTTAGTATAATCCTGTTCACATTTTGTCCGGTTTTTGGCCAGAATGTCAGCCTGTACAATCAGTTTAACGGCAAGTATGATTTCATCTTTATCGGAAACACCATGAATACCGGCGAAAACAATATTACGGCCGGTTGTACCGAAATGCTCCTGACCTCTTCCTCAGCCAACCTATCCCTGAATTCCAACCAAATCGTCCAACGGGCTTACCTGTATTGGGCCGGTTCCGGAACCGGTGATTTTGATGTAGAACTGAACAGCACCCCCATCACAGCCCAACGGACTTTTGCTGTGGTCAATGCCAGCACCCTGCTTCCTTATTTCAGTGCTTTTGCTGATATCACCAACCTGGTCACCGCGACCGGCAACGGTACCTACACGCTTTCCCAACTTGATGTTTCCCCCGCCCTGATTAACGACAGCGGCTATTGCGGCAACCGCACCAATTTTGCTGGCTGGGCCATTGTGATTGTGTACAGCGACCCGGGTGCACCGCTCAACCAAGTGAATGTATACGATGGCTTACAGGGAATTCCGCCGGCTTTGTCCATTACGCTGAGCAACCTCAATGTCATCAATACCACAGGGGCAGAAATTGGTTTTGTAGCCTGGGAAGGTGACCGCAACCTGGCCGTCTCTGAAACGCTGAGCATCAACGGAAACATTTTAAGCAACCCGCCCTTGAACCCGGCCAATAATGCTTTCAACGGCACCAACAGTTTTACGGGTGACACCAACCTGTATAATATGGATCTTGACGTATACAATATCCAGAACAATCTTACGGTAGGGAATACCACTGCTACCATACAGATGACCTCAGGGCAGGATGTCGTGTTGATGAACGTGGTTGTGACCAAACTCAACAGCCAGTTGCCTGATGCGACCATCAGCATCAATAACCTCCAGCAACAATGTGATTCGAGAATACTCACCGTTGATTATACCGTTTACAATTTGAATGCTACAGACCCTTTGCTGGCAGGAACCCCTATAGCCATGTATGCCGATGGGCTGTTGGTCGGGCAGGCTTTTACCAACAATACATTACCCATCAACGGGAGTGAAAACAAACAAATTACATTGACGCTTCCCATCACTGTACCCGATAATTTCACCTTGCTTTTTGTAGTGGATGATGATGGTACAGGAAACGGCATCAGGACGGAACTTGACGAGACGAACAATAGGTTTTCGATACCGGTTTCACTTTGGTTTTCGCCTGAATTCAACACTTTGGAACCCCTACAGGCTTGTAATGAAGGCTTCACGCGGGCTACGTTTGACTTTTCAGATTATGAAAATTTCGTAAAAGTCAATGTGACAGACCAGGCCAGTTTTTACTCTGACTTGGCCGATGCACAGAACGGAACCAATCCCATCGCAAATCCAGCCCACTATACCGCGGCAAGTACGCCGAAAGAAATTTTCATAAGGCTTGAAAATGACCATTGTTTCAGCATTACTTCTTTCTTTTTATACTCGGTCAATTGCCCGCCGACCGTGTATAATTATGTTTCCGGAAACGGTGACGGCATCAACGATACGTTTACCATCAAAGGATTGCGCGATATCTTTGTCAATTTTGAAATCAGCCTGTACAACCGTTGGGGACGTTTGATCTGGACCGGAAACAACCAGACACCTGATTGGGATGGATTCTCCAATAAGGGCGGCCGTCTGGATGAAAATGACTCCCCATATTCTACTTATTATTACATCCTGAATTTGAATGATGAGGGTTATCCGGAACCGCTTACCGGATTTTTGTACTACAACAAAAACCATTAACCAACACGGAATTTTGTAACTTTGGCCCAGAAACCCTGGATTCCTTTTCATGAAACAAATCATTTCGGCACAAAACCCATATATTAAATCACTTGTTTTACTTCAGGAAAAAGCCAAGGCACGCAGGCAGTCGGGTACGTTCCTGATTGAGGGACAGCGCGAAATCGAATTGGCACTCAAAGGCGGCTATGTTTTGGAAACAGTTTTGTATTGCCCGGAATTGGTTGAGAAATCATTCCAGCTTATCCGCTTTCAGTCATTCAATCCGATAGAAATATCTAAAGAAGTATATCAAAAGCTTGCCTATCGTGACACTACTGAAGGCATTATTGCCGTAGCCAAAACCAAATCACTGCGGTTAGATGACCTTAACTTGCCTGAAAACCCCTTGATTCTCGTAATGGAAGGCATAGAAAAACCCGGAAATATCGGGGCCATGCTCCGCACTTGTGATGCCGCCAATGTGGACGCCGTTATCCTTGCCGACCCCAAAACTGATTTGTACAATCCGAATATTGTACGCTCCAGCGTGGGCTGTCTTTTTACCAACCAGATTGCTACGGGCAGTACAGAAGATGTAATTTCATTTTTAAATAAGAAAAATATTACTATCTTTGGGGCAACATTACAGAATTCCCAGTTCTATCATACACAAAACTACACTAAAGCCACCGCATTAGTTGTGGGGACAGAAGCAACAGGTTTGACTCAAGCCTGGCGCGGAGACAATGTCCGAAACATCATCATTCCGATGCAGGGTGAAATTGATTCTATGAACGTTTCAGTAGCTTCAGCCATTTTGATTTTTGAAGCTAAAAGACAAAGAGGATTTTAAACCCGAGGACCTGGCCCAAACGGACTAAGTGAATTACAATTAAGTAAAAATGAAAAAACTGCTATTCAACGCCATTACCGTGTTGGCAACTACTGTTGCCTTTTCCCAAATTTCTGAACCTGAACTGGACCAATTGGTCGAAAAAACCCGCAACACCTTCAATGTCCCCGGAATCGCCGTAGCCATCATCAAGGACGGTAAAATTGTCGTTTCAAAAGGCTATGGGGTCAGCAACATCAAGACCCAACAGAAAGTCGACGGCAACACCCTTTTCGGGATTGCTTCCAACAGCAAGGCATTTACGGCTGCTGCACTGGCCATATTGGTCGATGAAGGAAAAATAAACTGGGACGACAAGGTCATCAAATACCTTCCGGAATTCAAAATGTATAACGACTATGTTACCAATGAATTCACCATCCGTGATTTGCTTACCCATAAAAGTGGGCTCGGCTTGGGTGCCGGTGATTTGATGATTTGGCCCGACGGACATAATTTTACGGCCAAAGACATTGTCAGGAACATCCATTACCTCAAACCGGTATCCGCATTCCGTACCAAATATGATTATGACAATTTATTGTATGTAATTGCAGGGGAAGTCATCGAAACAGTATCAGGGAAAAGCTGGTGCGATTTTGTCGAAGAAAAGATTATGAAACCCATTGGTATGAGCCACAGCGCCGCTTCCTGGTCAAGACTCAAGGATACCACCAATACCATAGTACCGCACGTGCCTACCGATGGTAAACTGGAAATCATACCGAGATATAAAAACCACATTTTTGATGCCGCCGCCGGCCTTTATGCCAGCACCAATGATTTGAGCAAATGGCTTATCCTACAGATGAACAAAGGAAAATATGGCGACAACCAACAGATTTTCAGCGAAAAAAGACATGCCGAAATGTGGACCTCACAAACCATCCTTCCGGGCAATGCCGGGTTTCCGTATAAAAGCAATTTCAAAACCTACGGACTGGGCTGGCAACTTACTGATGTCAACGGCCATCTTCAGGTGTCCCACACCGGTGGTTTGGATGGAATCGTTACCCAGTCGATTATGATACCTGATTTACAACTGGGGATTATTGTTCTCACAAACCAGCAATCGGGTGCGGCGTTTTATGCCATCTCCAATACGATTAAAGACAGCTATCTTGGTTTGCCTTATTTTGACCATTTGGCCAACTTGAGTAAAGACCGCAAGGCAAGGGAAGACAATGCCGATAAAATCACCGATGAAGTCTGGGAAACCGTGGCCAAAAATGCCAAAGACAAAACAAACAAACGCGACATGAAAAAATATGCCGGAACCTACAAAGACAATTGGTTCGGCGAGGTTATCCTGACTGAGAAAAAAGGCAGGCTGTTCTTCACTTCAGTACGTTCCCCACGTTTGACCGGGGAAGTTTTCCACTATAAAAACGAGAATTTTGTCGTGAAGTGGAACATCCGCAGCTTTCATGCCGATGCCCACCTCTTTTTTGACCTGGATACCAACGGAAATCCCATCCACCTTAAGATGAAAGCCATTTCGCCATTGACTGACTTCAGTTATGATTTTCATGATCTCGATTTTATAAAAACCTGACAAAAAAGAGGTTACAGACAATCTGTATGGCTAAAAAACCATAAAAATTAAACTTCAGCTAAAGTTGGATTTTTCAATATTATTTGTTATTTTTAGCTAATTGAATATGGACCATGGTTGAGATAAATTTAGAGGAAGAAAAAAAAGCATTAGCAAGGGAATACAAAGAATTACTCCGCATCAGTTACCAAACACTCTCCGATGCAGACAAAAAACTCATCCGCAAGGCTTTTGACGTAGCCGTTGAGGCACACAAAGACCAACGCCGGAAATCTGGGGAAGCCTACATTTTCCATCCCATCGGTGTAGCCAAAATCGTGGCCTCGGAAATTGGCTTGGGTGCCACAGGAATTGCAGCAGCCCTGTTGCATGATGTGGTAGAAGACACGCCCATTACAGTAGAAGACCTAGAAAAAAAATTCGGGCCTAAAATCGCCATGTTGGTCGAAGGCCTGACCAAAATTTCACAGGTCAAAAAAGACATGAACATCTCGATGCAGGCGGAAAATTTCCGGAAGATGCTGCTTACGCTCAATGACGACGTGCGGGTGATCCTGATCAAGATTGCCGACCGTTTGCACAACATGCAGACCATGGATTCGATGCCTGATTACAAACAGGTCAAAATTGCTTCCGAAACCCTTTATATCTACGCCCCACTCGCCCACCGCCTGGGACTTTACAACATCAAGACCAAACTGGAAGACCTGGGTTTGAAATATACCGAACAAGGGATCTACAACGATATTGTCAGCAAAATCAAGGAAACCAAGGAAGAACAGGACGAATATATCAAATTGGTATCCAACGTATTAAAAAAATCACTCGATGCCGAGGGAGTCGATTATGTGATTAAAGGCCGTCCGAAATCGATTTATTCGATACGGCGCAAAATGGCCGCACAGAATGTGGGTTTTGACGAAGTGTACGATAAATTTGCCCTGCGGATCATTTACAAATCCAACCTGCATGACGAGAAATTCGTGGCCTGGAAAATATACTCGATAGTTACCGACCATTACCGTCCGAGCCCAAGCCGCTTGAGGGACTGGATTTCTTCCCCCAAATCGACCGGTTACGAAGCCCTGCACATTACGGTGATGGGGCCCAAAGGCCGTTGGGTGGAAATACAGGTGCGCAGCGAACGCATGGACGAAATCGCCGAAAAAGGCTATGCCGCACACTACAAATACAAACAGGGCGGTGACGAAGAAGGCGGATTGGATGTTTGGCTCAACCTGTTGAAGGAAGCACTCGAAAATTCTGAAACCAATGCGGTTGATTTTGTGGAAGATTTCAAGATGAACCTCTATGCCAAGGAAATCTTCGTGTTCACGCCCAAAGGGGAAATCAAATCGTTGCCCAAAGGCGCGACCTCACTTGATTTTGCGTTCAGCATCCACTCTGAAATTGGCGTCAAAACCCGTGGTACCCGTGTCAACGGACGTTTGGTACCGTTGAATTACGAGCTCAAAAGCGGCGACCAGATTGAAGTGATTACCTCACCCCATCAAAAACCGACCATCAACTGGCTCGATTATGTAACGACTTCGCGTGCCAAAACGAAAATCAGGAACGTACTCAACGAAAACACCAAGAAAATTGCCGAAGACGGAAGGGAATTGCTTACCCGTAAACTGAAGCACCTCAAAATTGCGCTCAACGAAAACGTCATCAACGAGCTGGTGAACTTCTTCAAACTCAAAACCAGCCTAGATTTGTTTTACCGCGTCGGGATTGGGTCGATAGAAAACCAGCAGCTGAAAGACTTTGCCGCCCAGAAAAACAATACGCTGATCAATTTCTTCAAGAACAAAATCAAACGTTCGCCAAGCAACCAGCCGGAAGAAATCAACAAACCTGAACTGAGCCACAACTACGATTTGTTGGTTTTCGGCCCCGAGCAGGACCGTCTTGATTACAAACTTTCCACCTGTTGCAACCCGATTCCGGGTGACGAGGTGTTTGGATTTGTGACCATTAACGAAGGCATCAAGGTACATAAAAAAGACTGTCCGAATGCCATTGCGATGCAATCGAATTACGCCTACCGCATCATGCTGGCCAAATGGATTGATTCGTCCCAACACGAATTCAAGGCCATCCTAAAAATTACCGGAATGGATACCTTAGGGCTCACCAATGAACTGACCAAGGTCATTTCGAACAACATGCACGTGAACATCCAAAGCATTTCGCTCAGCGGGGAAGCCGGCATTTTCAACGGTCAGGTGACGGTAATTGTACAAAACAGCAACATCCTCAAAAAACTCATCGAGAACATCAAGAAAATTGACGGGGTAGATAAAGTCACGCGCGTGTATACCAATTGATGACTATTAACAAAGGTTTATAACTTTAAACAGTCAAGATTTTCAATTCTTGCCCGAAACGTTTATCTTTGCGCCTATGACACTAATAGCCACCGATAACGCCAAAAACCAGGAAACCGTAAAAAATGTGTTTACGGCTTATCTGGAGAACAAAGGCCACCGTAAAACGCCTGAACGCTATGCCATCCTTCAGGAAATTTACAACAGCGAAGAACATTTTGATATTGAAAACCTCTACATCAAAATGAAAAACAAGAATTACCGGGTGTCACGTGCCACCTTGTACAATACCATCGAATTGCTGCTGGATTGCGGATTGGTACGCAAACACCAATTTGGCCAAAACCAGGCCCATTACGAAAAATCGTATTTTGACAAACAGCACGACCACATCATCATGACCGATTCGGGTGAAGTGATTGAGTTTTGCGATCCGCGCATCCAAACCATCAAAAAAACCATCGAAGACATTTTCGGAATTGAAATACACAACCACTCGCTGTATTTTTATGCGAACAAAAAAGAATCATAAGCATGCTGAAACCGATAGACTATTTCAAACAAACCTTTAAATTTGTTTTTCTTTTTTTCATAGTTTACAAAGCGGTTGAACTGGCAATGAACAAGTTTGAAGGGTTTGACTTAAGATATGTCCTTAAGAATTTATTAGCTGCTATCGTCGTTTCACTTATTCTCGCCACTATCAATTATTTTGCAAAAGTGGATTTTTTCAACAAGAAAGGCGACCGAAAACCTAAAGACAATTAACTACACATACAACACTCAACAACACAACAATGACAGTAGATTTATTACTCGGATTACAATGGGGTGACGAAGGAAAAGGAAAAATCGTAGACGTACTCACCTCAAAGTATGACATCATTGCCCGTTTTCAGGGCGGACCCAACGCAGGACACACCTTGGAATTTGACGGCATCAAACACGTGCTGCGCACCATCCCATCTGGTATTTTTCACAACAACAACATCAACATCATCGGAAACGGGGTAGTAATTGACCCAGTGGTTTTCAAAAGCGAGATAGACGGTCTGGCCAAATTCAACCTCGACCTGAAATCAAAACTGATTATTTCCAGGAAAGCACACCTCATCCTTCCCACACACCGCTTGCTTGATGCCGCATCCGAAACCGCCAAAGGCAAAGCCAAAATCGGTTCGACACTCAAAGGCATCGGCCCGACCTATATGGATAAAACCGGCAGGAACGGCATCCGCGTAGGCGATATCGAAATGGCCGATTTCAAAGAAAAATACCGTGCACTGGCGAACAAACACGAGGAAATGATTAAGTTTTACGATGTCAACATCCAATACAACCTGGCAGAACTCGAAAAAGAATTCTTTGGCGCCATTGAAGATTTGAAAAAACTCGATTTTATAGATAGTGAAGAATACCTGGCACAAGCCCAGAAAGCAGGAAAATCAATACTTTGTGAAGGCGCACAGGGTTCGTTGCTCGATGTAGATTTCGGAACCTATCCGTTTGTGACTTCTTCCAACACCACGGCAGCCGGCGCCTGTACCGGATTGGGCATTGCCCCGAACAAAATCAAGGAAGTCTTCGGAATTTTCAAAGCCTATACGACCCGTGTGGGCAGTGGCCCCTTCCCTACTGAAGATTTCGGGGAAGCCGGTGATGTGATGGCCAGTGTTGGGAACGAATTCGGTTCGGTTACCGGACGTAAAAGACGTTGTGGCTGGCTCGACCTGGTAGCCTTGAAATATGCCATACAGGTCAATGGCGTCACCCAGCTCATGATGATGAAAGGCGATGTATTGTCTGGCTTTGAAACCTTGAAAGTGTGTACTTCCTATAATTACAAAGGAACGGAAATCCACCATTTACCTTACAATATCGAAGCCGAAAACGTACAGCCGGTTTATACTGAATTCAAGGGATGGCAAGCCGATTTAACGGGTTTAAATACGTATGAAAGTTTGCCTGATGAATTAAAAAAATACATCGAATTCATCGAAAAAGAAGTGGAAGTCCCGATAAAAATTGTATCGGTTGGCCCAGACAGAAAGCAAACGATTATGAAATAAACCAACTCCCTCCAGAAACGGAGGGATTTTTTGTCTTTACACCACAGTCGATTATCTTATTTAAATATTTCACAATTAAAATGAAGCTTCCTACATTTTAATTAAATTTGCCCAAAATAAAGTGCCTTGAAAAGACTATCGCTTTTTATTCTCGTTTTCCTGTTTGCCATCACAGCTGTTATGGCCCAGCAAAAAAGTCCTATCCTCATTGAGCATGCCGATTTTTTTGACAAAAACGAAGCCGAACTGCCCGATGCCGCCTTACTCACCGGAAACATCCGTGCCAAACATGACGGCGTAACCATCACCTGCAACAAAGCTTATTGGTTCCAGAAAGAGAACTATCTGAAAGCCTTCGGAAATGTTCAGATGGTTCAGGGCGACACCCTTTACCTGAACAGTAAATATGCCGAATACAACGGCAATGTCAAACAAGCTTTCGCTACGGGAGATGTTTCCATGCGTTCGCCGGAAATGTCTTTGGTGACCGACACCATCAACTTTGACCGGGTAAAACAGGAAGCCTATTACAATTCTTACGGTACCATCGTCAATAAAGAAAACACCCTCAAAAGCAAATCAGGCCGCTATTTCGTCAAGCAAAGAAAATATGAATTCCGTACGGCAGTAGTACTGACCAATCCGCAGTATGTCATCAAGACCAACTACCTCGATTACTACACCACCGTGGGCCACGCCTATCTATTTGGTCCATCGACCATTACCGGAAAGGAAAATTACATCTACACCGAAAAAGGCTTTTACGACACCAAAAACAACAAGGCCCATTTTGTCAAGAATTCGTACATCAAATACAATGACCGGCTCATCAAGGGCGACAGTTTGTATTATGACCGAAAGAACGAATTTGCTTCCGCTACCAGGAATGTCAAAATCACCGACTCGATCAACAAGGCCATTATCAAAGGGCATTATGGCGAGGTGTACCGCAACAAAGATTCGCTTTACATTACCAAAAGAGCTTCTGTGCGATACCTGATAGACAAAGATTCGATGTTTGTCCACGCCAAAAAAATGGTGGTTACCGGCAAACAGGGCGAACGGATTGTAAGGGGTTACAACAATGTGCGTTTTTTCAAGACCGACATGAGCGGCAAATGTGATTCCATCCATTCGGATCAGAAAAAAGCACTCACCAAACTCATCGGCAAACCCATCCTTTGGAATTTTGACAACCAGATGACCGGTGACATCATGCACCTCATCGGGAACAACAAAACCGAAAAACTCGATTCACTCAAGGTACTGAATAATGCCTTTATTGCTTCAAAAGACACCATCG
>CAZXRX010000052.1:0-17136 GCA_964642945.1 uncultured Flavobacterium sp. | reverse complement strand
CATCATTGTCAAAATATTGGTATTGGCCGTCGTTGCAGTCACTGTTGTTGGTCACCCCGCACGCCACTTGAGTAGTCGAGCCGAATCCGTCGCCATCCGCATCGAGGTATTGAATTTGGTTATCGTTGCAATCGCTGTTGTTGACCACACCACAGGCTACCAAGGTATTGCTTCCGAAACCGTCACCGTCATTGTCAAAATATTGGTACTGACCGTCGTTGCAGTCGCTGTTGTTGGTCACGCCACAGGCCACTTGGGTGGTCGAGCCGAAGCCGTCGCCATCCGCATCGAGGTATTGGATTTGGTTGTCATTACAGTCGTAATTATTAATCACCCCACAAGCTACAAGGGTACCGCTCCCGAAGCCGTCACCGTCATTATCAAGGAATTGCCATTGGTTGTCGTTGCAATCAATACTGTTGACTACACCACAGGCCACTTGGGTCGTCGAGCCAAAGCCGTCACCGTCGGCATCAAGGTATTGGATTTGGCTGTCATTGCAGTCAAGGTTGTTGGTCACGCCACAGGCTACAAGAGTACCGCTTCCGAAGCCGTCACCGTCATTGTCAAGGAACAACCATTGGTTATCATCGCAATCACTATTATTTGCAGCTCCTCCGCAAGGAATAAGTGTTGTGGAGCCGAAGCCATCGCTATCCGCATCAAGGTATCGCAATTCATTGTCGTTACAGTCTGAATTGTTCGTCACATAACCTGCAGGAGGATCATCTGAAGTGGTTATGCTTACTGAAGCATTTCCGAAGCCGTCCTGGTCAAGGTCTTCGTAATAAGTAACCGGTGTGCCGGATTGCGCAAAGCCAAGGGAGGTCAGGAGGCACAGCAACAATACAGCCAGTTTGTAATTTTGTACAGTTTTCTTCATAATAAATAGTTTTTAGTGAAATTCAATTATTACTCTGAAATGGGGTGTAACAAAACTATTATATGTGGTGGGTGTTGGCAATACGATGAAATGCGTATTTGTTTTTTGTTTTTTGTTTTTTACTGTGGTTCTCTTCTTTTGTCTTGAAACAAAAGAAGCAAAAATTGCTTCGCCAGTTCGCTATCGCTCGGGTCAAGGCTGGCATGTATTTCCCTTAAAAATCAACAAAGCGATTTTCCCACGCGCCCCGAACCGCTCGGCCTTGCTCCTCCTGGCCCGGTTGCTAAAAATGACCACCGGTCATTTTTTTAACGCACCGCCCCTCGTCTACGCAGAACGCTCCCTTGGGCCGACGCTAAAATCCCTTTGTGATTTTTCTACGGAAAATACATGAGGCCGGGCTACAAATCGTGTTTTGTGGGGTGTTGGGAACAGATGGAAAAGGCCCTTTTTTGTGTTTTTTATTTAGTACTGAGGAATAATGTTATATGTTTGTTACAAGATCTTGTTAGTTTGATATTGTCAATTAGAAAAACGATTGATTGTTTGAATTAAAATTTTCCAATGATTTCTGATTTGTCTTTTTAATTCTGGGGACTGCATTTCATCAGCTGCTCGATAAACATATCTTATGTAATTACCTCTAAACTTTCTCTTAAACCTTTTGACTATAAATTTATTGTTTTTTAATTCTATTTTTTTAGCAGGCAAATACCTTGATTTCTGACCTTTAAAACTATAAAGTCTATAGACTTTTCTTTTATAAAAAATTAAATCATCATTCAATGTTTTTTCATTTCGCTTTTCAATTTGCTTAAATTTTCTTCTAATAGTACTTTTCATTTCCCTGTAGAATGACGCTAAATTTTTTGATTTTAAAAGCGTCTGATATCCGTAAAACTCAAAACCCAAATAAGTCATTGGTGTATTAAAGATTAATTTGTCCTCAACAACTTTGAAACTTTGTAAACGTCCATTTTCAATTTTAAAAAGAGTTACTTCAGTCTTAGGAATTGAAATAGATAATTCTATTTTTTCTATTTCTTTTTCTACAAATTGTTTTACAAAGTCAACTTGATCTTCTTGACAGAGTATTACAATATCATCAGAATATCTTCTGTAAAAGATATTATGTTTTAGCGCAAGGCCATCAATCACAGCTTCATCAAAAGGGAGCATATAAATATTAGCTAACAAAGCACTAATTGGTAAACCTTGAGGAATTCCAATTAAATTACCATTTTTGTGTTTTTGGTTTTTATGAATTATAACTGGAGAATCAACTAGTTCAGCAATACTTTTAAAAAAAGTATTGCCTTTCTTTTTTAGTTTTGCTAATTCCTTTTCGTCAAAATGTCTTTTTTTTGTTTTTAGGTCTTGTAATCTAACGTAGGAAAAGTTAGTCACAGATTTAAAAATATTGTAATGATCAGGTGGTAATGCCTTACAATTAAGCATCTTCGCCCATATAAGTTTTAAAAGTCGATGGTTAAGACTTGGAAAAAAATTTTCTACATCAAACGCAAGAGCCACACAATTTTGTCTGATTTTTATCTCATCAAATACATCTTTAGCGAAATGTGCGTTATTTTTATATTTGGTTTTACACGAGGTTGGAATTTGTCTATATGCAGATATTACATCGGAAACATGTGTATTTGACGCTAAATATTTTTCATATTCATTCGACAAAATCTCTTGGGAATAAAATGAATATATGTGAGCATCTATATGAGTTGCGTAGAGAATCTCTCTAATCTTTTCATTTGATTTTATAATTCCATTGGAAAATATTTTATGAGATCGCTTTTCAATTTTTCCAAACTTCGAAAGTTTATATCTGCGTTGTGATAAAGTTTTTAATAAAAGTGGTGAAAAAGAGTGATTGGAAACTTTAGTTGGATTACTTATATAGCGTAAAATATTCTCCTTTACTGTTAAAGGCGTTCTGTGTGTAAAATGAGGATAACCGCGATCTTTAAACCAATCTTCCATATTTAAAAAAAAAAAAAAAAGAGAAGTTCCCGCGCGGAATTCATAACGAAATGCAACTTACACCTTAAAAGGTTGAACCATTAGCCGAATTCTCGACTCCCGCTGCAATTGTACGTAGATTTGCCTTTAGAGACATCTCTGACCTTATATATAGTAACAAACGTAATACTTATGATACAAACACACACCAACACATTGGCTGGTACTGCCGCTTCAAAGTGGTTTGAAAGAATACTGGTCTTTCTGAAATTAATAGCGATGGAATCGATTCCTGAGCTATTAATTCAGAAATTTGACTAATTTCCTAATCCGCATATTTTATTTATCCCCTAAGGTCCGGATTAAGTGAAACTTACGTTTACAACAGTTCAACAAATGTTACAGTTCTTTAACTAAGGAACTTCTCAATACTAATTATTTTTTATTTAGATTATCCCCGATATCTGCAATTGGGGCAGAGATTTGTGGAAAAGGATTTATATTTGTAAAGCATTCTAGTGGTAAAAATTCCTCGCTAAATTTCTGTTGAATCGGATTAAACCATTTGACCTTAACAAAGTGTTTGGAAGCAATTCGTTTGACTTGACCATCGTTGAAAAATAAATCCGTATAGTTTTCATGCTTGATTCCACAGGCAACGAAATCGGGCGTTGCATAATTTACAACATATTGAATTGAGCGTACTTCTTTTCTTGGTACTGACTTTTTATTATCTTCAGAAATTTTAATAGATGCTCGCTTCTTTAATAGCTCTAGCTTTTTTGTTTTAAAATAAATTAAATCGTTATAAGAATATTTCGCCGCAACATCATAGTTCAAAACTTCGTCTACGAGATTAACAGTATTCTTATTAAGTTTATCTGGATCATCTAATCTTCCAATTTTTAAATCTTTAATTCCTTCTAGCGAACCTTCGTAAATATATGATTCAATAAATTCGCTTTTGTTATCATCAAAATAGATACAGATATACTTAATTCGTTCCGCTATTTGCAAGCCAGAAGTATCATCGTGAGTTTTCTTTTGCTTATTTTCAAATATAACTTCTTTGATAATCATAATAGGTGGAACATATTTTCCATCTCCCCTAATTTCATAAGAAAAAAGCAATGGGTGAGTTTTAAATACAACTAATTCACCAAGGTTAAATTTGTTTTGCAAAGTGCTCATATTTTTATTTCTTGTAGAAACGCAATGTACAAATATTTCGATAATATATAATATAAAGAAAAACATATGTGTTAACTCAAACAAAACATGATTGTAAACCCCGCCATAGCAGCACAAGGCGAGCGTCAAATAATTTGAAAAATCCGTAAAACCAAAAGCTGTCTGACCCGCCGCGGCGGGGAGTTCTTTTGGTTTAGGATTTGAAAATTAATTTGACCGCCGGTGGTGCAGGGCTTGATTTTTTGCTTCTTTTGTATCAAGACAAAAGAAGAGAACCCCAGTGAAAAGCAATGGCTTGATTTTATTACTGCTTTTCATCATAAAGAAGAAATAAGAACCCCAGCGTAAAGCAATGCTTGATTTCCACAGCTCTTTGTCATTAAGACAAAAAAATCAAACCCCAGTGTAAAACTAAAACCCCAACCCTAGCCCCGACAGCAGCGACATCCTTTTTTGATTGCGCAGCGAAATCAAAAAAGATACAGCGCATGGCGGGACCGCCGCCGATACCTCCATACCCGTCAGCTCCCCAAAAAAACAGGAAATTAAACAACATTTCCCCCAAAACCCATAACACGCCCAATACAAAACTTATTAAATTGCAATCAAAACCAACCCAAAACCCATGCTCGAAAACATCCCTAAAAAACCTTACCTCAAGACAGTACTGGTTGCCCTTCTCATCTATAGCTTACTAGGTTGTATTACAGTTGTGAATGCCCAGCAGCCCCCTGCGGAAGTGTTGGTCAAAACGGGCAACTTTCCACACCAAAGCACCGAGGTTATCGCAACCCACACCCTCGACCCGCAAATTCCTGAAGGTTCAGGACTTGTGGCGTGGAACGGCCTGCTCTATACACACAATGACAGTGGCACGGCACGTATTTTCGCACTTGACCCTGCCGATGGCAAAATCGTAAGGACCTATGACTTACCTGGAATTAAAAACCGGGACTGGGAAGACATAACACAGGATGCTCGCTACCTTTATTTGGGGGATATTGGCAACAACAGCGGCAACCAGGAGCAATTACCGATTTACCGCATTGAAAAGGAAGCCCTGCAAAAGGGCCGTGTGGTGATGGATAGTATTATCTTTTCATGGCCGAGGGCAAATGGGTCTGTGGAGCAGGTGAAAATCAATTTTGACTGTGAAGCGATGGCCGTGATACACGACAGTATTTATTTGTTTACCAAGGAATGGAAAAATCGGCGCTGTACGAGGATATTCAGGATACCGATTACCCCAGGAAGGCATACCGCCACCTATGTGTCCACCCTCAAGACGCGGATATTGGTGACCGGGGCAGATTATAATGAATCGACGCAGCAATTGGTGCTTTGTGGGTACAGTTTGTTACTGACCCCTAAGTTGCTGGTGTTGCCGTTTCCGGATTCGGGCAACTGGGCTGCACTCGAGAAAGGCCAAAACATCAGGGTGCGCCGAAGGTTGCGGCAGACGGAGGGCATTGCGGGTGTTGACGGCAAAGACTATTACCTGATCAGCGAAGGCACACACCTCCTATTTTGGAAAAACAAGCCCAAGCTATATAAAATACAGATTGGGGAGTGAGGCTATGGGTCAACTTTCCTTATAGTATTTCTTTTTGTATTCGAGGGGTGACATGCCCGTGATTTTCCGGAATACCTCACGGAAGGCCTTTACATCGCTATAACCCACTTCATACATGACTTCATTGATGGTTTTGCGGTTGGTTTCGAAGGCTTTCTTGGCTGCTTCCATCTTGACACGTTGGGCATAACCAATGGGCGTATTCCCGGTAGCCCTACTGAACCTACGGTCAAAATTGCGCCTGCCGACGTTGAGCATGGCAGAAAGGCCCTCAATGGTAATCTTTTCCTCTACATTCCTTTCAATATATTCCTGGGCGAGCAGCACCATGGCGTCGTCGTGTTTTTTCTGCCCGGTGAAAATGGCAAATTCCGATTGGGTAAGGCGGTCCATTCCGATCTGGAATACTTTGGAACAGTAAATGGCCGTTTGTCGGTCATAGTATTTTTCAATCAGGTACAGCATCAGGTTCAGGAAGGAATAGGCGCCGCCATTGGTATAAATGCCTTTCTCATCAGTAATGAGTTGGTCTGTCTGCAGCTGGACTTTCGGGAACAGCATCCGGAAACTTTCGGCTACCGACCAATGGGTCGAACAGCTTTTGCCGTCGAGCAGACCCGTGGCCGCAAGCAGGAAGGCACCCGTACAGATGGAGGCTATTGCCGCCCCGTTGCGATACTGTTTTTCAAGCCAGGGCAAGAGTATTTCATTGCCTTTGAGTGCCAGGTTGTAATTGTGGTTGACCGAGGGCAGGATAATCAAATCTGCTTTTTCGACAGCAGTAATATTGACATTCGGCCTGACGGTAAACAAGCCTTGACTAAAAGCCACTGTGTCTGAAATACCGGCCAGCCTGATGTTGAATAAGGGAGGGTGGCCGCTTTCGACCCGGAAGGCATTGGCCTTGCTGAATATTTCATAGGCCCCGGTGATGCTGCTCAGGTTGTTGTCGCCCTCGGGGACGATGATGAGGAGTTGCTTCATTGTTTTTTTTGGCAAAGATAGCCATTGGGGTTGTCTCAATCAACCCGTCAGAAAGTCTTTTTTACACCCTTTCGGAATGGAAAATGGCCTGTACATTTGCTTCATAACCAAAAAAATAAAAAAATGACCACAACAGAAACAGCCGTTAAAATGGTATTGGACCGATGGGAAGCTTCCATCAAGAATTGCGACAACCTCCTCAGCACACTGACCGATGAAATACTGGAAAAAGAAATTGCCCCAGGCAGAAACAGGGGAATTTATGTATTGGGACACCTCATCGCGGTACACGACGCGATGCTGATTTTATTGGACATGGGTGGCAAAATGTACCCGGAATTGGAGGAACCATTCCTGACTTCCCCAGACAGGGCTATAATACCCATACCTTCCGTAGCCACATTGCGGGATTTTTGGTCCCGCCAGAATGAGGCAATCCGACAAAAATACAACGCCCTCACCACCAGCCAATGGTTTGAGAAGCACACGGCAGTGAGTGCCGGGGATTTTGCTGCAGAACCACACCGCAACAAGCTCAATATTATTATCACGCGCACCTCTCACCTGCAATACCATTCCGGTCAGTTGGCCTTACTCAAATAACTTTAAAACAACTACATATGAAAGATTTTACAACAACCCTACAGGTTGACCAGACACCCCGTCAAGTATTCGATGCCATCAACAACGTAAGCGGCTGGTGGCAGGGCGAAATAACAGGTGAAACAGCCAAGGTCAATGACGTATTTGAATACCGCATGAAAGACATTCATTACTCCAAACAGCAGGTAAGCGAATGGGTCCCTGAAGAAAAAGTCGTGTGGCTGGTTACCGACAGCCAGCTCAATTTTGCACATAACCCAAGCGAATGGACGGGCACAAAAATCGTTTTTGAAATCAGCAGGGCCGACGGCAAAACCCAATTACAGTTTACGCACCTCGGCTTGGTTCCTGAATTTGACTGTTATGACGGTTGCTCCAACGGCTGGGAAATGCTCATCCAACAAAGTCTGCTGAGTCTGATTACCACAGGAAAAGGCACAGTAGTATTCGGATAAGCCCTTTATTATGCAATAATGACCCGATATACTGTAACCCGTTGCGCAACTGTCGGCCTACCTTTACACCTAACATTAAAAACAAATGATTATGAAAAAGCGAGGTATTTTATTGGCACTGTTGCTGAGTGTAGGGTTGTTTACAGTTTCCTGTAGTGATGACAACGAAGGAGAATCAATTGCACCCTTGGCCGGAAAATGGGCCATCAGCAAAGTGGGTACCATCACAGGAACTACTGAAACCCTGATTGACGCCCCGCAAAACCAGGCCGGTTGCGACCGTGACTATATGGACCTGAAAGTAGACAATACGGTGACGGAAGGCGATTATGATTCTACCCTTGCGCCTTGTGCCATCACGACAATGTCTGGAATTTATTCGAGGTCACACAACGATTTGACCAAGGTAATCAATGGGGTAACTACGGTACAGGATATTGTGAACCTTACCTTCAGTGAACTGAAACTGAAAGATGCGGCCGGTAACGTGGAAGTGTATATCAGGACGAATTAATAACCTCATTAATTGGTAATATTACAAAACGCCCTAATCTTAGGGCGTTTTTTTTGGCTACCAAGGCCCATAACCCATGATGTAATTGTTGTTGTTGTATTCCCAGAAAGAATAATCAGCAAAGTCAACGATGCCGTCGCCATTGAGGTCGGTGGGGTAAACCCCAAAAGCATAATTGTTGCCATCCATTTCCCACAACGAATAATCGGCGGTATCGATACTGTTATCCTGATTGATGTCGCCCGAATGAAAACCAAAAACATTGTTGCCCAACGGGGCCATATTGGCCAGATAGGCCTTGTCTGCCGAATCAGTGAAATCATAGCTTAAGGGTGTCGGCCCAATGGTTACAGGGCTGACACTCCAGGTTTTGATAAAATTACTTCCTTTAACAGCCAAGTAATAAGAACCGTTGGGGGCCGTGGAATAAGTGCAAATGGCCGTGCCGTCGGTTTTGAGCGTTGCCTGTGTGGAAGTGGCCAGGGTTTGGGTGACTGGATTCCATAGTTCAACAGTAACTGTTTCCACTTCATCAGTATTGGCACTGCTGCCTTGGTTGAAGGCTACAGATGCCATCGTATTGTTGCCGGTGTAATAGCCTTGGACGAAAAGTTTGAGGTTGATGATGGATTCGCAACCGGATGTGACTGTTGCCGTTACCGCTGTCCTGGTGAAGGAAAAACAAGCCCCATCAACCGCCTCGGCATAAAAGGTGGTGGTGGTTGAAATATTGGGTGTGGTAAAAGTGCTCCCAGTGCCCACCAGGTTGCCGTTTTCAGGGGCATCATACCAATTCACACTGCCTGAACTTGGGGTGATGGACAGTTGTACGGTGCCCGCTCCGCAACGGGAGGCCGGTATGGGGTTGGTGAGGGTGAGGTCACAGCTGCTGTCGCCATTGGCGTAGACTTGGTACCTTTGGAAACCACCACCAAGATGTAAAGTGGAGCCATCAAGCACGATTGCTTGTACAATTCCGCCAATTTTTTGAATAAAACTGTTCAAAGTGCCTGTAGGATTGAATTTGGCAAAACCACTCCTGCTTGCTCCGTTGATTATACTGAAAGTTCCGCCGACAAAAAGATTTCCGGTTGGGCCGGGCAATAGTTTATATACTGTACCATTCAGGATAGGATTGAAATCATTCAGGCTGCCATCGGGATTGATTTTGGCCAGATTGGTCCTGGAAATCCCATTCACAGAGGTAAAATTACCTCCCGCATAAATAGTGCCTGAATTGTCTACAGCCAATGAATAAATTTGATCTGAAGATTGTTGGTTAAACACAGGGTTTAGGCCGGAAAGGGTTCCGTTGGCATTGATCTTCGCAAAACTCTGGCGGGTCTGCCCCAGTACCTGGAAAAATATACCACCAATATAAACATTGTCCTGATTGTCAATAACAATGCTTCTTACTGCGCCAGGATTAGTCATAGGGTTAAAAGCGGTCAATGTACCACTAGAGTCAAATTTGACAAAACCCCACCTTGTGCTACTACTAACACTCGTAAATGCTCCTCCGGCGTATAAATTGTTGAAAGAGTCTGACGCCAAGGCATATACTTGATTGCTCATATTCTGTACGAAGGAAGTCAATGTGAGGTTGGCATCAAACTTGGCCAGCCTGTTACGGGTGGAACCATTTGCCGTTGTAAAACTACCTCCAACATATAGATTCCCCAAACCGTCTACCGTTAGTGCAGAAACCACGCCATTAAAATTAATATTTGCACTTGCCAATGTACCATCGGCATTGAATTTGGCAAACCGGTTGCGTGTCACAGGATTGATTCCGAGAAAATATCCTCCGAGGTATACACTTCCTGAAGCATCAACGGCTACGGCCTTGACCTGGTCATTAAGAGAGGGTTTAAAATCACTTAGACTACCGTCGGGATTAAATTTGGCAAAACATTTCCTGTTTGCTCCCATACCAAATAAAACATTGAATAGGCCGCCTGCATACAAAGCCCCTGTACTGTCCAATGATAAAGTTGTTACCGCACCATCCATACCGGGATTGAAACCGGTTAAGGTACCGTTCGCAAGAAAGCCGGCGATATAACTATAACTGTTGGAATCAACAGTTGTAAATTGCCCACCCACATAAAAATTATCGGACTGGTCAATTGCTATTGCCAAGATAGAGCTGTTAAAGTTCGGACTAAAAGCATTCAGGCTGTTATCTGCATTAAATTTGGCAAATCTGTTGCGGGTAATGCCGTTTACCGTGGTGAACGTCCCTCCCACCAAAAAACCGCCTGAACTGGTAAATTTTACCGAGTAAATTTGAGCCGCCACATTAAAAACCGGGCTAAAGGCATTCAGGCTGCCATCAGCATTGAATTTGGCCAAACGGTTTTTGGGGGAACTGAAAATACCACCCACAAGCAAGTTTTCGTTCGCATCAAGCGCAATGGTAAATATGCCGCTATCAAAATTAGGGTAAGTACGGTAAATCGTTCCGTCCAAATTGAAGCAAATGATGGTGTTTGTTGATGAAAAAAAACCTGCTGCATAGAGTCTTCCGGAAGTATCCATCACCATACTTTGTACTTGTATTAAATCAAAATTGTGGCTGAAACTGTGTAAGGATCCATCAGCATTGACACGTACGAGCCCGGATTTTGGCATTCCGTTTATATATTTAAAAGTTCCGCCAACATACCAGCCTCCTCCGGGTATCGGAACTATGGCGTTTACAACGCCCCCTTCAAACTTGAGATTATTTATCGCTAATTCTGGTACGGCACCAGGATTAAGCCTTATTGCACAGCCGGAATACTGGGCTACATTTGTAAAATCACCACCTACATAGGTCCCTCCATCCGGGGCTTTGGCAATGGAAGTAAGACCCGAACCATTAAAAGTATACCCGTTGATTTGCGTCTGCGCATTAAGACTTCCCGACAACAATAAAAAAGTCAAACACAGTAGCCCTAAATATTTATTCCTCTTGAAAGACATGCAATACACTATGACTCTTTTTTTTAAATTTTGACGGTGAAATGTTTTCATAAAATATTTTTCAATCGGTTAGGCCCAGTATAGATTTATTGCTAAAATATAGGTTGATATTGACAATGTCATAAATTTTTATTGGAGTATCAAGGCCTGTAAGCCATTACAAAATTGTTGTTGTTTGATTCCCAAACGGAATAATCTGCCGCATCTACCAAGCCGTCGCCATTAAGGTCGGTCTGGTAAGGCCCAAAGGCAAAATTATTGGCGTCGGTTTCCCACAGCGAATAATCAACTGTATCGATTAAGCCGTCCTGGTCGATGTCGCCCGAGTAGAAGCCATAAACACCCGGTTCAAGCTGAATCATGTTGTCGCCATAGGCCATGCTGGCCGAAGCACTGAAATCATATAAAACGGGGGTTGTACCAAACGCCACAGGCGCGGCACTCCAGGTCGTAATGAAATTATTACCCCCTACTGCGATATAAAAAGAACCGTTCACGTAAACACGGCCAAGGTCCAGTGTACCATCAGTTTTCAGCAAGGCATAGGTGAAGTAAACGATGTTATGAGGCGCAGTGGCCTCGTGTAATTCAACGCGAACGTAATCGGTATCGGTAAGATCGGAAAAACCGTCCTGGTTGAAACGTACCGGTCGCATGGCCCCTGCGTCGTAATAGCCCTCTATGAACAACTTCAGGCTAACGGGTGTTCCTGCAGGCGCCAATTCTCCCGAAGGCAAAATGATGGCATGTCCCGGATAACCTGAAAATGTAATCTGTTGCAACTGTTCGGCGGTGAGTCCGCCCATCCCAACTATGATGTGCCCGCCAAAAGGACTTTGCTGTGCCGACGGCCCGCCCCAACCGGTAATGGTAAGGGTTCCAGACCAAGGATTGGCAGTGCTGTTGCCCACGAAAAGGAAATGCAGAAAAGAACCGAGCGCAATGGTAGCATCGCCCTGTACCGAGAGGCTGCCCATGGCCGTGCTGAAATTATTGGTGGTCAATGTTCCGCCCTGCATGATGAGTTTCGATTCCGACGGAATGGCACTACTGTAAGCGAAGGCAAGGTGGGCGCCGTCAGCAATTACCGTATCGCCTGTGTAGGTATTTTCGGCATTGAGCGTGGTTGTGCCTTGCAGGGCAGTAATTCCACCCGTTCCCGAAATGGAACCGCTGATGATTTTGTTGCCCACCCCCCTAAAACGCACGTCTCCATCCAGTTGTATGGTTCCGAAAATAGGGCCTTCAAAAAAATCGGAAACAATATCGCGGTAGAAACCAAGGTTGGCCGCCACGGTGATGTTATTCGAAATGTTTCCATAGGCAAGGGTGGCATCATGGGTTTGGTCAATCCCGTCGTTGTTTTTTCCGATATTGATGTGGGCCGTGCCTAAAGGCGTTCCGGTACCTTGTAAAAGTGTTCCTTGGGTAATATTGAATGTTCCTGAGAAAGGATTTGTACCTACCAGTACCAAGCGTTCGGGCACATCAATCCCAATGCTTCCGGAACCCGAAACCAGGCTGGTGACCAAACCAATGTCGAACGCGGTAAAAGTAAGCTTTCCTCCGGCACTTACGACAATCGGATTTTCAAAAGGATAGTTGGTACCAAGCGTTCCGTTGGAACCTGAAGGAGCCGTAATCGCTCCCGTTCCAAATGCAGAAAAGGTCAACGGGATAAGCGTTCCTTCCATAATTACCGTTCCGCCGCTGTAGTTATTGGGCGTATTCCCAAAAGCCAATTCGCCAGACCCTGTTTTGATGATGCCTCCGGTTCCGCTGACGGCATGACTGCAATAGGTATTTTGCGTACCGCTGAAAGTCAGGGTATGGCTGCCCAGATTGATTGTTGATGTAAATATATTGAGCGGTCCGCCACCATCTGATTGAATCATCGAATCACTGCCTAATGTAATGGGGCCCCCAATACCAGCAAATGCACCGCCAATATGGCGTATGGCTCCGTTTAGGCCGCCCTGGCCAAAACCATTAAGGATTAGGCTGTTGGATATGGCGATGCCTGCAGGCGAATTGAAAGTCAAAGCGCCGCCACCATTGATGGTAAGTGGTCCGTTGAGGGTATTGCTCAACAGCAGTTCACAATTCGCATTGGTATTGATGGTAGTGGAACCATGGTAATTGTTGGTGGGCTCATTTAACACCACTTTTGACCCAAGACCACCCCCAATAAGGACATTATTGACCGATACCGTTGAAGTAGAATTGGCTTCGAATCCGTTGATAATCCTGCCGGGAGTAAAACTTCCTGAAGTGAGGCCGTAACCCAAGCGCACTTCGGCACTGGCCTGGACTTGTGTAGTCTGTTTCCAATACACATCGGCATTGGTGGTGCCGTTGAAGTCGTCCGTAAGATAAAGTGAAAAACCACTGATGTTGACACCGGCCGCGCCGTTCATCGTGAGGTTGTTGAGCGTTTGGGTGATGGTACCGTTGATGGTAAGTGCTACGTTGCAGGTGGTGTAGGAGGTGATGGATACCTTGAACACATAATCTTTCGCCACATTGCCGGTATAGGCCTCGAGGGATTGGTTGCCGGCTGCGCTGTTTACGTACCACGACCCGGAGGTACCGTCTTCGCGGATGTACAATCGGCTGTTGGCCGTACGGTTGTCCCATGATCCGGTGACATTACCCGCATTGAGCGAGAAACCAATCTGCCCGGCCGACGAACAATTCACCGAAAGGGTAAACACATCGCCTACCTGTAAGGGCCTGACGGTACCGGTGTTGTCGCCTGCAGTTTTGAAATCGCGCCACACCACTACCTGGCGGTTACCGCTGCCGTTGGCGTACATGCGTAGCTGGCCTCCGGTTGCTACAGCGTCAGCATTGCCGCCATCCGTAAACTTGGTAAAGTAGCTGTCGCTTCCCAAATCATAGTTAAGTGTGGTTTGTGACAGTGCCGAAACCGCTGTGCACAAAAACAGCAATAACGTAATGCGCTTTTGGATAAGATGATTCATGTTGTAAGGTTTTAAATGATCAATGTGAATTGAAAACCGAAAAGCAGGTTACGAAAGGGGTTTGAGAATTTAAAAATAATAATTTTTATTACAACTTGCTTATAAACAGGCAGAAAAACTGACAGAAAATCTTGAATAAAAAAACGCCCCAATTTCTTGGAGCGTTTTAAAAAATAAAAAAAAAGTATAATTTAAGCCTGCCCTGCAGGACCAAAATTCAATGGAATATGAGGCTGTTCCCCTTCCTTGATTTCACCGTGGGCGCTTTCAAACCGGTGGATGTTCTCGCCCAATGCCGCCAATAAACGTTTGGCGTGCTGTGGGGTCAGGATGATCCTCGATTTTACTTTTGATTTCGGTACGCCGGGCATAATCGTCACAAAATCCAACACGAATTCTGATGGGGAGTGGTTGATTATGGCCAGGTTGGAATAAATCCCTTCGGCTACTTTTTCATCCAGTTCGATGTTGATCTGACCTGGTTGCGGTTGATTGTTATCGCTCATAATTAATAAATGTATTCTTCTTTATTGGCCATCATTTCGTTGTAGTCTTCTTTGGAACCTACAATCGTGTGGTCGTAATCACGCATACCGGTTCCGGCAGGGATTCTGTGACCAACGATTACATTTTCTTTCAGACCTTCCAAGGTATCTACCTTACCGGCAACCGCCGCTTCGTTCAATACTTTGGTTGTTTCCTGGAACGATGCCGCAGAAATGAATGACTTGGTTTGAAGCGAAGCCCTCGTGATACCTTGCAATACCGGTGTTGCCGTAGCCGTAATCACGTCACGTGCAGACACGAGGTTCTTATCGTTGCGTTTCAGGAGTGAATTTTCATCACGCAATTCACGCGGCGACACGATTTGCCCTGGTTTTAGGTTTTCAGAATCACCGGCATCTTCGATGACTTTCATTCCGTATAATTTGTCATTTTCTTCCAAGAAGTCAGAAGTATGAATCATTTGCTCTTCAAGGAACAAAGTATCTCCCGGATCTTCCACACGCACTTTACGCATCATCTGACGGATGACCACTTCAAAGTGTTTGTCGTTGATTTTTACCCCTTGCAGACGGTAAACTTCCTGAATTTCATTTACCAGGTACTGTTGAACAGCAGATGGTCCTTGGATTCTCAAGATGTCGTCTGGCGTAATGGCTCCATCAGACAATGGCATACCGGCTTTGATAAAGTCATTTTCCTGAACCAAAATCTGGCTGGATAATTTCACCAAATATTTCTTCACCTCACCAAATTTCGACTCGATGATGATTTCGCGGTTACCACGTTTGATTTTTCCGAAAGTCACTACCCCGTCAATTTCGGTTACCACGGCTGGGTTCGAAGGATTACGCGCTTCAAGAAGCTCGGTAATTCTCGGAAGACCTCCTGTGATATCGCCAGCTTTGGAAGAACGACGCGGAATTTTTACCAGGATTTTACCTGCCTTGATTTTCTCGCCATCTTCTACCATAAGGTGGGCACCTACCGGTAAGTTGTAAGAACGGATGAGTTCACCGTCTTTACCGTATACCAATAAGGTCGGGATGAGTTTTTTGTTTCTTCCTTCAGAGATTACTTTTTCCTGGAATCCGGTTTGTTCGTCAATTTCAACCATGAACGATTGTCCTTGCTCTAAATCTTCATAGGCGATTTTACCCATGAATTCAGATACGATTACCCCGTTATATGGATCCCATTTACAGATGGTTTCTCCTTTTGCAACCGATTGTCCGTCTTTTACAAAGATGGAAGAACCGTAAGGAATGTTATTTGTACTTAATAAAATACCTGTTTTTTCGTCAATCAATTTCAACTCGGTAGAACGTGATACCACGATGTCTACAGTGTTGCCATCCATGTCTTCGCCTTTAACCGTTTTAAGGTCTTCAATTTCCAACCTTCCGGCAAAACGGGCCACGATGCTTGATTCTTCAGAAACCCCTCCGGCAACCCCTCCAACGTGGAAGGTACGGAGTGTCAGCTGTGTACCAGGCTCTCCAATTGACTGTGCAGCAATTACACCGACAGCTTCCCCTTTTTGGGTCATGCGGCCTGTAGCGAGGTTCCTTCCGTAACATTTGGCACAGATTCCTTTTTTGGCCTCACAGGTCAATGGCGAACGCACCTCTACTTTTTCAAGTGGCGATTCTTCAATGGCTTTGACAATGGCTTCAGTGATTTGCTCTCCTGAATGGATGATGGTTTCGTTGGTCAATGGGTTGATCAGGTCTTGTAAGACTACGCGTCCTAAAATCCTTTCGCCCAATGTTTCCACGATTTCCTCATTTTTCTTCAAGGCAGATACTTCAATTCCGCGGAGTGTACCACAATCAACAGAGTTAACGATAACGTCTTGTGAAACGTCATGCAACCTTCTGGTCAGGTAACCCGCATCCGCCGTTTTCAAAGCGGTATCGGCAAGTCCTTTACGGGCACCGTGGGTCGAGATGAAGTATTCCAAAATCGAAAGTCCTTCCTTAAAGTTGGAAAGGATTGGGTTTTCAATGATTTCCCCACCTCCTGCAGTCGATTTTTTAGGTTTTGCCATCAATCCACGCATACCGGTAAGCTGACGGATCTGCTCTTTCGAACCCCTCGCACCGGAATCAAGCATCATGTATACCGAGTTGAAACCTTGTTGGTCTTCACGGATGTTTTTCATGGCCAATTCGGTCAATTGCGCGTTGGCAGAAGTCCAGATGTCAATTACCTGGTTGTAACGCTCGTTGTTGGTGATAAGACCCATGTTGTAGTTCATGGAAATCCCTTCAACCTGCTCACGGGCATCGGCAATCAGTTTGCCTTTTTGTTCCGGGATACGGATATCACCCAAGGAGAAGGACAAACCTCCCTTGAAAGCGAATTTGTAACCCATGTCTTTCATACTGTCAAGGAAAGCGGCTGTGGTCGGAACATCGGTTACCGATAAAATCTTACCGATGATGTCACGCAACGATTTCTTGGTCAATACTTCGTTGATATATCCGGCTGCTTCAGGCACT
>CAZXRX010000051.1:0-17689 GCA_964642945.1 uncultured Flavobacterium sp. | reverse complement strand
CCCCAAATTTCGATGTCATTGCCCGAGCGTGCGGGTTTGTACATGAAAATATTTTCAGAAACCAATTGGGCATAATCTTTATCGGGTGTGACCATAAAAACCTGATAGTCCTGCTTTTCGGCCTGTTTGGCAATGGTTCCGATGAGGTCGTCGGCTTCACATCCGGCCAGTTCAATAATCGGGATGTGCATGGCTTCGAGGATTTGCTGAATGTACGGAACGGCAATTTTTATGGCCTCAGGTGTTTCGTTGCGGTTGGCTTTGTATTCAGCATACATTTCGGTGCGGACGGTACTGCCTTCCTTATCGAAGGCCACGGCGAGGTGGTCTGGCTTTTCGCGTTTGATGACATCCATCAGCGCATTCATGAAGCCCAATATGGCTGAAGTGTCCATTCCCTTGGAGTTGATTCTTGGATTTTTTATAAAGGCAAAATACCCACGGAAAATAAGCGCGTAGGCATCGAGGAGGTAAAGGCGTTTTTGTGACATTTTATAACATATTAAGGTTGTAAAAATAAACAATTGTTGCTGATGTCAGGGGAAATTCTTTAGTGAAATGTATGTTGAAAAAGGGCAATCTTCATTTTTTCTTCATTTGCCTTGGGTACCTTTAGGGGTGTTATTGCCGCAAAAATTCTGTAGGGCCTTTGCATAAAAGCATTTTATGTTAAATATGTATTAATTGGAAATCACGACATCTATTAAAAAATTACTTTTAAATAAAATCTTTACATGAACATACTCATCGTCGAAGACAATAAGGAACTCGCCGTCGAAGTGAAACATTTTTTGTTGCAAAACGGCTATGTCTGTAAAATAGCCAATGATTGTGAAACCGCTCTGGAAGAAATCAACAGCAACGATTTTGATGTGTTGTTACTCGATCTTGGCCTGCCGGACGGAAATGGTTTTGAAATTTTGAAACAGCTCCGGAAAAAACCAACCAAAACCGGCGTTATCATCGTCACGGCCCGCGGCGAACTGAATGATAAAATTTCGGGCCTGCAATTGGGGGCAGATGATTACCTGACCAAGCCTTTTGCCCTGACAGAATTGTCGGCGCGTTTGTTTGCCGTCATCAGGCGCATGCATGGGTTTACGCAGAATGAACTGGAGGTGCATGGGTTCCGGCTTCAATTGCAGGATTACAAGGTCAATTTTGGGGATGCCGCCATCAACCTCACTAAAAAAGAGTTTGATATTTTCCAATACCTGGTGCTGAACAAGAACCGCGTCATTACCCGGCTACAGCTTACCGAACACATCTGGGGCGATATCCTTGAAATCAATTCTGATTCGAATTTCATCGATGTGCACGTGCGCAACCTCCGCAAAAAACTAGACAGGCATACCGCTATTGATTGGTTTGAAACCGTCAGGAATGTGGGTTACAGAATCAATATCTGATATGAAATTAAAGCACCAACTGGCCCTTTTCAATGCCATCTCCAGGATTATTTTGCTGGTGGTGCTTTGGTTTATGCTGCCTTTCCTGGTGGAAAAAGTCATTTACCGGCAAATCCACAAAAGTCTGTTGGAAAAGAACCGGAAATTCATGAAGCACCTCGACCGGGAAGAAATCAATGAATTCCTGGTGAGTCCTGACAGCTCGGGAAATTTTTCTACTTTTTCTACTTTCCATAACGAATTTATCACGCTTTCAAGGATAAAAACAACCCACCCCGCCCAAGGGATTTCTTTTACCACCGAGCCAAGGCTTATTGAAGGAGAGCAAAGCGATTTCAGGATTTCCCTGCAACAATTCAAATATAGGGGTAAAACCTACCAATTGGAAATCGGCAACAGCCTGAATGAAATTGACGAACTCACCTTTGTCATCCGTGGATTTATTCTGGTTGTTTTGTTCCTCATCCTGATTGTCACGTTCCTGGCCGATACTTTTTATGTCGAATACCTGTTGCGGCCGTTTTATGCCATTACTGACAAAAAAATACGACGTGTCAATGAACCCGATGCCTTTGACTATACCCCGATTGTTTCCGATACCCAGGACTTCACGGAACTTGATTTGGTGCTGAACCAGATGATGTTGCGCATCCGGGAACATTTCCGGCAGGAAAAACAATTCATTGCCAATGTGTCGCACGAATTACTCACACCGATTTCGTTACTCAAAAACCGTTTTGAGAACCTGCTGCAGAATGAAAGCCTGGACTATCCTGCCCAGGACAAAATTGTCAGTTCACTGAAAACGCTCGACACCTTGAAGAAAATCATCAACAACCTCTTATTGATATCCAGGATTGAGAACAACCAATATCAGGATAATGATTCCGTGGCCCTGACCCCATTGTTGGCCGAAGTCGTGGAAGAACTCGAAGACCGCATTGACGGCAAAAACATTACCCTTCAATTCCATATGCAGCATGATTTCAGGTTCAATGGGAACCAAACCCTACTGCACATCCTGTTCCTGAATATCATGATCAATGCGGTCAAATACAATACAGACTCCGGTTCGGTTACCCTTACCGATGGATATTCAGATAAAAATTATTTTATTTCCGTTGCAGATTCCGGGGCCGGCATGACCCAAGAACAATTGGGGAAAATCTTCAACCGATTTGAGCGTATTGATTTCAATCAGGAAGGCATGGGTCTCGGATTGGCTATTGTTAACAGCATTGCGGCTTTCCACCATATTACGGTAGAGGTACAATCGGAACCGGGAGTGGGAAGCACTTTTATCCTGGGGTTTCCGGTTGAAAAACACAAATAAAAGTTAATTTTCGGCCGTGCCTGTTTTTCTTCATTTTATCTTCATTTAAGGATGGTAGTTTTGACCTGTAATAGTAATAAACAATAATTTTTAAAAATTCAAAATCATGAAAAAAGTATTGATGTTGGCAGCCGTTTTATTAGGAACTTCTGCCATGGTTAACGCACAGCAAACACCTGCAAAAGCTGCACCTGCAAAAGAAGTGAAAGCGACTAAAAAAGCCGCCAAAAAAGCAAAACAGGAGAAAAAAGCCGAAGCAGCCACTACTGCCATGCCTGCCAAAAAATAATTGACCTCCATTGTTTTACTGATATAGATTAAACCCTGAACCATTATAAAAGGAAGTCAGTAAAACAAGGGAAGTTTATTGTTGGAGCCGATAAAGCAATTTATCGGCTTTTTTTATGCTAAAAATCAGCTTTCATGAAATAATCGGGGATGTTCATGGATATTCCTAGACAGCAGGCTGGGGTGCGTCTTAAATTTGTGAAAAGTTTAGCAGAAATGAACAAGAAAACCAATTACAAAATCCTTCTGTTTGCCTTAGTCATCTTGGTGATTATCGGCCTGAATCTCTACAATGTGTTGTACATCTGAAATTAGCCCAAAGGAATATTGACAATCACTCTTGTCCCGGAAACCGTTTCTTTTTCGGTAAGGTCTTGATAGGTCACCAACTCTTCAAGTTGGAGTTTTTCATTCAGTAACGCCAACCGCTGTTCGATGGATTGGGTAGAAAACGAATTGTGGTTTGAGGCATTACCCGCCTTGATGGCCGCCGATTTTTCCCTGCCGATACCATTGTCGGTAATGGTACAGATCAGGTAAGCTTCTTCTTCATCCAGATCAAAATCAATGCTGATGTTTTTAGGTCCTTTTTTGTGCATGAGCCCATGCTTGATGCTGTTTTCCACAAAAGGCTGCAACAACATCGGTGGCAGTTTGTGGTAATCTTCATCAATGGTTTCAGACACCTTAATTTGGTAGTCAAAATCAGCCGCAAAACGCATTTTTTCGAGTTCGAGGTATTTGGTGAGCAGCTCAATTTCGGTGGCGACGGTAATTTGTTTTTTGCCCGAAACCTCCAGTATTTGTCGGGTCAGGTAGGTAAAATTGCTCAGTTGTTCGTTGGCTTTCATCTTGTCGCCATACATAAATTGTTCCTGTATGCTGTTCAGGGCATTGAAGATGAAGTGCGGATTCATCTGGCTTTTGAGGGCCTTGAGTTCGCTGTCGGTGATTTTCTTTTCGGCTTCGAGCAGTTTTTCGGCTTCGGCCAATTGGTTTTGCAACAATTCGTTTTTCTTCCGCTCCCGGAACCTCGAAAAGAGGAAGTAGGCAATGAGTGCCAGCGCCAGGAACGAAATCACGATGCTGTTGATCAGGATGCTTTTTTTGTTCGATTCGAGTTTGGCAATCTTTTTTTCCTGGTTGAGGTTTTTGATGGTCGCCTCCTTTTTTTCGGTTTCGTAACGGTAAGTAGCTTTCAGGGCGATGTCCTTGCTTTCGTCGAAGTAAATTTTTTCGCTGATGTCTGAGGCAATGCTCTTGAATTTATAGGCGTTTTCGAAATCCTTAGCTTTGGCGAAAACCTTACCCAGCATTTCCGCGGCATTTTTTTTGTCTGAAGGGAAATTGGTTTTTTCGGCCAGGGCAAAGCTTTGCAATCCGTACGTTTTAGCCGCAGACAGTTGGTTTTGTTGGAAACAGATTTCTGCCAGTTTGGTGTTGATTTTGGAACACGGCACCAGATTGCCAATGGTTTTCAGAATTTCGAGTGCCTTAAGGTAATGGGTTTTAGCCTTTTTGCCCTCATTTTTACGGAAATAGATATCGCCATAATTTTTATGGGATGCGGCAACCAAATCGGTATTCTGCATTTTCGAAGCCAACTTAAAGGCTTCATTATTGAAATGCAATGCCTTGTCCAACAGGTTTTGGTGGGTGTGTGCCGCAGCCAAAGCAGACCATACCAAAGCGAGCCTTTCATAGTTCTTGTTTTTTTGGTCTATGTCGAGGCATTTCAAATAATAAGGGATGCTGCTTTTGTAGTCATTCTGGTTGTCAAAAATCCTTCCGAGCGAGAAATAAGTGCGTTCGAGTCCTTCAGAATCCTTTAATTTCTCGAACAAAGGCAACGCCATGAGGTTGTATTTGACGGCCAGGGTGTTGTTGCCCAGGTTGTTGTAGATGTATCCGAGGTCGGTGAGTACATAGGCAATACCGGCGGTGTTTTTGGAACGTACCGCATACTGGTAGGCTTTTTTCATGTACACCAGCGAACTGTCAATTTTTCCGAGGTAATCATAAGCGGTGCCAATGTTCTGCAAGGCCAACGAACTGCCATAATGGTCGTTGATACCTGAGGAAACCGCCAATGATTTTTTATACAGCCCGATGGCCTTCCCGTAATGTTCGGCATACAGTTCGAAAGCCCCGTCGTTGTTGTACGACACAGAAAGGTAACGGGTGTAGGTTTTGCGCAACAACGGATTTTTCTCGCTTTTCAGTTTCTCCACTGCAATTTTCCGGAGTTCGCGGTTGTAAACAATCCAGATGTTTTGGTCGTTTTCGGCTTCGATGGCGGCGTTGAGCAGGTAACAGCGTGTGGTGTCTTGAACCTTATGCTTTTTCAATTGGGTCAAAGGGGCGTTGTTCTGCGCCCATACACACCAGCCCAACAAACAGCAAAAAATCAGGAGCCTTATCTTCATTACAAAATGTTGTTGAGCTGCATGAATTCTTCAAATTCCTCCTTTTTTTCCCTCGAAATGGGTAGCAGCGTGCGGTTGTCATAAGTCACCGACAAGCCGTCTTTTTTACTGTATTTTTTAATGAGGGTAATGTTGACAAAGTAAGAGCGGTGTATCCTGAAAAAACGGGTGTCTGAGGCTAGCAAGTCTTCAAAATGTTTGATTTTTTTCACGGCCAGGTCTTTTCCGTTGCGGTGGTAGATGGTCGTATACGAACCGTCCGCTTCAAAATACAATATGTCGTCCAAATCCATGAAAACGATGCCGTCGCCAATGTGTATGCCGATTTTCTTTATTTTGCTCTCTGCCAAATTCTCTTTCAGTGCCGCAATAGAATGGGTGGGCGTTTGGCGCAGCCTTTTTTCCGACACTTTTTCGACCGCTTCCTTAAGTTTTGCTATCCCGATGGGCTTCAGGATGTAATCTACGGCTGATACCTCAAAGGCATTCAGGGCATACTGCGAGTAGGCGGTGCAGAAAATGGTTTCAAAAGTGGGTTTGTTGAAATAATCAAAGAGCGCAAAACCATTTTCGTTGGGCATTTCCACATCGAGAAAAACCAAATCAATTTCATTTTTGTTGATGATTTTTACGGCGGTCTTTACGTCTTCCGCTTCGTCGAGGATTTCAATTTCGGGGCAGTGGTCTTGGATGAAATTCCGCAGCAATGACCTCGCATTGGGTTCGTCGTCGACTATCAGGGCTTTAATTTTTGACATGGGGTGGTTTTGGTTGTACAATTTAATAATTTTTTTGAAATTTAAAACCGCCCCCCAGAAACAAATCTGTCAGGCGGTTTGAAAAAAAAACTACTTACTTTACTTTTATAACTTGCTCAACAGCTGTACTTTTCCATTCATTTCCTTGGCAGCAGTAAGAATCAGCGCGCCTTTTTTACCCTTTTCATAGTAGTACAATTGGTCGCCTGCTTCCATTTTGATGGTGGTGGTGGCGTTTTTGGTCAGGCGGTAACTTCCGCCACTTCCCGCATTGATGACACTTACTTCATCATCGGTATCGTTCTTGATTTTGATGTCGAGTTTCTCTGCGGTGATGGTTTTTTTGACAGTTTCTTTACTGATTGGTGTGGTATTCATTGACATTAAACCCAATGCCAGGAACAAGAGGAGGATATTTTTTTTCATGAGGTTAAAGATTATTTAATGATTAATTTTTGTTTAGTGACGGCTTGGTTTTCATCTTCAATCCTGACCAGGTAAATTCCTTTTGTCAAATGCGAAACATTGGCGCTTTTGCTTGTGGAAGCCATAACTTTCTGCCCTTGCAACGAATAGATTTCCACTGATTTCACTTTGCTTTCCATTTCGATGGTAAATGCATCACTTGTCGGATTCGGGTACAACACGGCCTGAAGCTGGCCAGATTGGAAACTGTCAGTGCCCAACACCGTATTGTTATTGTAAAGACTGGTGACATCGGCAGCAGAAACTGCGTAATTGTATATTTTCAAGTCGTCAATAGCCCCGTTTAAATAATTTGGAGAACCGTTTTCGGTCAATCCGAGGCGGAACAGGTCACTGTTGTTGATGGTGTTCCAGCTCTTGGCCGATTCAGACAACAACACCCCGTTGCGGTAAATTCTCGAATTTACGCCATCGTACACCAAAACCAAATGGTACCAGGTGCCTGCTACCGTAGTGGCTGCAATACTGTGGCTTCCGGTATTGCCGAAGTGGTAGGTGGTACCGCCGTTTACATAGGTTCCGTAATAGTTCGAAGTATTGCCATAAGTATACAGGAAATTGAACCCGGCACCGTTCAGGCTATTCAGTTTGAACCACAATGAAACGGTACGCGGATTGTTAGAATAAGGCAAATTCGGGATGGTAGCCGTGGTACCGCTATCGACGATGTTGATGGCGCTGTTGGTGTTTCCGTTGCGGTCTGTCACAAATGAGGTGCCGATAGAAGAGGCAAAAGGTGCGCTCCCGTTGATATTGGTGTAGCTGTTGTCAAAGTTGTATTGGGCGATGAGTTGGGGTGTCAAAGGAGCCGAAGTGGTGAACGACCCAACGCTGCTGGAGGAGGGGCCGGCCGAATTGGTGGCTTCCACCTGAAAATAATACTGGGTAGAAGGTGTCAGTCCTGTCAAAGTCACGCTTCCGGGGGTGGGTGTGGTTCCGGATGCTGTAAAGCCGGTAGCCTGCGAGGTCAAAGTTGTGTTCGACAAACCGTATTTTACTACTGAAGTCGTGGCCCCGTTGTTGGCAATCAGGGAATAATTGATCGAAGCAGAACCAGAAGTGATGTTGCTGGCGCTCACACTCGTGATGGAGGGCAGGGTCACAGCTGTTGAAGCCGAGGTGGTAAAACTCTGTGTTGCGGAATATACCACAGTAGGGTTGCAGTTGGTTCCGAGGTTGCCGTAGTACCTCCAGTAATAAGTCGTGGAAGGGGCCAAACCGGAGATGTTGATGGTTCTGGCATAAGAAACGAAAACCGATCCGCCCGTAGCATTGGTAAAAGGAGAAAAAGAAGGCGAGGTCGAATACTGCGCATGGAAATTACCGCCATTGGCACAGTTGATAGTTACATAGGCATTGAGCGATGCAGAGTTTTCTGTGATGTTGCTGGTGGAGAAAGCCGAAAAGGCAATCTGGGAAAAAGCAAACGTATTGCCCAACAGAAAGAGGAGGTAAAGTAATGTTTTTTTCATAAAGAAGTAGATTTAAATTCCTGACAAAACTCTATAAATCAAGAGGATTGACGTTTTAATTTCCATGAACCACCTGTTTTCTTTCACGAATTGCACCTCTCGTTTTATAAAGTCTTTTAAAACAAAAACCGCCGGCAATCAGATGAAAGCAGACGGTTCCTGAACTATTAAAAACTAAAACTATTTATTCTACCACCAGTTTGCGTGTGGCCATGTTGTTATTTTCATCCTGAATGTGTACCAGATAAATACCTGCAGGAAGCTCTCCCACATGAAGCTGCTTACTTGAACCAGACAGCATTTTCTGGCCATGCAAAGAATAAATTTCCACCGATTTTACTTCGGTTTCCATTTCAATAGTGGCATAATCTGCAGCCGGATTCGGATAAATTGAAAAACCAAACTCAGTATTGAAATTGGCTGTGGCAAGTGTTAAGCTCACGGTTACAGCCAAAGTTGAGGTACTTCTGCAGCCACTGATGGTTTGTGTGGCATAATAGGTCGCATTGTTGGTCATCACCGTTGTATTAGCCAAAGGATTTACATTGGCATTCGCATCAGCAAGGGTAGCGAACCATACCACAGAGGTTCCCGTGACCAACAAATTTGAAATGGTCGCCCCGATTACAAAGGTTTGGTTGGCACTTCCGGTAGGGGCAGCAACAGTATTTACGGTCACTGCAACCATTGTTCTGGCACTTTCACAGTTTGATGTCGTTTGGGAAACGTAGTAATTTCCGGTAGCCAGGGCAGTTGTCGTCGGTAAAACTGTTCCGCCTGTAGCGGTAGGATACCACTTCAGTGTAGTTCCCGATGCAGTCAAGTCAGCAACAGTGGCGCTGTTGCAAAAGGATTGGCTGTTGGAAGCCGGTGCCGCAGGAATCGGATTGATATTCACAAAAATCAATGTCCGGGTGCTTTCGCAGGAGGCTGTAGTTTGTGACACATAATAACTTCCGATAGCCAATGCGGTAGAAGCGGTTAATGGCGTTCCGCCGGTGGCAGTAGTATACCATTTCAGGGAGGTTCCCGTTGCGGTCAAATCGGCTACGGTCGCAGTACCACAAAATGTTTGTGTGGTTTGTGAAGACGGTGCCGCCGGAATTGGGTTTATCGTCACCGCCACCATGGTTCTGGTACTTTCACAGTTTGATGTAGTTTGTGAAACATAATAGTTTCCGTTGGCCAGGGCAGTTGTAGTGGGCAATACAGTACCTCCGGAAGCCACGTTGTACCATTTCAATCCGGCTCCTGATGCAGTCAAATCTGCTACGGTTGCACCTGTACACAAAGATTGGCTGTTGGCAGCGGGTGCCGCCGGAATTGGGTTTACCGTAACCGTTACCATTGTCCTGGCGCTTTCGCAATTTGACGAAGGTGTTTGCGACACATAATAATTACCAGTCGTTAACGGTAAATTGATGTCCAAATAACTACCGCCAGTAGCTGAGGCATACCATTTCAATGCGGTACCGGTAGCTGCCAAGTAGCTTATTGGTGTTCCGGCGCAAAAAGATTGGTTGGCCGGAGCTGTTGGAGGTGGTGTGGTAACAATAGTGACCGATGATAATGTCCGGGCACTTTCGCAAGTTCCCACTACCTGTGACACATAATAGTTTCCGGTCACAAGCAAGGTAGTTGTCGGTAGTGGTGTTCCGCCTGTAGCGACATCATACCACCTGACGTTGGTTCCCGATGAAATCAAATTGGCGACGGTTGCACCATTGCAATAGCCTTGAGCGGCGGTGACTGGAGCAGCTGGAGCAGCCGTAACGCTCACAGATACAGCCACCCTTGTACTTTCAGTCAATCCGGTTTGGGTTTGGGAAACATAGTAAGTACCAGTGTTTATTGCGGCAGTGGTAGCCAAAGCTGTTCCGCCCGTAGCCACGTTATACCATTTTAAATTGGTACCTGTCGCTGCAAGATTGGCTACAGTGGCCGGGCCACAAAAGGTTTGTGGGGTTGCGGCTGTAGGAGGTGTTGAGGCGGCCACGTTCTGAGCGTTGTATAAAGTTGCAACTTCTGTCGAATTGAAAAAGGTATTGTACACTTCAAAATCATCAATCTTGAAGTTGCCCAACCAATTTGCCGATGAGGTGTAGGCCGTATCACTTCCGAATATCATCACATTGCCCAAGGTGTCCCATGCCGGTTTGGTCCCGGAAGCAAGTAAGGTTCCGTTTCTGTATATGGCTACGTTAAGCCCATCATAAGTAAACACATAATGCTCCCAGCTGTCTGTTGCACCCATGCTGGTGGAGGAAACGTCATTTCCGGTACCGTAACCATAATTGCTGAATCCGATTACGCCATTTACCTTAAGGCCATACGATCGGTTGTCTGCCGGGTTTCCCCAAGCCCAATAATTGCCATACAAACCGGCACGGTTGAGCCAAAAAGACACGGTTCTTTGGTTTTTACCTGTAGGTAAGGTGTAGGCATTGGCGATATAACATTTGTTGAACATGCTCAAGGCACTGTTGTTGTTTCCGTAACGGTCGCTCGTATATACTACACCCGTTGGCGTTTGCGAATTGGTGTCTGTTAAGGTAACCGTATTGCCCACATTGCTAAGTGAGTTGTTGAATTCGAATTTCAGTATTGGGGTTGCTGCAACAGCAGTACCTAAAGCCGTGCTGTTTTTTACGGTTACAATTTCAGCTGCTGTCAGTGCGCGTTGGTAGACGTACAATTCGTCCAAAGTCCCGTTCATGCAACGGTTGGTATCAACTGTTCCGTTAGCATTGCTATCTGATCCAAAGACAAAACTGGTGTTGGGCACTGCCATCAAGCTGTTGTCCTGATTCATTCCTGTGGCAGGGGTCCAGGCCAGAACACCGTCTAAATAATATTTTACCACGGTACCTTCTTTCGTAATCGCATGATGGTGCCAGGCACCACCTTGTCCGCCTGAATTGTGGGTATTCAACGTTTGGCAAAAGCCATTGGTAGAAGTGAAATATTCCAACCTGTACCTGTCATAGTAGATGGGTCCGCCAGCCACACAGTTTGAAGTTCCTGTATAAGAATACTTCAGGCTGTTCCGTAAGCTGACCGAATAGGAATTCAATGCCGGATTGACCCCTCCGCGGAATTCCCACCAAGCGATGGTGCAGTTGGTGTTCAAATTGGCAGAAGCCACCATGGAAGTGTTAATCAATGCCGATGCTCCGGCAAAAGCAACACCTTGCCCTAATTTTCCTGCCGCATAGGTAACGTTGGTTGCCGTACCATTGGTAAAACTATGCGCGGGTTGGTTGCTGTTCAAGGTGTTTTCAAAATCATAAAAGGCCACAAGCCCATTGGTTGGTGCCTGCGCAAAACAAAACCCTGATAAAATCAAGGTGGTAATTAGTAATAATTTTTTCATGAGGTAGATTTTAAATTTCGGCAAATGTCCCGGTTTGCTATTATATAAGAACGAGCCATTCCATCAATGCGCAATTATTCTTCATGAAATGCAGCTGGGATTTCATAAAGCAAAACGCTAGTTAAAATTTTTATAACAGATTGATTCCGTATGTGCTTTTCTTCGTTAATTTGCTTAAAATTTCCAAAAAAATGGCATTACGCTGGATCATCCTCTTTCTCATTGTGGCAATTATTGAAATCTATTCTTTTCAGGCCGTCAAAACGGTAACAAAGATAAAATGGGTACAAATTACCTATGTGATGGTTTCTGTAGCCGCCATCATTTTTATCTTCTACCAATTCACCAAATTTGACCGCCGGATAGGGCAGACTTCCATGACGATGCTCACCCTGGGGTTGCTGTTGCTGGTTTTGGTTCCGAAGTTGCTCATCACTTTTTTTATGGCTTTGGAAGATGTGTTGCGACTGATTATCGGAACCAAAAATTACTTTCTCAATTATGACAAGGAAGCTTCCTTTTTGCCTGAAAGACGGCGTTTTGTAAGCCAGATTGCGATGGGTGTGGCTGCAGTGCCTTTCCTTTCCCTGATTTACGGAATGACCATCGGGAAATACAATTTCAAGGTCATCAAACAAACCTTGTTTTTCCCAGATTTGCCTGAGGAATTTGACGGTTTCAAGCTCACGCAGATTTCAGACGTGCACAGTGGGAGTTTTGACAATCCGGAAAAAATCGCCTATGCCATTGACCTGATCAACCAACAAAACAGCGACTTGCTGCTTTTTACCGGCGATATCGTCAATACACATGCCACCGAAATGCATCCCTGGATTGACACTTTCAATAACATTCAAAAACACGAATACGGCAAGTTTTCGGTGCTCGGAAACCACGATTACGGCGCGTATATTGATTGGCCGACCGAAAAAGCCAAACAACAGAATTTTGAGGACATCAAGGATTTGCACCGCCAGATTGACTTCAAACTGTTGTTGAACGAACACATTAAAATCAGGAAAGGCAATGACGAAATTGCACTGGTAGGGGTCGAAAACTGGGGCAAGAATTTCGGGGAACGTGGCGATATCGACAAGGCTTCCGAAAACCTTTCCGCTTCAGATTTCAAGATTTTGATGAGCCATGACCCAAGCCATTGGGAATACAAGGTCAAAAACCACGAAAAGCACTTCCATCTTACGTTGTCTGGTCACACCCATGGCTTCCAATTCGGGATTGAAATACCGGGCGTATTCAAATGGAGTCCTGTTGAATATGTATACAAACAATGGGCCGGATTGTACGAAAATGTAGGGCGTTATATTTATGTGAACCGTGGTTTTGGTTTTCACGCCTATCCCGGACGGGTGGGTATCATGCCCGAAATTACCGTCATTGAACTTAAAAAAGGCGAGGCAGTGCACAATACTTCTGAATATATTTAGTGTATATATTCCTGTAAACAGATGTTAAATTTTGCTTTAAAAACGTTTTTAAACGACTTTAACATTGATTTTCCGTACCTGCCTGCCAATAGCAGTAATTTTGTTTTATGGATTCCCAAAATCTACTAAAATAAACACCTGCTATGAACAAGATTACTATTGTGTTGCCCTTATGGGCAATGTTGTTTTTGTGCGTTTTAACCTCAAATGCACAGGTCGGAATCGGCACCACCAACCCCGATGCCAGTTCGATGCTCGACATCAGTTCGACCAATAAAGGTTTTCTGACTCCCAGAATGACTACTTCAGAAAGGAACGCCATTGCCACACCTGCTGACGGCCTGATTGTGTATGATACCAGCTTGAAATCTTTTTACCACTACAATGCCAACACCGCCTTATGGGTCAGGCTCAGTAGTGAAGCCAATGGCCGTTTGAAATTCAAGAGAATCAAATCTACAGATGTGCTCTCGACGGTTTTGGCTGCTGAAAAAACAGCCGGAAGCAACACCAAATACCTGCTGGACAGCGGCACTTTATACGAAATCAACGGCGCCATCAATGTGGATTTGCCTATTGACCTGAACAACGCCTATATTTCCGGGCTCGATGCCAATGAAGACAAATTGATCCGGACGACCGGTAACCTTTTTGATGGGGCGTTGGGTGGCAGCATTAAAAATGTAACCATACAGGTTTCCGGTGGTGGCGCTGTATTTAATTTGACTGGCACCGCTGCGCAATCCCTGCTTTTCAGGGATTCCATAGTTGACAGTTGTTCTAATGTGGGTGCCGTAAGCGGTTTCGGACTGGTGTTTTTCGCCATCATCCAATATACCGGAAATACGACAGGCATTACTTACAACAACATCACCCGCTTATTGTTGAGCAATACGGCCTGGTTCGGAAACAATGCGGGCACGTTTGAAAAATTGACCGGCAGCTTTTCATTGATACAAAAACAGGGTGGCTTCTGTGAGGTAAACGGGACGGCGGTTGGCTTTGATGTTTCGGGTAATCCCACCATAACCAGCGATGCGGTGTTGGAGGCAGTGGTATTTACCGGCACACTGAGTACCGGGCAATTTGTAAAGCCTTACACTACGGGCAATTACGCGGGCTATAATTTCAACAACAAATGGAATGTGCGTTGCGCCGGAATCCCGACCGAAAACGATGCGGCTGCTACCGGTTATCTCTACAAAACAAATAACACGACCACCACGACCACTACAGCCACCACGCAAAATACCGGATACAAAGTGGGTACCACTGCCACGACGCCCATCAACCTGTTCCGGTTTGCCTCTGCAACAACAGGAAGGCTTACCTATAAAGGCACCAAATCAAGGGCTTTCCAGGCCACAGCCACTTTATCTTTTGTGGAATCAACAGTGGGTACCAATGCTAATTATGTGTTTTATTTTGTCAAGATAGGCTCAGACGGTACGACCGTAACACCACTTGCTGAATCTGAAACGTTCATTGATACCAATAGTGGTTTTGTGCAGTCATTCCCGATAACGGCGACCATCATGTTGTCTGAAAACGAATCTGTCGAGCTCTACCTCAAAAGAATCAATACCGGAACCAAGATTGCCATACAAACGTATTCGTACAATTTCTCGCTTAAATAAAATTGGGTTAAGTTTAAGTGTGTAAAACGCATTATTTTTTATGATAATGCGTTTTTTTTATTTTCGGATGACAAGTAAAAATACCAAATCGCCTAAGCAATCACTAAAATTTGATTAAAAACAATAATTTTTGATGGAATTTGGTATAAAATATTACATTTGTATATTAATGTTTCTTTTTCGTCTGTAAAAAGATAAAAAATATTTTGGTTTTATGTCAAAATTTGGAGAGCTTATCAATGCCCAGGTCCCTGTGCTGATTGACTTCTACACTGAATGGAACGAATCATCCGTCTCCATGCATCCTGTAATCAGGGATGTGGCGGCCGCACTGGGTGATAAGGCAAAAGTGATTAAAATTGATGTGGATAAAAATCAGGAATTGGCCGATGCACTTCGCATCAAGGGCCTTCCTACCCTAATGATTTACAAAGAAGGCCAAATGGTCTGGAGGCAATCCGGCGAATTGGACGCCAATACGATTATCGGCTTAGTCCAGGAACAGGTCTAGGCAATACTTTCACACGAATACCCTTTTTCATTCAGAAACTGCAGCGTTCTTGGCAATACATATTCCAGGTGTGGATAGGCTTTTTCACTGTCGTGGAATACGATTATACTACCCGACTTTACGTTTTCAAGCACATTTTCCAAGCATCTTTCAGATGAAATAGCGGCATCAAAATCTTCACTCAACACATCCCACATAATGATTTTGTAGCCGGAACCCCTGAGTATCTTCGATTGCGAGGGTTTGATTTTTCCGTAAGGCGGCCTAAACAAGCGTGTTTTCTGCCTGATTTTGTCTTCAATTTGGGTTGCGCACAATGCGATGTCGTCCAGATAGACCTTGTTGGCAGTTTGCCAACCATTACGGTGATTGAAGGTGTGGTTGCCAATGCTGTGCCCTTCTTCAACTACTTTTTGAAAAATTTCCGGATGTTTTTGGATGTTGTTGCCAATACAGAAAAAAGTGGCCTTGGCGTTGTGTTGTTTTAACTGCTGTAACGTCCATTCTGTGATTTGAGGCGTTGGTCCGTCATCAAAAGTCAGATAGACTTTTTTCTGCCTGTTGGGAATGTTCCAAAGGTATTTCGGAAATATTTTTTTGACCAGCCAATGCGGTTTTACCCAACTGATTTTCATCCGTAAAGTGTTTGATGGTCAAAAATAGGAAAAAAACACCAGAAAATGATTTCCGGCTTCTATCTGTATTTCGCACAAATGCTCCCTAAATGTATTTATACCAGTTGGGTAAGCCGGTAATAAAACAATCCGTATCTTTATGGAGATAAAATTTTATGATAAAAAAGCAATAAATACTTGCTTAAAATAAAATTTGTCTTAAATTTGCACTCGCATTAAGCAAAATGAAGTTCAGCAGAACTCCGCTATATATGATGCTTAGTGATGTAAATTGGTCTATGGTGTAATGGTAACACAGCTGTTTTTGGTGCAGCCTTTCTAGGTTCGAGTCCTAGTAGACCAACAAAAAAGCCCTTCAGCAATGAAGGGCTTTTTTTGTGCCTGTTGGTTTTTTTCTTTAAATCTTGAAAGTCACTACTGAACGGGTCGCATGGTTTACCAAATCTTCGCTGATGCTGCCGTTAAAGAAGTGTGACAATCCTTTTCTTCCGTGGGTACACATGCCAATCAAATCGGCGTTGATGCTGTTCGAAAAATTCAGGATTCCTTTCTCTACATTGGTTTCGTTGTAAATATGGGTCTGGAATTTATTGATGGTGAAATTAGAAGCAAAATTTCTCATGATGCTTTCGGCTTCCGCACTTGATTTAAAATCATTTGGTGTGTTGATCATGGTCAGGTGCAAAGTGGCATCGAATTTATTGGCAAATTCAACTACTTTTTGAAAAGGTGCCTTGATTTCCTCTGCAAAGTCAGAAGCAAAAACAAAATCATTCACTTGGAAATTGTCCTGTTGTTTCTTGATGATTAATACCGGCACTTCAGAATTCCGAACTACTTTTTCGGCGTTTGATCCGATAAACATTTCCTTGAAACCACTCGCGCCATGTGAACCCATCACAATCAAATCCACTTCATTTTTTTTGCTGATTTTCATGATACCGTCAAAAGCCATTTCAAACTGTACGATTTCAGATACTTTTATGTCTTCCAGATAATCCTCGGCCATTAAATCTTCAAGCCTCCTGATGGCCGCGTTTTTGAAAAACATGATTTCCGGAATGTCAAATCCGGATCCGACGGCGTCACTTCCTTGGTGAGGTAATTCCAGCATGTGCAACAATATAATTTCACCGTTATTTTTTCTTGCTATCTGTGCGGCCACTTTCAACGCGTATTCTGCATGGTCAGAAAAGTCAGTAGGGATTAAAATTTTTTTCATGATTCGATAAGTTTTATTGGTTTTGTATTACTGATATAAAGGTAAGGATTTTTTCAAGATTAATAAATGATATTTGTCATATAAAAAAAAGTAGTATATTTGCAAAGTTATTTATTAGTGAAACTGAATAATGAGGGAAGCGCTGCTTCCCTCTTTTTATAAAACTATGACGTTTAAGGAAAAAGTCTTGGAAGCGGTAAACGAGGGTCTGAAAGGAAAATCCTCAGTTTTTTTGATTGATGTTTCTGTAAACGAAGCCAATAAAATAACAGTAACCCTAGATGGAGATAACGGAGTGATTCTTCAGGACTGCATTGATATCAGCAGGGTTATAGAAGACAACCTCGACAGGGAAGAACAGGATTTTTCACTGGAAGTGGCTTCGGCAGGTGTTTCTTCACCATTAAAGCTGGTCCGGCAATACAAAAAAAACATCGGGCGCACACTCAAGGTGAAAACAGCTACTGAAACCATTGAAGCCGAGCTTATCGCCGCAGATGACCAAGGCATTGAACTGACCTGGTCGGCACGGGAACCGAAAAAAATAGGAAAAGGCAAGGAAACCGTTGTGAAAAAACAACAAATTCCTTATTCAGAAATAAAAGAAGCAATTGTTACAATAAATTTTAATTAGAATAAGAATGGAAAATATTGCATTAATCGAATCATTCTCAGAGTTTAAAGACGATAAACT
>CAZXRX010000050.1:0-18140 GCA_964642945.1 uncultured Flavobacterium sp. | reverse complement strand
AACGGCGGTGGTTATTTGGAGGCCAGCCATCGGGCAAAACTGGATTTCCTAGCCGATGACCGAATACCCAATGCCAAAAAATCGCCCTATTATTGGGGTGCCTTTGTGTACTACGGAACCCTCGAAACCAAGGAAAAACCGTATAATTTAACTTGGATTTATTTATTTTCCGGATTAATTGGAGTAGTATTGCTCTTCCGATTTTACAAAAAAAGAAAGTAAACAGCGCGCAGCCTTATGGAAGAATTACAGGCCTATCTCAAAAAAAACCACTACAAAAAAATCAGGTTCAAGGTTTCCAAAACCCAGCATTTGCTCGTCAGGGCAAGTATCAACGGGGTAAAAGGGAATTTCATCCTCGATACCGGTGCCAGCAACAGCTGTGTGGGTTTTGAAAGCATTGACACTTTCGGGCTTACGGCCGGGAAATCAACCACAAAAGCTTCAGGCGCCGGGGCCACCGGCATGTATACGCAATTGGCCAAAGACAACACCCTGCAATTGGGACGCTGGAAAAACACGGCCTTCCACCTGGTGATTTTTGACCTGTCGCATGTCAATGAAGCCCTGAAGCAATACAAGGCCAGACCCGTACAAGGTATTATTGGGGCCGATGTTTTATTGGAAGGAAAAGCGATTATTGATTATTACAACCATTGTTTGTATTTGAGGTAGCATTTAACTGCTTTTCCGGTACGAAAAATAAGCAATCACCGTGCTGATTATCATCAGTAAGCCGCCCAATACAAAAGGCGCACCGGCAAACTGGAATGGCGCTTCCTTATGGGTAAAGAAGTAAAATACCGTACTCATCATCGGCGGACCAATAATGGCCGAAGCACTCATCACACTCGACAAAGTACCCTGTATTTCACCCTGCTCGTTGGCCGGAACCTGTTGTGAAATCACTGCCTGCATGGCCGGGCCGGCAATACCGCCCAAACAATACGGAATCAGGAACACGAACAACATCCAACTTTCGGTAGCAGCAGCAAACAGGAACATCCCGATGGCATATAAGGCCATACCGACATAAATACTTTTTTCATTGCCCAGTTTTGGGTTGATCCAACGGATGAGTCCGCCCTGTACGATGCCGACCAGCAAGCCGACAACACCGAGTGAAATCCCGACCATTTTCTCATCCCATTTGAATTTGTACATCGTAAAATAACTCCAGTTGCTGTGTACGGCATGGGAAGCCACATACAACAGGAAAATCGAAACGACCAAGCCAATCAGCTGTGGGTATTTTTTCAGGTTCAGGAAGGCCCCGATGGGGTTGGCCCGCTTGAGGCTGAAGTCCCTGCGGTTGTCTTTCGACAACGATTCGGGCAGGATGAAATAACCATACAAAAAGTTCAGCAGACACAAAATGGCTGCCGCATAAAACGGTACCCGCGACCCATATTGCCCAAGCAAACCGCCAATAACAGGCCCAATAATAAAGCCCAAACCGAAGGCGGCGCCAATCATGCCGAAGTTTTTCGCCCTGTTTTCAGGGGTACTCACGTCAGCAATATAGGCCGAAGCCGTTGTGATACTGGCCCCTGTGAGTCCGGCGATAATCCTCCCGACAAAAAGCCAGGTAATGGTTGGGGCGAAAGCCAGCAGCAAATAATCGAGTGAAAAGGCAAAAAGCGAAATCAGAATGATGGGCCGCCGTCCGAATTTGTCACTCAGGTTACCCACCAAAGGGGCGAAAACAAACTGGGTGATGGCATAGGCAAATGTCAGCCAGCCGCCTATTTTGGCCGCATCGCTGATGTCTCCATGAATGAGTTCGGCAATCAGTTTCGGGATGACCGGAATGATGATGCCCCATCCGGTTATGTCGATGAGCATGGTGATAAAGATGAATCCGATCGCGGCTTGTTTTTGGCTTTTCTTCATGACATTTTTGATGTTTTGGGCGTTTCCCTTCGGGCCGGGCTTTCCGCGCTACACGGTAGCTTGCTTCAATCCCTAACGCAATTTTGCGTAAAACTTGAAGTATTATTTTAATTTTACCTGAAGCCCACCGGGCTTCCTCCTCTTAATATCAAATCATCGCTCACGCGGGCGCGGTTGTAAATAACAGCTGACGTTTACCAATCGCGAAAACAAAATAACAAAAAAACCCGATTGGAATTTCAATCGGGTTTAATTTATAATGAGTATGGTTTACAACTCCAACGCTTTTTTCGCATTGCCGCCCATCAAATGTTCTACCGGGTTTTCCAACGCTTCTTTTACCGCTACAAGGAACCCGACAGACTCGCGTCCGTCGATGATGCGGTGGTCATAAGACAAGGCCACATACATAACCGGGGCAATCACGATTTGTCCGTTTCTTACGATAGGACGATCTACTACATTGTGCATCCCTAAAATTCCCGATTGCGGTGGGTTGATGATCGGCGTGCTTAACATACTTCCGAAAACACCGCCATTGGAAATGGTGAACGTGCCGCCGGTCATTTCGTCAACAGTGATTTGTCCGTCACGGGCGCGTAGGGCCAATCGTTTGATTTCGGCTTCTACCCCACGGAAAGAAAGTGTTTCTGCATTGCGCATTACCGGAACCATCAAGCCTTTCGGGCCGGATACGGCTACAGAAATATCACAGAAATCGTAAGAGATTTTCTCCTGTCCGTCAATCATCGAATTCACGTCTGGGTACAATTGTAACGCACGGGTTACTGCTTTGGTAAAGAACGACATGAAGCCGAGGCCCAAACCGTGTTTTTCCTTGAAGGAATCTTTGAATTCGGCGCGCAAATCATAAATCGCAGTCATGTCTACCTCATTAAAGGTGGTCAACATGGCGGTTTCGTTTTTGGCAGACACCAACCTTTCGGCTACTTTCCTACGCAGCATAGACAATTTGGTGCGTTCAGAACCGCGGTTGCCGCCGGTTGGCGTTCCCATCGATGGCATGGCGTTTACCGCATCATCTTTGGTGATACGACCCCCTTTGCCCGATCCTGCAACGTCTGAAGGCTGGATGCCCTTTTCGTCGAGTATTTTTTTGGCAGCCGGTGATGGCGTTTGCGCGGCGTATGATGTTGCCGCAACCGGAGCTGCCTTTGGTTCTTCTTTTTTAGGTGCTTCCACTTTAGGCGCCTCCGTTTTAGCTTCTTCCTTTGCAGGAGCAGCACCACTTGGTTTGGCAGCAGACGTATCAATCAAACATACTACAGCTCCAACGGCCACGGCATCGCCTTCTTCGGCTTTGAGCGTGATGGTTCCGCTGGCTTCGGCAGGCAGTTCCAAAGTGGCTTTGTCTGAGTCTACCTCAGCAATGGCCTGGTCTTTTTCTACATAATCGCCGTCTTTTACAAGCCAGGTGGCGATTTCTACTTCTTTTATCGACTCGCCCGGTGAAGGGACTTTCATTTCTAAAATCATGTCTTATAATTTTATGGTGTGGTTCAATTTTATTTTTTTTAGCCCCGATTGGAAGCGGTATCCTTTTGCTGGCTTTTCAGCCAGTAAAAGATATAGCGGAAAGCGGGATTAGCTCCTGAATAAATCCTTGTCAAAAACCATTCGTATCGCATCGGCGTGGCGTCTGCGGTCACGGGTGTGGCTTCCGGCTGCCGGAGCGGCGTAGGCCTTGAGTGAGGCAAGCCTCCATTTGACCAAATCGAAATTCATGAGCATGTAGCTGTAAGCCCCCATGTTTTTCGGCTCTTCCTGTGCCCAAACGAAATCGTCGGCGTTCGGATAACTTTTGATAATCGCTTTCAATTGCTCCACCGGCAACGGGAATAATTGTTCGATACGTACCAAAGCTACGTCATTTCTGCCTAAATTTTCCCTTTCAGCCAATAGATCATAATAGAATTTTCCGGTAACGAAAACCAGTGTTTTTACTTTTTTCTTATCGACTGTGTTGTCATCGATGGTTTCCTGGAACTGCCCGTTGTAGAGCTCTTCCTGGGTCGAAACGCAAAGCGGATGGCGCAACAAACTTTTTGGTGAAAATACTACCAATGGCTTGCGGAACTTGGTTTTCATCTGCCTTCTGAGCAGGTGGAAGAAATTCGCAGGTGTCGTACAATCGGCCACGTACATGTTGTGACGGGCACACAATTGCAAATAACGCTCCATACGGGCGGATGAGTGCTCGGCGCCTTGTCCTTCGTAACCGTGAGGTAGTAATAAAACGATTCCGTTTTGGTTGTTCCATTTGTCTTCACCGCACGAAATGTACTGGTCAATCATGATTTGGGCCCCATTGGAGAAATCGCCAAACTGGGCTTCCCAAATGGTCAGGGCGTTCGGGTTGGCTAAGGCATACCCGTAGTCAAAGCCCAATACGCCATATTCAGAAAGGAAGGAATTGAATACGTTGAATTTTCCTTTTTTACCTTTGAGCGAGTTGAGCAGAATCACTTCTTCTTCGCTGTCTTCTACTTTTACCACGGCATGGCGGTGTGAAAAGGTTCCCCTTTCGACATCCTGCCCCGAGATACGCACGTCAAAACCTTCGGTGAGGAGTGAACCGTAAGCAAGCGTTTCGGCTGTTCCCCAATCGATGGCATTGTTGTCATACATGGTTTTGCGGTCGTTGACAATCTTGGTGATTTTGCTGATGAATTTCTTGTCGGAAGGTAACGTGGCGATGTCAACGGCGATTTCACCCAATTTCTTTTTATCGAATCTGGTGTCGACCTTTTTGAGCATTTCGTCGTCGGAAACCTGTACGAAACCATCCCATTCGTCCTGCATGAAAGGCGTGATGATGGTTTTGTCTTTTTTACGGGAAGCCGTTAAATTTTCGTCGAGTTTGTCTTTGTATTCGTTTTCGATTTTGGTCACGTAAGCCTGGTCGACAATGCCGTCAATAATGAGTTTTTCGGCATAAATATCGCGTGGGTTTTTGTGACGCGCAATGATTTTGTACAAAACGGGTTGGGTAAAACGCGGCTCATCGCCTTCGTTGTGTCCATATTTTCTATAACCCAACAAATCGATAAACACGTCGCGGCCGAATGCCATACGGAAATCGAGCGCAAACAACATGGCGTGCACGACGGCTTCGGTATCGTCAGCATTCACGTGGAGCACGGGGGACAGGGTCACTTTGGCCACATCGGTACAATAGACTGACGAACGGGCATCCTGGTAATTGGTGGTAAACCCGACCTGGTTGTTGATGACGATGTGGATGGTACCACCGGTTCTGTAACCGTCGAGTTGGGCCATCTGTACAATTTCATATACGATGCCCTGTCCGGCCACCGCCGCATCACCGTGAACGGCAATTGGCAGTACCTTGGAGAAATCGTCGGGGAAATATTTGTCTTGTTTGGCACGGGTAATCCCTTCAATCACGGCACCAACGGTTTCGAGGTGCGACGGATTGGGCGCCAAATTGATATTGATTTTTTTGCCTGATTTGGTTTTTCTGGCAGAAGTGAGTCCGAGGTGGTATTTTACATCACCATCGAAATATTCCTTGTCGTAATCTTTTCCGTCAAATTCAGAGAAGATGTCCTGGGTAGCTTTTCCGAAGATGTTGGCCAGGATGTTCAGCCTGCCACGGTGTGCCATTCCCATCACGAAATGCTCTACCCCTTTTTCGGCCGCCGATTCAATCAGGGCGTCAAGGGCCGGGATAATGCTTTCGCCACCTTCGAGCGAAAAACGCTTCTGGCCGACGTATTTGGTATGCAGGAAATTTTCAAACGAAACGGCTTCGTTTAATTTTCCGAGGATGTGTTTTTTCTGGTCGGTACTGAAATCGGGCTGGTTGTCGTTGATGTTGATGCGGTTCTGGATCCATTCGATGACCTCAGGTTTGCGCATGTACATGTATTCGATACCGATGTGTTTGCAGTATACGTTTTTGAGGTGGGCGATAATTTCCTTAAGGGTTTTCGGCTGGTGGCCCAATATTTTGGCCGCGTCAAAAACAGTATCAAGATCGGCAGTCGTCAAACCGAAATTTTCAATATCGAGGTTTGGGGTGTAAATCCTTCTGTCCCGCACCGGATTGGTTTCGGTAAACAGGTGGCCACGCGAACGGTAACCGTCAATCAGTTTGAGCACATTGAACTCTTTCTGGAGTTTTTCGGAAGCCTGGCCGTTGTTGGCACCTGAAGCGGCATATTGGGCAAGCTGTTCCCCTGCATTTTCTTCATTGAAGGTTTCCATCCCAAAGTCAAAACCTTGGAAAAAAGCCCTCCAGCTTGGCTCTACGCTGTCTGGATTTTGGGTGTATTGTTCGTATAAATCGGCAAAAAACTGTGTGTGGGCTGCATTTAAAAAGGAAAACCTATCCATATTTTTTGTGTAAGAAATCGAGTAGTTATAAAAATTAGCACAAAAGTAAAATAATTATAACAAGCTGGCAACGTTTTTTATACATTTATCTCGCTAAATTAGTATATCTACCGTCATGATAAAGAATTGGTTAAGAAACGCATCAGTTGCGTTATTTTTATTGGTTTTGCTGCCTTCGAACGCTGTAGGACAGGAGGTTCCCACCACAGAACAAAAACCAACTTTCTGGAGTAAGGTGCAGTTTGGTGGCGGACTCGGCCTTGGCTTCGGTTCGGGCTACACCAACATCGCTATTGCCCCCAGTGCCATTTATAATGTAAACCCTTATGTTTCGGTGGGTGCCAGTCTGCAATACAGTTACCTGAAGCAGCGGGATTTCTACAATTCACACCTCTATGGCGGCAGTATCATCGGTTTGTTCAATCCTATCGAAGAGGTACAATTGTCGGTAGAACTCGAACAATTGCGGGCCAATGTAAAAACAGACGGTTCCTTTTACAATGGCGTGTCGGATAATTTCTGGAATACCGGACTGTTTTTCGGGGCCGGCTACCGGGTAGATAATGTAACCATCGGGGCCCGATACAACGTTTTATTCCAGGAGGACAAGGGCGTGTATGGCGATGCATTTATGCCTTTTGTAAGGTTTTATTTTTAAACTTATGGAAATGAAAAATACTTTTTACATATTACTTTTCTGCGGATTTTCGGCCTTTTCACAGCATGCCAAAAGGACGTTTGTGGCAGCAGACCTCAAGCCTAGCTGTTTTACCCTGAGCCACAAGCAAATCCAATATCTGGGACACAGTTCGTATTTTACAGTATACGACAAAACCACCCACCTGAACGACAATTATTCGGTTTTTGACGGAAAGTACTGTCGCACCAACTCCCGGACCTTTTCAAACAACAGCTGGATGGGTACAAAAATTGATTCTTTCAACCCCAATGGCACCAACAATGTAGGCACAGCAGTCGTCAGCGGGTTTTTAAATATAATTTTTGGTAAGCACTAATACCGGTTCCGGAACCATACTTTCATCCATTCCCGTTTCAAAACCAGAAACGCCACCTGTTCAGACAACTCAAGCAAATCGGAGCCGTCAAGTTTCCTGACCTGGTCTTCGGGAACGTCTATGATGTAAAGCAAATTGAGGTATTCGGCAAATTTGTATTGGATGAGGCGGTAAATCTTTTCATGTAATTGTACTTTCAACTCGTGGGGCGAGGTGCTTTTCGGAAAATCAACGGGCTCATTGGCCAGGTTGAAATCCTTATTGATTTGCTCCATCAGTTTGAGGTAAAGGTTTTCGCTTTCGGCCTCTGAAAGCAATTGGTCGGTCGAAAGGGGGGCAATAAAATCAGACATTGCGGTTCATCAGTTTTTCGCCAAAGGCTTTCAGTGCTACTTTCTTGTCGGCGGAAATATTCATTTTTTCGAGGGTTTCAAAGGCCTTCAGGGTATATTCAGTGATGCATTTTTGGGTTTCTGCCGCTGCCCCGGTAGATTGGAAAATGGCCTTTACCGAATCAATTTTGTCCTGGCTTTCATTGGGATGGATGGAAAACAAATGCGCAAGCTGGGCTTTCTGGTGGTCGTCAGAAAAATCCATGGCCTTGAGATACAGATAGGTTTTTTTATTTTCGATGATGTCGCCACCCACTTGTTTTCCGAAGGTTTCCGGGTTTCCGAAGGCATCGAGGTAATCGTCCTGCAACTGGAAGGCCAAACCGAGGTTGAGCCCGAAATCGTAAATCAGGTTGGCATTTTCCTCCGACGTTTCCGCTACAATCGCACCCATCTTCATGGCTGCGGCCACCAAAACTGCCGTTTTGTATTCAATCATTTTGAGGTATTCGGGAACGCTCACGTCATCGCGGGTTTCAAAATCGACATCGTATTGCTGTCCTTCACAAACTTCCAAAGCAGTCTTGCTGAACAGTTGGGCGAGTTTCCTGAAGACTTCGGTGGTGTACTTTTCAAAATACTGATAGGCCAAAATCAGCATGGCGTCGCCCGATAAAATTGCTGTATTGACATTCCATTTTTCATGAACAGTTTCATGGCCACGCCGCAAAGGGGCATCGTCCATGATGTCATCATGCACCAGTGAAAAATTATGGAATACCTCAACAGCCAAAGCTGCGGGGAGTGCTTTTTGGTAATCGGTATCAAAGACTTCAGCGGCCATCAGGGTCAATACCGGACGGATCCTCTTTCCGCCAAGGCCCAAAATATAATGGATCGGATTATAAAGGTTTTGCGGCTCTTTGGTTTCGTATTCCGATTGCAGGTAACCGGCAATGTATTCCTGGTATTGGTTGATGGAGTGCATGGCAATTTTTTGGCTAATTTAAGTGATTCCGTCCTGATTACAAAAAGTGCCTGGCCGCCTTATGTTAAATTTATGTAAATACTATGGAAACTATTTTGGTGTTAAAAGTTTCCATTCTATCTTTGCGGCTGAAAATTAAGGCTTCATAAAAGGAACTTCCCTAAAATATCCCTAAGAAATGAAAGAGAAAATAACAGCAAAAGCAACCGACATGTTCCTGAAACTGGGTTTCAAGAGCGTCACTATGGATGATATTGCTGGTGAGATGTGCATCTCGAAAAAAACCATTTACAAATTTTTCTGCAACAAGGAATTGCTGATTGAAGAAGGCACTACAAGGGTACAACAGCAAATCAGGGAGAAAATTGAACAAATCCAGGCCGGGAACTACAACGCCATAGAAGAAAATTTTGTCATTAAAAAGATGTTTTCAGAAATGTTCAAAACCTCTGAATCGCCGCTTTACCAATTGAAGAAACATTATCCTGAAATACACGACAAAGTGCGTTGCAACCAAGTAGAGCAATGTGGGGAAATGTTCCGGAAAAACATTGAAAAAGGCATAGCCGAAGGCTTGTACCGCGAGGAAATCAATATAAGCGCCTGTGTACAGTTTTATTACGAACTGATTCTTTCCATCAATGAAAACAACCAGTTTGAAAAAGAAATTGAAGCGCTCGAATTGCAGGCGCTCGAATACCACATGAGGGCCATTGCCACCGAAAAAGGGCTGGCCGAACTGCAAAAAAACTTATCCAATCCTAATATATAATCCGCATCCATGAAAAACAAACTAACACTCTTTTTATTGTTTCTGGCCGGGCTCCTTCAGGCGCAAGACCAAAAACAAGCGTACGCCTTCACATTGCAGGAAGCCATTGATCACGCGGTCCAGCACAACTATTCGGCCATTAACGCCAACCGCGACATAGAAATCGCCAAACAGAAAAAATGGGAAACCACCACCATCGGTTTGCCACAAATCAGCGGAAGCGGTACCTACCAATACAATTTTGAATTGCAAAAGCAGCTTATTCCGGCCAGTATTTTTGGCGGTCCACAAGGGGAATTTGCAGAAGTGGCTTTTGGCACCAAACAAAATATGGGCGGTGTGCTTACCCTAAGTCAGCTGATTTTTGACGGTTCTTACCTCGTTGGGTTGCAATCAGCCAAAACTTACCTCAAAATTTCAGAAAATGCCAAGGTAAAAACAGCCCAGGAACTGAAGGAAATTGTAGTGAACTCCTACGGAAATGTGCTGTTGGCAGAAGAAAGCATCCTGATTTTACAGAAGAATAAAAGCATACTGGAGAAAAATCTTTCCGATACACGCGAAATCTTCAAAAACGGTTTGATTGAGGAGGAAAACGTAGAGCAATTGCAAATTACTTCCGCCTCGGTAAACAGCTCGCTCGAAAATGTCAAACGCCAGCAGAAAATTGCCCTTAACATGCTCAAACTCGTGCTTGGAATTGATTTGGAAGACGAACTGCAGCTTAAAGACAAACTGACTGACCTGGCCCAAAACAACATCGACCTGCAACTGCTTTCGAAAGAATTCAGCGTGACCAACAACATCGATTACCAAATTGGCAAAAATACCGAAGTCAGCAAGCAACTGCTGTTGAAACTTGAACGAAGCAAATACCTGCCTTCCTTGGGCGCCGGAGTAAACTTTGGCTACAATGCCTTTGGGGATGACTTCAAGTTCTTTTCCTCCAACCAAAAATGGTATAACTTTTCGAACCTGGGTGTTAGCCTTACGGTGCCTATTTTCAGCAGTGGCGCCCGCAGTTCAAGGGTGCAACAGGCGAAAATTGCCCTTGAGCAATCACAGACCCAACTTACCGAAACCGAGCAGAAGTTGAAACTGAATTTCCAGAAAGCCAAAAGCGATTACGAATACAGCCTGGAACAACTGACTACTTCTAAAGACAATTTGAGGTTGGCCGAGCGTATCGAAAACAAAAACCAGGTGAAATTCCGTGAAGGGCTTTCTTCAAGTTTTGACCTTTCCGAAGCACAACGACAGTTGTATACTTCCCAACAAAACTATTTACAGGCACTGCTTGATGTAATCAACAAAAGGGCCACACTCGAAAAATTACTGAACTAAACTAACCCAAACATACATCCAGATGAAAAAAATATTATTCGCAACTTTTACCGCACTCGTACTTTTATCCTGTGGCGGAAACGAAACACAAAAATCGGTCGATGACCTTATCAAAGCCAAAGACGTTAGCGGCCTGCAACAGAAAAAGACCGCGCTTCAGGCAGAAATGACCAAAATAGAAGCCGCATTGGCCACCCTCAATGTAAAAAAAGCGGAAGCCTTGGTAGCCACAACTACCGTGAAAGATACCTTGTTCAACCATTACCTCGAAATACAAGGAAATGTAGACACCAAGGAAAACATCCTCGTGCAGCCTGAATTCAGCGGCACCCTGACATCACTTACAGTCAAAGCCGGACAACGCGTTTCGAAAGGACAAATCCTGGGCCGTGTAGACGATGCCGGAATGGGACAGCAACTGGCGAGCATGGAAAACCAATACAACCTGGCCAAAACCACTTTTGAAAGACAGAAAAACCTTTGGGACAAAAAAATCGGGTCTGAAATACAGTTTTTACAGGCACAAACCCAAATGATTTCAGCCCAGAAACAGGTAGCCCAGATGCGTGCACAGGTGGCCAAAACCGTTATCCGTGCCCCATTTACCGGAACCATTGATGAAGTGTTTGTCGAAAAAGGACAAGTCGTTGCCCCAAGCCCACAAGGATTGATGCGTATCGTGAACCTCAACAATATGTATGTTTCGACCACGGTTCCGGAAACCTATATCGGCAAACTGAAAGTAGGCACCGAAGTAGAAGTATTTCTGACTTCATTGGGCAAAACCTACAAAGGGAAAGTACGTCAGGTGGGCAATTTCATCAACCCGAACAACCGCAGTTTCGGCATTGAAGTAAGCGTTCCGAACCCGGAAAATCTATTGCGTCCGAACCAAGTGGCCAAACTCAAAATCATCGATTATGTGAGTAAAAACGCCATTGCCGTGCCAACCAATGTGGTACAGGAAGACGGACAAGGAAACAAATTTGTATTCACCGTAACCGAAATCAAGGGCAAAACCGGAACCGCCAAAAAAGTTTTGGTCAAACCGGGCCAGTCTTCGGGCAATGTAACCGAAATTTTAAGCGGATTGTCTGCCCAGGATGTAATTGTAACCGAAGGCGGCAACACGATTTCTGACGGCATGAAATTGAATTTTTAATAACCAAAGGAGCGCGGTTTTTGGGTTAATCCTGACAACCGACAACCATCAACCATCAACTAATTATGTCACAAAATAAAGAATTCAGCATATCGACCTGGGCGATAAAAAACAGGGTCACCGTGTACATTTTCACCTTCCTGATTGTGGTTACCGGACTCATCGCCTACATCACGATGCCGCGTGAGGATTTCCCGGAAATCATCGAAAACAAGGTATACATTTCTTCGGTTTTCCCCGGAAACTCTGCCGAAGATGTAGAGAAACTCATTGTAAAACCACTCGAAAAACAGTTCAAGAACATCAGTGGGGTCAACAAAATCACGTCGAGCTCCTTCCAGGATTACGGAATGATCATCGTCGAATTTGACGACAAAGTCACCATTGAAACCGCCAAAACCAAAATCAAGGACCAGGTCGATGTGGTGAAAGCCGACACCGACTGGCCGAATCTCGACAACGGCAGTAAAGTCGAACCGAGCGTTTTTGAATTGAACATTTCAGAAGAAGTGCCGATCTTGAACATCAACCTCAAAGGAAATTACACCACCCAACAACTCAAAAAATACGGTGAATTGCTGCAGGATGACATTGAGGAAGTACCCGAAGTCAAGAAAGTAGACATTTTGGGTGTCGATGACAAGGAAGTAGAAATTGCCGTTGACATCTTCAAGATGACGGCCGCCCAGGTGTCGTTTGACGAAATACAGAATGCTGTGCGCAGTGAAAACATGACACTTTCTGGTGGAAACCTGATTTCTCAAGGGTCGCGGAACAACATCCGGATCATTGGGGAAATCAAGGACCCTAAAGAACTCGAAAACATCATCGTTAAACACAACGGCGGTACAGTTTACCTGAAAGACATCGCCGTGGTCAGTTTCAAGGAAAAGGAAAAAACCACCTATGCCCGTGAAAAAGGCCAGGAAGTCGTAATGTTGAGCGTGAAAAAACGTTCCAACCAAAACATGATTTCGGCCATCGAGCAGGTCAAGGAAAAACTCGACAAGGCCAAGGAAAATTATTTGCCTTCCAACCTGAGCATGCAGCTCACCAACGACCAATCGTCAAGGGTGGAGCATCAGGTAGATGAACTTTCCAACCACATCATTTTCGGTATTATCCTGGTGATGATAGTGTTGATGTTCACCATGGGTTTAAGAAATTCCCTTTTCGTCGGGGCGGCCATCCCACTCTCGATGTTGATGGCCTTCAGTATCCTTTCCGCTGCCGGACTGACGCTGAACACCATGGTCCTTTTCGGACTCGTAATGGGTCTAGGAATGCTCGTCGATGACGGAATCGTGGTGGTCGACAACGTATTTGCCAACATGAAAAAAGGCATGAACCGTGAAGAGGCCTCGCGTATCGGTATCGGTGAAATTGCCTGGCCGGTAATTTCCTCCACGGCGACGACCCTGATGGCCTTTTTGCCCTTCCTTTTGTGGCCTGGCACCATGGGTAAATTCATGAAATATTTCCCGATTACCTTAACCGTTACCCTGACCGCCTCCTTGTTTGTGGCGATGGTCGTGAATGCAGCCATGACGGGGGGTTCGATGGATATTGAAGACAAAAATGTCACCAACAGATCGGCTAAAAGATACACCATCATTTTTACCGTAGTAGCTGTAATTTCGCTGATTCTAGGATACGGGTTCGGTTCCGGATTTGCCAAGGCAGTGGGCCACCTTGCCCTCATTTCGCTTGGTTTGATGTGGCTCTACAAATGGAAACTGTACCAATGGACGCAGGATTTCCAGCACGGGTTTTTCCCAAGGATGGAAAACAAATACAAACGCTTCCTGGCCAAAATCCTTGACGGAAGAAAAGCCTGGTTGGCCTTGGCCGGTATCATCGGAATGTTGATTTTATCTTTCGTTTTATTGGGTGTTTTCCCAAGAAAAGTGTTATTCTTCCCCGACAACATCCCGAACCAGGTAATCGCCTATATCGAGTATCCGCAGGGAACTGACATTGAAAAAACCAACAAGGCTACCTTGTTTGTGGAAAAACAGGTCATCAACATCCTGAGCAAATACGTAGACCCGAAAACCAATGAAAATTACCTGGCGGAATCCATCGTTTCGCAGGTGGGTGTGGGTGCCGGAAACCCCAATGTAGATGCCGGATCGGCTTCTGAAACCCCATATAAGGGAAAAGTGACGGTCAATTTCTCGGAGTTCAAGTTCCGCCGCGGCATCAACACCGCTGATATCCTGGAAGAAATCAGGGGCAAGGTAAAAGGAATTGCCGGTGCGATTGTGACAGTAGAAAAAGACGCCAACGGACCACCTGCCGGCTATCCGATCAGTGTGCAGTTGACCGGAAGCAATTATGAAGACATGCTCAAGGCCGCCGACAAAATGATTGCCTACATCAACTCGAAAAACATTCCTGGTATTGAAAGATTGAGCATCGATGTGAATAAGGAAAGTCCTGAATTGGAAGTGAAAGTAGACCGTGTGAGTGCCGGAAGCCTCGGGGTTTCTACCGGGCAACTGGGCTTCAACCTGCGTCGTTCGGTTTACGGACAGGAAATTTCTACCTATAAGGAAGGCGATGATGATTACAACATCACCATGCGGATGCAGGACGACCAACGTAAGAACGAAAACATCCTGTTCAACCAATCACTAACCTTCAGGAACCAAGCCACCGGACAAATGATGCAGGTGCCGATTTCCGCTGTTTCCCAAACCGAAAAATCGACTACTTACAACCAAATCAAAAGGAAGAACCAAAAACGGGTCATGACGGTCTATTCAAACGTGTTGACCGGTTACAACGGCGATGAAATCACCAAACAGATTGCCACCGAACTCAACGGCTATGAAATGCCGAAAGGCATCACCTATTCGTTTTCGGGTGTGCAGGAAGAGCAGGGCAAAAACCAGAGTTTCCTCATGTATGCCTTGTTCCTTGCCATGGCCGGTATTACGCTGATTATCGTACTCCAGTTCAATTCGATGTCAAAAACCATGGTGATTTTGTTCACGGTTATCCTGAGTTTCAGTGGGGTTTTCTACGGTTATGTTATCGCCAATATGGATTTCGTTATCCTGATGACCATGATGGGAATCATATCGCTGGCCGGAATCGTGGTGAAAAACGGTATCGTACTGATGGACTTCTTCGTGCTGTTGATGGATGAAAAAGTAGCCCAGAAAAACCTACAAAGCCATGATGACCTTAGCTTGGCGGAAATCAAGGAAGTCATCATCGAATCGGGGAAATCGCGTCTGCGTCCGGTATTGCTTACGGCCTTGACGGCAGTTTTAGGATTGATTCCATTGGCTATCGGTTTGAATTTTGACTTCTTCGGATTGGTCACCGACCTTAACCCACACCTTTTCCTTGGTGGTGATAACGTGATTTTCTGGGGTCCTTTGGCCTGGACGATTATCTTCGGATTGACCTATGCCACCATCCTGACCCTGGTGATGGTTCCGGTGATGTTCTATCTGGTGAAACGCATCAAATACTGGCTGCGTGACCGGAGATTGCGCCGCGCGGAATTGGTGGAAGAATAAAAGTAAAGTACCTGAGTGCAAAATTAAAATCATTGCAAATAAAAAATCCGCTAATAGCGGATTTTTTATTTTTCATAATATTTTAGAACTGAGAAAAAAATCAGGAACTTAATTCAAAAGTTTGTCCAGTTTTTCAATAAGTTTTGGGTTGGAAGGACGCATCGCATCAGAATCGACTACTTTTCCGTCCGGGTCAATCAGGATGAAGCGCGGAATCGAATTGATGGAAAAAGCCGTAATAAAATCAGACTTCCAGTTGTTGTCGGCCAAAAGCTGCAAACCGCCTAATTCTTTTTCCTTTACAAAGGTTTTCCATTTGTCGTAATCTTTCGGTACATCTACTGAAATACTCACGAATTCGATGTTTTTACCGTGGTATTTTTCTTCCGCTTTCTTCAAAAAAGGAATCTCTGCACGACAAGGTCCGCACCAGGTGGCCCAAACATCGATGTAAACATATTTGCCTTTGAGGTCGGCCAGTTTGACCCGTCCGCCGGCATAATTTTCGAAGTCAAAAGGAGGCGAAACCGTGTTGTTCAGTTTCCTGTTGGCCTTTCCTTTTTCATAATACTGTTTGAGTGAACCCAAATTGGTTTCAAGGTCCTTTTTCTGCTTGTCTGCAAAAGCCTTATCGAGTTTAGATTTGTCAATGAGGTCGGTAAATGTTTTTTGCAAATCAGTTACTTTGGCGTTGAATTCATCGTCTCCCGAAGCCAGCATGCCTTCAAAATCAACCTTGGCATTCAGGATACCCATCTGGGCAAGGAAATTGTTTTCGGGTGCGCCTTTTCCTTTGAAAACCAACGATTCGTCAAATTTTTTGGCATCCAATTTCAGTTTAAGGTCAAAACCGGGTTTGAGGAACAACTGTGCGTATTCCGTGCCATCGTACATCATGTAATACCCTTCGGGCACTTCAAACGACGATTCAAAAACGCCTTTGTCATTCCCCTTGATTTCCTGTAAGGTTTGGTTTTTGTTGTCTTTGATATAAATGACATCGCCGTTACGATTGGCAATTTCTGCCTTGAAATTTACTTTATTCTGGCCCATGGCAAAGGTTGAAAATACCAGTGCGCATAAAATGGAAGCTATTTTTTTCATGTTTTTGTTTTTTGGAAACCCAAAGATACTTTTTTTATGATTGTAGCACGATTATTAACAAATATTTATTCTTAATTCAATTGCGCTGAGGGCTTTCAAATTGATATTTGTTTTTTACTTTTGCACTCGCGGCCCAAGCCGGATTGTTTGAAATAAAAAATATAGTCTCATGTACAGAAGTCATAATTGCGGAGAATTGAACGCCTCACACACCAACAACGAAGTTACCCTGGCCGGATGGGTCCAGAAATCACGGGACAAAGGTTTTGTGAATTGGGTCGACCTGCGCGACCGTTATGGCGTTACCCAATTGATTTTTGATGAAAGCCGTACTGACAAAGCTGTTTTTGAAAGGGCCAAAACCCTCGGACGCGAGTATGTAATCCAGGTAAAAGGAACGGTGATCGAACGCGAAGCGAAAAACAAGAACATGCCCACGGGCGATATTGAAATATTGGTTTCGGAACTGAACATCCTGAACGAAGCCCTTACGCCACCTTTCACGATTGAAGATGAAACCGATGGGGGCGAAGACATCAGGATGAAATACCGTTACCTGGACATCAGGAGAAATCCTGTAAAAAACAGCCTGTTGTTCCGTCATAAGGTAGCGATGGAGGTCAGGAAATACCTTTCAGACCTTGATTTCTGCGAAGTCGAAACCCCTTATTTAATCAAATCAACACCCGAAGGTGCCCGTGATTTCGTGGTGCCAAGCCGCATGAATCAAGGCCAGTTTTACGCCTTGCCGCAATCGCCGCAAACCTTCAAGCAATTGCTCATGGTGGGCGGCATGGACAAGTATTTCCAGATTGTGAAATGCTTCCGCGACGAAGATTTACGCGCCGACAGGCAACCCGAATTTACACAGATTGACTGCGAAATGGCCTTTGTGGAACAGGAAGACATCCTGAATGTATTCGAAGGTTTGACGCGCCATTTGCTCAAAGAATTGAAAGGTATTGAAGTAGACAAATTCCCGAGGATGACGTATGACCACGCCATGAAAACCTATGGTAATGACAAACCGGACATCCGTTTCGGAATGGAATTTGGCGAATTGAACGCCGTCGCCCAACACAAGGATTTTCCTGTTTTTAATGCTGCCGAATTGGTTGTCGGAATAGCCGCACCCAATTGCGCCGCTTACACCAGAAAAGAAATCGACGCCCTCATTGATTGGGTAAAACGACCACAGGTAGGCGCATCGGGCATGGTATACGTGAAATGTGAAGCCGATGGCACCTACAAATCATCGGTAGACAAATTTTATGACCAAGCCGATTTGAAAAAATGGGCCGAAATTACCGGAGCCAAAACCGGCGACATGATTTTTGTACTTTCCGGCCCGGCCGACAAAACAAGAACGCAACTTTCAGCCTTGAGGATGGAATTGGCCACCCGATTGGGCTTGCGTAAACCAGAAAAATTTGCCCCATTATGGGTAGTGGATTTTCCTTTGTTGGAATTGGACGAAGAATCCGGAAGATGGCACGCCATGCACCACCCGTTTACTTCCCCCAAACCGGAAGACATGAAACTGCTCGAAACCGACCCGGGAAAAGTACGCGCCAATGCCTACGATATGGTGTTGAACGGCAACGAAATCGGCGGTG
>CAZXRX010000049.1:0-18698 GCA_964642945.1 uncultured Flavobacterium sp. | reverse complement strand
CTGTGCTTTGGCCAACATGGCAGCCGCATTTTTGGTGGCCGGATTAAAGGTAGCAGTGGTATTGACCAAGGCTACATAATAATTCGGAAGCCAGTTGTTTTTTTCTACGCCGGCTATTCTTTCAAACAAAGCCGAAGCTTCGGTTACATTGCCTTCTTTCCAAATGGCAAAGGCTTTGTTCATTCCTTGTTCATATTGTTGCGCATTGGCCGAGATAACAGTTGCTACAAAGAAAACGATAGTGGTGATAATTTTTGTCATGATGTGATTTTTTTAAGTTTATTATTATTTGTTGTTATTATGATGATGTAAAATTACTTTGGTTTTGTGTGCGGTAAAACTAAATGGTACCGAACTGTTGTTTTTTAAGGATGAATTGTAAAATACTGCGGGAGTACGTTAGTGCAGGAGTGCCTGAGGTCTTTTAACTGTTGATTTAAAATACATCATTGCAATTATTATTTGTTTTTTAAGGCTAATTTATTTCTCTAAGGCTAAGCTACTCAGGCACTCCTGCACGCTACAAATTATTCAACTGATTGTCCTTCTTATTATCACTTATCGTCCAGAAAAAGCCCAGAAAGAAAAAACGGTCAGCCGTCGGCGTGATTTCCCTGCGGTTGTAAAAACCGTTGCTGTCTGGCGAATTGGCATATTCGTATCCGAATACATTCTGGGTTCCGAGCACGTTGTTGACCGAAAAATACAATATTTTCTGGGGCGAAATCAAGTAGGCCCAATTGAAGCTCAGGTTGTTGTATACCTTGGTTTTTCCGTTCATGAAAGCTGCCTCGTTCGGGTTGTCATATGGCCTTCCGGAATTGAAGGAATGCGAAAAACCAACCTGTGATTTCCAGTCATTGATCCAGTATTTGGTAACCAGTGAAATATTGTGTTTGGCCACAAACGACGGTGTCACTTCAGCTTCATAATCTTTGTAATCCCGCTTGGTATCAATGTAGGAATAAGACAGCCAATATTCCAGGTATTTGATTGATTTGTTGTCCCTCCAGAAAATATCCAAACCTTTGGCATACCCATAGCCATTATTGTTGAATTGCGAATTGAACTGCGAAGCAGGCGTGTCATATTTTACCAGATTGCGGTAATCTTTGTAATACAACTCGGCACGAAAGGTACGCTTGTTGAAATTGTATTGGTAATTCAAAATGTAATGCGAAGCTTTTTCGTTCGAAAACTGGTCTGAATATTTCAGGTAATCCTGTCTGGGTGCCTGCTCAAATTCGCCATAGGCCAACGAAAACTGACCCGATTTACTCACTTTATAGGCCAATGAAATCCTGGGCGACACCGAGGTGTCGTCGAGCAGGCTGTTGTTGAACGCCCGCAGTCCAACTTTGGCCGCCAGGTCTTTCGAGAAAAAGATGTCGGTTTCGGCATACACAGCAGCAATATTGGCATGGTAACCGTTGAAAAAGGTTTTGTCAAAATCTTCGTCAAACTGCGTGATAAAATAATCGGCGCCAAACGACAGTTTTACGCGGTCTGAAAAACTCTTCCTGATTTTGAGTTTCAGGTGCGAAGCGTGTTCGGTATTCGAAATCTTGTTGACATCAATGCCGATTTTGTTTTCGCCCAAGCCATAACTTAAACCGGTCGTTAACTGCCAGTTGCTCCCGAAATTGCCTTTGTAGGAAGCATTCAGGTAAAAGTTGTTGTTTTTGAGGTCAACACGGGTTTTGGCTACCGTATTGATGCTTTCCTGGTTGATGTCAAAACGCGAGGCATCAAAGGCCGCATACAATTTGAACAGGCCACGTTCCACTTTATAACGGTACACCGCCTCACCCGAAAGCGATTGAAAAGGACGGTTCCAGTCTACATTTTGTGGTACAATCAGTTGATAAGGCGCCAAATCGATATAAGCGGTATTCACGCTCAACGAACTTTTGCCCCACTTTTGGGTGTTGGCCAAACCGAGGCCTACGGTCATCAGTGAAATATCTGTTTTTTCCTGGGTAGCCTCATCTATGGTGTTCAATAACAATACGCTCGATAAAGCTTCGCCATATTCAGCCGAATAACCTCCGGTAGAAAACGAAATCCCGCTGAACAAAAAGGGCGAAAACCGTCCGCGTGTAGGCAGATTCTGCGTAGTCGAACCATATGGCTGTGCCACCCTGATGCCGTCTACATAAGTTTGGGCTTCGTCTGATTCGCCCCCACGCACAAACAAACGCCCGCTTTCGCCCACGGTTTGGGTACCTGGGAGGGTTTGCAGTGCGGCCACAATATCGGCATTCGAACCGGCCGTGGTCACGATATCCAAGGGTTTCAAAACCGTCACTTTGGCTTTGTCTCCGGCTTCAAAGGTTCCGGCATTGATAACCACGGCATCAAGGGTGTTGACACTTTCCTTGAGTTTAAAGGTTTTGGGCTGGTAATTTTCCACCACAATCGATTGCGTAATGGTTTCATACGACAAAAAACTGATGACCAGGTTTTGTGTGCCTTTGGCATCAGTGGTGAAGACAAATTCCCCTTTCTCATTGGTGGTCGCCCCGTCGTAAGTACCTTCAATAAAAACATTGGCACCGGGAACAGCGGCGTTTTTACCGTCTGTTACGGTTCCGGAAATCTTGGTTTGGGAAAATCCGATACTGCAAATAAAGCAAGTGATAAAAATGTAAATGGTTTTCATGTTGTTTGGTTTTGTTACCGCAAAGTTGCACCAAGCCATAAAACTATAAAATTTAAGTATACCGAATTGTAGATTTTTCAGGATGGATTGTAAAAGCTTTACCGAAATCAGTATTTTTGGGTATCAAATCATCATCAAAATGAAAACAAAACTATTCCTTTTTACGCTTTTACTGACGGCAGCGACCGTCTTTTCGCAAGAGGCCAAATACAACGAAACCTTGGCCAAATCTGTAGGTGCTGACGATTATGGCATGAAAAATTACGTATTCTGCATCCTGAAAACAGGTTCCAACACCACGGCCACCGAAAAGGAAAAGGCCGGGTATTTCAAAGGACACATGGAAAACATCAAACGCCTGGCCGCAGAAGGAAAACTGGCCATTGCCGGACCATTTGGGCCAAACGACCGGAATTACCGCGGTATTTTCGTCTTCAATGTAGCCACTTTGGAAGAAGCCAAAGCCCTGGTGGAAAGCGACCCGGCCGTGAAAGCGAAAATCTTTGAAGCCGAACTTACCCCTTGGTATGCCAGTGCCGCGCTGATGAAAGTCAATGAAACACACAACACCATTACCAAGAAAAGTTTTTGAGGCTGAAACTTTACGGCGCCGCTACACGTAAGTAGTGGTATGAAAAACAAATTGTCCGCTGTCTTATTGCTACTGCTGTTGTCTGTACCTGTATTTTCACAGAAAATAGACCATACCGCCTCCTACCGTGACCTCAAGGGCAACCGTTATTTCCGGTTCAATTATGACAATGATTATTTTGCGTCATCAGACCGGAATTATACGCAGGGGTACAATTTTGAGTTGGTTTCGCCGGCTATGGGGAAAAATCCGCTGAATACTCTTTTTTTCAAACCCGCAAACAGCGAAAAAAGATACGGCATCTCACTGGAACACATTGGTTTTACACCCGACAACATCAAAAGCGGGGATATTCAATCGGATGACCGCCCGTTTGCTGCGGCCTTCATGCTTAAAAGTTTTGCCATCGCCACAGACACCATCCATAAAGCAAGAGTGGTTTCTTCATTCAGTATAGGACTGATTGGGCCTGGTGCCTTTGGTAAGGAAATGCAGGTGGCCATACACCAAGCTACCGGCAATACCATACCGAAAGGATGGAAAAACCAAATCAAAAATGACATCGTGCTGCAATATGGGCTGGACTATGAAAAACAGTTGGTACGTTACCGAAATTTGCTTTCATTACAGGCCAATACCTCCGTGCGGTTGGGTACTTTATTCACCAATGCTTCGGTCGGATTGAACGGTGTTTTCGGCATCATCAATTCGCCATTTGAGCCCCTTAAACGCAAAAACAAATTCCTGGTGTATGCCTATGCCCATCCCAAAGTGACTGTTGTGGGCTATGATGCGACCTTTCAGGGCGGACTCTTCAATCACAAAAGCCCCTATACCATTGCTTCGTCTGATATGGAAAGATTTACGGCGCAGTTGGGCTATGGCTTTGTCCTGCAAACCAGGAGCCTCTACTTCGAATATGCCCGTGAGGCCATCACCCGTGAGTTTTCTTATGGTCCTTCGGCAAAATGGGGTGGCATCAGGGTAGGGTTCAAATTTTAACAGATTTGGGATGGAATGTTATCAACAATTCGGTCATCTGAAATCCAAAATCAAAAATTAAATTTTACCTTTGCGTCCTTATTAAAATTCAGACCATGATTTATAAATTCAGGGCGATTCTCGATGCTGAAGAAGATGTTTTCAGGGATATTGCCATAGACGAAAATGACACGCTCGAAGATTTACACAACGCCATCGTAAACGCTTTTGGTTTTGACGGACTGGAAGTGGCTTCGTTCTACACCTGTGACGACACCTGGAACCAGGAAGACGAAATCCCGATGTTTGACGCGGGTGACACCCCGGGCGAAAACAAGACCATGGCCGATTACCAATTGTCTGACCTTCTCGACACCGAAAACACCAAAATTATTTATGTATATGACTTCATCAACATGTGGACTTTTCTTGTCGAATTGGCCGCTGTTGAAGAAAAAGAAGCCGCAACCACTTACCCTAATTTATTGTTTTCGCACGGGGAAATGCCGGCTGAAGCCATGGAAAAACACTTCCAGTCTGATTTTGATGAGGAAGAAAGCTACAATGATTTTGAAGACGATCTCGACGAGGATGACCTTGACGGATTTGGCGACGACAGCTTTGAGGATTTCGGTTTTGAGGAGAATTGGAATTAATGAAGATTGAAAAATTTAAAAATTTAAAGATTATACACCACCTAGATGATTAACCTGTTCAACGCCCACATCGAAAGCCTTTCCATCCACAGGGTTGGAAACAAAAGCCGAAACGAAGCCATTTTTTTATCTGAAAACCCTTACGGGCTGAACGACGAAATCGTGCCGCTTTTGAAGGAATATTTCTTCAAGCCCTTCCGTGAAAAGGAAGAAAATTACTTCCAGTTTGCCCATGAGGTCGATTTGGAATACAACGAAATGTACAAACTTGCCGGCGAAGTTTTTACCAATCCGGGAGACGTACACAATATTTCCAAAAAAATCACTTCGCATTTGTTTGAACAGTCGAACCATCCGCACATCAAGAATGGTGAGGTATATGTGGCCTATTTTACCAACCTCAACATCGACAACAACATTGTGGATGCCTTGGGGGTTTTCAAAAGTGAAATCAAAACCGATTTCATGCAATTTGAAGAAAAAGGGAAAAACCTCGAAATGCTGTTGCAGCAAGGGATCAACCTCAACAAACTCGACAAGGGCTGTTTGATTTTTAACCACAAAAAAGAAGAAGGCTACAAAATATTGTCTATCGACAGCAACCGTTATGACGCGCGTTATTGGTTGGAACATTTCCTTTCGGTGGATGCGTTCCAGGACGAGAATTTCATGACCAAAAAATACCTCAAATTCTGTCAGGATTTTGCCAAAGACGTGGTTTTTCCGGCAGAAGACAAAAAGGAAGAAGTGATGTTCATGAACCGTTCGGTGAATTATTTTGCCAAAAATGACGATTTTGAAGAAAGCAATTTCCTCAATGAAGTGATCACCAACCCAGACCTCATCCCGGAATTCAAAAACTATAAGGTAGACAAAGGCGAAAAATACAGCATTGAAGACGTGACCAATTTCCCGATTGCCAATGCCGCCGTGACCGATGCCCGCAAAAAAATCAAGAACATCATCAACCTCGATACCAACATCCAGATCAAGCTTGACTTCATCAATCCCGAAAGCGCCGACAAATTTGTCGAAAAAGGCTGGGACGAAGAAAAGCAGATGTATTACTACCTGGTGTATTTCAATAAAGAGCAGAAAAGTTAGCGTAAGTTCGAGCACAATAAATTGTAGCTTGTTTAAATCTTACAAATCATAACATATTCTTAAGAAAATCGTTATTATAAGTAATCTTTTATAATTTTATAAAATCGATTTTCCTGCTATGAAAATAAAAGTACAGCTGACCCTTCTTCTGATGGTTTTTTGTTGCGCCGGTATTTGGGCACAGGAGAAACCAAAAAGAGATTCCGTCCAGATGTACCGTGACATTGAAGCCTATTCCAAACGCAGCAAGGTGTCGAAGTTTATTTACCGGCTTATTTTCAAATCCATCCCGGAGCAGAAAACCACCATCAAAAAAATACCGCGCAAAAAGAAGCTCAAAAGCCCTTATGCGCCGTTTGAAGAAAAAATCATCCGGAAAATCACCATTGAAACGCTGGACCCTTTCGGCTATTCGGTTACCGATACCGAATAACTGCCCAAAAACTGGCTGGAGCGTTTGGGGAACCGGGTGAATCCGAAATCAAAAAACTGGACCATCCGCAACTTCCTCCTCTTCAAAAGAAGCGACCCTTTTGACTCCATTATCATCAAGGAATCAGAACGTTTGCTCCAAAGCCAACGGTTCATCAGGCGCGCGCTGATTATTCCGCAGCCAACCGACTCCAAGGATTCTGTCGATGTCACCATCAGGATTTTGGATTCGTGGAGCCTCATTCCGCAAGGTTCGGTTTCGGGTTCCAAAGGCAATTTTGAAATTACCGACAGGAACTTCCTGGGGCTGGGCCATGAAGTCACCAATGATTTCAAACAGCAGTTTGACAACAACAAAAATGGCTATACCCTCCGTTATGTAGTGCCCAACTTCAAGAATACCTTCATTCGCACCAGCGGTACCTATACCCAGGATTTTGACGAAAGCCATTTAAAGGAAATCGCCTCTGAACGGATTTTCTTTTCGCCGCTGACCCGTTATGCCGGCGGGGTGTCTTTCCAGGAACGCTTTTACCGCGATTCGATACCCAATGCCGCCTTGGTGAACTTCTCCCAGGATTTCAGGTATGAGAACCAGAATTATTGGTTTGGGTATTCCTTACCGCTTTTCAAGAGCAAGAAAGAAGAAAGCCGCATCACCAACCTGGTGACCACCCTGCGTTATTCCCGAACGACTTTTACGATAAGGCCCGATGAAACCCTCGACCCTTATGCCTATTTCACCAACTCAAAAATCTACCTGGCCAGCATTGGTATCAACCGAAGAAAATTTATCGAAGACAGCTACCTCTTCAATTATGGTATCCCCGAATATGTACAGACCGGGCAGTCGATTTCATTTACAGGCGGTTTTGAATACAAAAACTTCAACAAGCGCAGCTATTTTGGCGGACGTTATGCCTTGGGGGATTATTTCAACATCGGTTACCTGGGGCTTTCGGCCGAAGTGGGCAGTTTTTTCAATGATGCCAAAACAGAACAATCGACCTTTAGGGTAGGATTGAATTATTTTACCAATATTTTTGAGATGGGCGATTGGAAAATACGCCAATTCATACAACCGCAATTGGTTATCGGGAACAACAGGATTCCGATTAAGGACGACCGCATCACCATCAACAACGAAAATGGCATACAGGGTTTTACAGGCGACCGGTTTGGCACCAACAAACTGATGGCCTCCTTCCAGACACAAACCTATGCACCCGGTGTGTTCTGGGGCTTCCGTTTCAGCCCGTTTTTAAATGTGACCCTGGCCATGTTGGGTGATGAAGACATCAAACTGTTCAAAAGCCCCTTGTATTCCAAATTCGGGATTGGCGTTTTGATCAGTAATGATTATCTGGTATTCAACAGTTTCCAGTTGTCGTTTGCGTTTTACCCAAAAATTCCGGGGGAAGGCGACAACGTACTCAAAACCAATTCGTTCAAGAATGACGACCTGAAACTCCTCGACTACCAGATTGGACAGCCGGCTATTGTTCCGTACAATTAATATAAAGTACCGTAACAAAAAAACGTTTGCTTCGTCTTATCGGTATAAAATCAAAAGCCAATTGGAAACTATACTCTCTATCCAAAACCTCAACAAACGTTACGGCAGGATCCACGCAGTTAAAAATGTGTCGTTGGAAATCCAGAAAGGCAATGTATATGGTATTTTGGGGCCGAATGGTTCCGGAAAATCGACTACTTTGGGCATCGTGCTCAACGTGGTAAACAAAACTTCGGGCGATTACCAATGGTTTGGCGGAAAAATGCAAACCCACGATGCACTCAAAAAAGTCGGGGCCATCATTGAACGACCGAACTTTTATCCGTACATGACCGCGCGGGAAAACCTCGAACTGGTTTGTAAAATCAAGAACATCAACTATGCCAAGGTCGATGAAAAACTGGAAATTGTCGGGCTTACCGAACGCAAAAACAGCAAATTCCGCACTTTTTCGCTCGGAATGAAACAACGGTTGGCCATTGCTTCCGCCCTGTTGAATGACCCCGAAATTTTGATTTTGGATGAACCTACCAATGGTTTGGACCCACAGGGCATCCACCAAATCAGAGACATCATCCGTCTGATTGCTTCACAAGGAACCACCATTTTACTCGCTTCCCATTTACTCGACGAGGTAGAAAAAGTCTGTTCGCATGTGTTGGTGCTCCGCAAAGGGGAAATACTCTATTCGGGCACGGTGGCAGGGATGTCGGCCTCAAACGGCGTCATTGAATTGCAGGCAGCAGACAGCAAAACCTTGGTTGAACAGCTGCAGAAATATCCGGGTGTGGAATCCATCAAAAAAGAAGACGGCAAAGTAATCGTTCAGGCTTCGGTTGATATTGATCCGGCGGCCCTGAACAAATATTTGTCTGACAACAAAATCTATGTGACCCATCTCGTAAAACGGAACCATTCGCTCGAAGAACAATTCCTCGAACTGACTGCCAATTAACCCGCATCCAAACCCGACCAAAATGAAACGATTACTCGCTATAGAACTTCAAAAAATCTGGAAAAACCGCGCCAGCAGGATTTTGACACTCACTTATTTCATCCTGTTGACCCTTTTGTCCCTGATTGCCTCAATCAAATTTGATATTGGCCCGGTACACATCCGCCTGGCCGATCAGGGGATTTTTAACTTTCCGTTCATCTGGCATTTCAACACCTATATTGCCTCGTGGCTCAAAATTTTCCTGGCAGTGGTTATCGTATCGATGATGGCCAACGAATACAGTTATGGCACGCTGAAACAGAACCTGATTGACGGGATGAGCAAAAAAGAATTCGTCCTGTCTAAATTCCTGACGCTGACGCTTTTTGCCGCGGTTTCAACTGTATTTGTATTTATAATTTCCTTGATTTTGGGATTGTGCTTTTCCTCGTTTGATGAACCGGGTATTATTTTTTCAGAAATGGAATACTTATTTGCCTATTTTATCAAATTGGTCGGGTTCTTCTCGTTCTGTCTCTTTTTGGGGGTACTGATCAAACGTTCGGCCTTTGCCTTGGGCTTTTTGTTTTTGTGGTTTATGTTTGAAAATATTTCGCACGGCATCATCAAATACAATTTCCTCAATGGCGATTCCCCGATGTTGGATGCTTTTTACTCTTTTTTCCCGCTGGAATCGATATCAAACCTTATCATTGAACCTTTTACCAAACTCAATGCCGTGAAAACCATCGGTACCCAGATTGGGGTGGAAAACATCAAGGATTATGGGGTGCATCTTTCCGGCTTGGCCATTGTTATGGCATGGATTGCACTATTCATAATTTTATCTTATAAAATCATCAAAAAACGCGATTTGTAGTATCTTTGCCCCTACTATGAACAAGGGCAGGCTACTTTTATTCATCTTCATTTTTTATGCTTACGCAGGAAACCTTCTGGCGCAGAATATTGTGGTAGATGACACCTACACGGCACAACAATTGGTCCAGAATGTTTTGCTGAACAGTCCTTGTGCCAATGCCAATAACTTTTCGGTCAGCGGAGACAATTTCAGCGGCAGCAGTAAAAGTTACGGTTTTTTCAGCTATGCCGGGAGTACTTTCCCTTTTTCGTCAGGGGTGGTTTTAAGCACTTCGAGGGCCATCCGGACGCAAGGACCGAACAGTGACCTGGTTGACGAAGGAGATACCAATTGGGCAGGTGATGGTGACCTGGAACAGGCCTTGGGCATTTCAGGCACCGTGAATGCCACCGTGCTGGAATTTGATTTTACCCCCTTAACCGACAAAATCAGTTTTGATTACCTTTTCGCCTCTGAAGAATACCACGGCAATGCGCCCTGTCAATATTCGGATGGTTTTGCCTTTTTACTTAAACCTGCCGGAATTACGGCCGCCTACCAAAACCTGGCCCTGATTCCGAACACCAACATCCCGGTCAAGGTGACTTCGGTACATCCGTTAATCCCGGGTGCCTGTAACGCAGAAAACGAGACCTATTTTGGTGGATATAATCCGGTTAACTATCCTATAAATTTCGATGGCCAGACCACGGTAATGACGGCAAAAGCAACCGTTATCCCTGGCCTGACCTACCACATCAAACTGGTGATTGCCGATGAGCAGAACATCCGTTATGACTCGGCTATTTTTTTGGATGGCGGCAGTTTCAATGTAGGCATCGATTTGGGCCCTGACCGACTCATTGCCACTAATAATCCGGTCTGTGCCGGACAAACACTTCCACTTGACGCCACCCTTCCGGGTACCAACAATTACCAATGGTATAAAAATGGTACGGCCCTGCCCGGGGAAACCAATCCGACTTACACCGTAACAACTGCCGGTACTTATACCGTAGATGTGCTCCTCAACAGCGGTTCCTGTACCACAAACGGAGACATTGTGGTGGAATACGCCGCCCTTCCGGTGCTGAACAGTCAAACTTTGGTACAATGCGATCCTGATAATAATGGCATTACTTCTTTTAACCTCACACTCCTGGACAATCTGGTAACGGGTGGCAACACCGCCTTGGGCGCAGTAAGCTATTATACCACCTTGGCCAATGCCCAGGCGCAAGCCAACGCCATTACGAATCCTACTGCTTTTCAAAACACAGTCACCAATCAGGTATTTGCCAGTGCTTCCAATGGTTATGGTTGCCATAGTGAAGTAGCCATCAACCTGGTCATCTCAAGCAACAGTGTGACGCCGCCCGCCCCAATACAGAAATGTGACGGGGATGGCCAACCCGACGGACTCACTGCCTTTGACCTCAATTCAGAAGTCAGCCCTTTAATAACCGCTGGTTTACCTACAGGACTTACCTTGGCGTATTATGCCGCTCAAAATGATGCTGTTTTGGGGAACAATCCATTACCCAATAACTTCACCAACACCCAACCTTTGCAGCAAACCCTTTTTGTAAAGATTGTCAATGGCCCTGATTGTTATGGCATCATTCCGGTAACGTTGCAGGTATTGGTGTTTGACCCGCCGCAATTGCAGGATGAAACGCTTTATCTCTGCAATGGAAGCGCAATAGCATTAACGGTTCCGAATGGTTTTTCGGGTTATTTATGGTCTACAGGTGCCACAGGAAATTCGATTATGGTAAATGCAGCAGGAAGTTATTCAGTGACCGTGACCAACAGTTCCGGTTGTACGAAAACCAAGGTTTTTACAGTGGTGGCATCTGGGATTGCAATCATCAATTCGGTAAACATTATTGACTTTAATGGTTTTGGCAATACGGTGGAAGTAGTCGTAACCGGCCCAGGCGATTATGAATTTTCGCTTGATGGTGCCCTTTATCAGAACAGTCCGGTTTTCAGCCAGGTCGAACCAGGCTTGTATATGGTCTATGTCAAGGACAAGAACGGTTGTGGTTTGGTAACCAAAAAAATTGCCGTTTTGGATTATCCGCGCTTCTTTACCCCAAATGGCGACGGCATCAACGATACCTGGTACATTAAAAACATACAGGATATCGCCCACACCAAAATATCGATATTTGACCGTTTCGGAAAATTCATATACCAATTCAATGAAAAGCAAAATGGCTGGAACGGGAAAACAGGCCAAAACCAACTCCCTTCTACCGATTATTGGTTTGTGGTAGAATTTCAGGACCGCAATACGGTTAAAGGACACTTTTCGCTCAAGAGATAATTTTTTTTAGTATTTTTAGCCAATGAAAATGAAATTACTCTCATTCCTCTTTGTCTTATTGCTTTCGGCAAATTGTTTTTCGCAATTTAGCAAGACGCATTATATTCCACCCTTATCCAATTCTGATGCCCAGGAACCACAGGAACAACTGATTTATATTTCCTGTCCGAGCCTGACTCCCGTCCAGTTCAAGATTTATGAATTGGGAGGTACCATCATTAACGGAACCGTTTCAAGGAACGCCCCATATGTGTACAGCATCGGCACCGGCTTTGACACCCAACTGCTCGTGAGCGAAGCGAATGTAAACATGGTCATGAACAACAAAGGGTATTTGGTGGAAGCTGAAGACTTGGTGTATGTTACGGTCCGTTTGACCTCTACCCCACAAAATTTCCAGGGAGGCGGATTGGTCGCCAAAGGAATCGCTGCTTTGGGAACCCAATTCAGGGTGGGTGCCTTTTTGAACACCGGTATTCCTTCGGCCAACGACAACCACTATACTTTTGCCTCAGTACTGGCTACCGAAAACAATACCACCATCTCTTTTGACGACATCAAACCAGGGGTCGTTTTGGTGAATGATGCCGCTTCGGGCAACACGCCGGCCAATGTGGTGCTGAATGCAGGCGAAAGCTATGTGATTGCGGTAAGTGGTGCTTTTGGAGATGCCAACCGCGATGGCCTGATAGGTACGTTAATCGCCTCAGACAAACCCGTGGCCGTTAACTGCGGCTCCTTTGCGGGTACCAACGGAACCGCCAATAACCTCGATTTGGGTTTCGACCAACTGGTTTCGGAAGAAAGGACCGGCAATGAATATATTTTCATCAAAGGGAATGGGGTTGATGTAACCGAAAGACCCTTGATTGTGGCCCACCAAGACAATACTGATATTTTCCTGGACGGAAATGCTACCCCTTTTGCCACCATCAATGCTGGTGAATACCTGGCCCTTGACGGAACCAATTTTTCGGCCAACGGCAATTTGTATGTACGCGCTTCAAAAAATGTTTTTGCGTTTCAGGGAATCGGGGGCACGACGAGCCAGGCCAACCAGAACATGCATTTCCTTCCGCCCTTGAGTTGCCAAACCCCGAAAAGCATCGATAATATTCCACTTATCAACGAAGTGGGCGCCATCACCAATTTTACAGGAACCGTAAATATTGTGACCGAAACCGGTGCCGCTTTGACTTTTACCATCAATGCGGTAGATTATACATTGGCCACACTCCCTACAGCAGGTGTCACCGTTAACGGGCCGTTTACCGTTTCCGGAAATCCGAACTATGTTACCTACACCTTTAATGGGTTGAATGGCAACATTTCTGCCTTTTCGACCAAACAATTGTACCTTTCCTATTTTGGATCAAGCGGGGCGGCTACTTATGGCGGCTTTTATTCCGGATTTACTTTCAAACCGGAAATTACCTTTGACCAGATTGACATTACCCAATCGCAGTGTATCCCGAACGTGGAGTTGAAAGTGAGTTCGCTCAGCGGATTTGACACCTTTCAGTGGTATTTCAACAATACACCGATACCAGGTGCTACCTCTATTTCTTACACCCCTGATTTGGCTCCGCCATTCGGAACCGGTTTGGGCCCCGGAAATTACTATGTTTCGGCTACCTTATCCACCTGTAACATCAACTTGGTTTCCGACAATATCCCGGTAAGTGTCTGCCCTACCGATATTGACAATGACGGTGCCATTGATAATGTGGATCAGGACAACGACAGCGACGGAATCAGCAATTGTACCGAATCATACGGCGACCAAAACATCAACATTTCCAATCCTGCTGCCGGAAATATTGTGGTCGGCGCCTACAACAATTCTTTTGTGGGGCAGGTGACCACTTCGGCTACAGCCAGTGCCACGCCTTTCACAGGAAGTGCTAACGGAAGCTTTATTTCTGATCTGCCTGCCGGAAAAACCAATTGGGTCAATTATGAAATGAATTTCGGACAGCCTACCAATGTCGGAATGGAATACATCACCACAGCCAACCCAACCGATTTACTCAATTCGCAGGCCGAATATGTGGTCGCTTCTGAAATCAACAAAACCGTTACCGTTTTAAACCCGAATGACCAATTGCTCATCGATACCAATTATGATGGCTTTTACGAAAGTGGGATTACCCAGTTTTCCTCTTTTGAAATCAGGTTCAGGCTCAACAATGCGGCCCCTTTGGCTGCCGGAACAGGTACTTTCAAATTCCTGAGCAACCAAACCGTCAAAATAAGTTTCAGGCACAGAAACCTGTCTGATGCTTTACCCAACAGGGTTTCATTGAAATTCTTTGCTTCATGTGTGCCGAGGGATTACGATAACGATGGGGTTGCTGATGCCTTTGATTTTGACAGCGACAACGACGGAATACCCGACCGAACAGAAGCACAGGGTGCAAACGTGATTGCCCCATCCAATACTGATGCCGATGGCGATGGTATAGATGACGCTTTCGGTACAGGGCTTACCCCAGCCGATTCCGACAATGATGGCTATCCGGATTATATGGATGCAGACAGTGACAACGACGGAATATTTGACGTTATTGAAGCCGGAATCCCTGCCAACCAGTCGAATACCAATGGTGTGCTGATTACGACTGCTTTTGGTGCCAACGGCATGGCAGACAACATAGAAACCACTCCAGACAGTGGGGTGTTAAATTATATCCTGACCAATACAGACAGCGACAACACCAACAATTACATTGATTTGGATAGTGACAGCGATGGTTGCAATGATGTCATCGAAGCAGGTTTTACAGATGCAGACAATGACGGTATTTTAGACACATCGCCAGTTACCATTCTCCAATACGGCTTGGTATTGAGCGCCAGTGGTTATGGCGTTCCCCACCCAGATTACATCACCTCCGCTCCCATATCGGTTACCACACCACCCCAGAATGTAACCACTTGTGAATTTCAAAGTGCCACTTTTACCTTGACCACCAATACGGTAAACGGTTACCAATGGCAGCTTTCAACAGACGGCGGAACCACCTGGAATAACTTGGCTAACAATGCGGTCTATAGCGGGGTAAACACAATATCGTTGACCGTGAACAATGTTCTGGCTTCGATGAATGGGTACCAATACCGTGTGTTTTTGAGCAAAAACGGCAACGCCTGCGGATTGTATTCTGCTTCGGGCATACTGACCACTTACGCCATGCCGGTGGTGACCACGCCTGTAAATTTGGTACAATGTGATGATGATACTGATGGTATTGCGGCAGTAAACCTGACCGTAAAAAACAGCTTCATTTCAGCCAACTACCTGACAGAAACCTTTACTTACTATACCACGGCACTTGCAGCCACCAATGAAGACAGCACGCAGGAAATCACCAATCCTTTGACCTATTCAACGGGTTCGACCACGGTATTTGTAAGGGTAGAAAACAGCAATGGTTGCTTTGTGGTGGCCCAGTTGAACGTGGCGGTATCGGTTACCCAGATTCCGGCGGGCACCTTGTATCCGTTTTATACGTGTGATGATTATATCGATGCCGTCAACAATGATTATGATGGCGTATCGCTGTTTGATTTCAGTTCGGTTACCCCATCGATCCAGGCCCTTTTACCGGCAACGGCAACCTATACCATAAAATACTACAAAAACCAAAACGATGCCTTGGCCGAAATCAACGAGATTACGAACCTGTCCAATTTCCGGAATATTGGCTATCCGAATGTACACAACATCTGGGTTCGTGTAGACAGCAATATCGACAATGCCTGCTTCGGATTGGGGCCTTATGTACGGTTGACCGTCGAACGCCTGCCAGTTGCCCATCCGGTAAACGGCACCAATATCATTAAACATTGTGATGATGATCAAGACGGCATATATGGTTTCAACACCGCTGCCATTGAGCCTGCCATTTTAAATGGGCAAACCAATGTTTCGGTTACCTATACCGACAATTTGGGGAATGTATTGCCGAGCCCATTGCCCAACCCGTTTTTTGTGACCAACCAGATGACGGTAAATGTAAGGGTAACCAATAATGCCACACAGGCAGCCAACGGACCTTGTTTTGACGACATGAGTTTCCAGTTTGTGGTGGATGATTTGCCTGAGGCTTTCCCGGTTGCACCGGCGTCTTTAACGGTTTGTGATGGAGATGGAACCGATACCAATGACCACGATGGCAGCTATCCTTTTGATACGAGCACCATACAAAGCCAGGTTTTGAACGGACAGACCAATGTGAACATCACTTATACCCTTCAGAACGGAACGGTGTTGAACCAATTGCCCAATCCGTTTGCATCGCCCACCCAAAATGTTACGGTTACAGTCAGCAATCCTTTGAATACTACCTGTACTGCAACCACCGTACTGAATTTTGTAGTGAACCCGTTGCCGGATATTGAACTGTATGGCGATGCGGTAATCTGCACCAACCTTCCGGGGAACCTGATTATCATCAATGCCGGGATTGCAGACAATACACCTCCGGCCTATTATACGTATCAATGGGCTTTGGACGGCGTTGTTTTGCCTGCTGCCACCTCCTATAATTTGAATGTAAACAATATGCCAGGTGTATATACCGTGGTAGTTACTTCGCCACAAGGTTGTACCAAAACGCGCACGATAACGGTAGTGGAATCCCATCCGGCTACGATAGAACACATCAATGTCACCGACCTGACCGATCACAATACGATAGAAGTGATTGTATCTGGTATCGGGAATTATGTGTACAGCCTTGATAATGGGCCTTACCAGCAATCAAATGTGTTTACCGATGTCATTATGGGATTCCATACCGTAAGGGTTCAAGACCTGAACGAATGTGGTATCGTACAACAGAATATTGCTGTGTTGGGGATTCCGCATTATTTTACACCGAATGGCGACGGCTTTAATGATTATTGGAACATTCAGGGTGTGGTCACGGCCCAACATAAAAAATCGACCATACAGGTGTTTGACCGTTATGGGAAACTGATGAAGGAATTTTCACCGAACAGCCCCGGCTGGGACGGAACCTATAATGGCTATCAGGTGATTTCGGATGATTATTGGTATGTCATCCAATTGCAGGATGGCCGGAATGTAAAAGGGCATTTCGCCCTCAAACGATAAATAAAAAACCATCCGCCGCGGCAGATGGTTTTTCGTTTGAGGATTTATTGAATTTGCTTAACCTTTTATACTAATGGTTATTTTGAAAAAGTCATAACCGCTTTCTTGCCTCTTTGCTCGCTGCTCAGCACCAATTTATCTGCTGTAAGTTCCTCAACAGTAAAGGTATCCTCCTTTTTGTCTTTATCATTGGTTACCGTCAATTTCGAGCCTTCCAACACATAGGTGGCCGGCATCGCTTCAGCCATGGGGTTTTTGAAAGTCATCGTGCCGTCTTCATTGAATGTATACACGGTTTCGGCTATCATCTTTTGTTTCATTTCTTCCATCACCTTCTCTTTGCCTTTGGGTACTTCCATGCCTAAATCAATGTCTGAAAGTTTCCAGGTGCCTACTACAGTGGCTTCGGCTTCAGGTGCTGCTTCCTGCACGTTTTCGGTTGCGTTGGAATCTGAAGTGGTGGCTTCGGCATTTTTTGCATTGTTTCCGCAGGAAGCCAACAAAAAGGCCGTAGCTGCTGTAAGGGTTAAAATTGTTTTTTTCATCTTTATGTTTGGTTTAAGTTTACATATTACCAGCCGAGTACTTTTTTGAGTACTTTTTTGCCTTTGTTTTTTTGCTCTTCTTCAGCTGCTGCTTTTTTGGCGGCTTCATCTGATTTTGCTTTTTCTACAGCTTTGGCATCATTGGCCACTTTTTCCTGCTCTTTTTGTTTTTGCCCTTCAGTGTAGAAATATGTATTGTCAACATTGATAGTAAATGGTTTTACCAGTTCGACCGCATCGCCATATTTTTCATATCCGACTTTATCCCTGAAGAATAATGATACCCTGATTTTAAGTGATTTTTGGTCAGCCCAACGCCCGGCCAGTAAAAAAAGTTCCGGAAGACTCAATTGTTTACTCGAATTTATGATTTTAAAGTTGTACGGAACTTTACCATCGGCATAAAATGTTTTAAAATCGTTTACATCCATAAGATACGCCTCTATAGCATTAGCGCCATCAACAGTAATGCGATAGTCTTCATACGAATTGCCACTTTCTTTTAGAATTTCTACCCAAAAATAAAGTCGGCCTAAACCATAGTAACTTAGTTTTTTGGGTTTATCGAAAGCCAGTTCCATTTTTAAGATGTCTTCTGCTTTGAATGAAGCGCCTTCAGCAACCGGTTTGTCGTTTACCTTTACCTTTATTTGAGCGTGCAATTGCCACCCAAATACCATTACAATTACAAGTAGTAACTTTCTCATTTTTATCTGTTTTAAAATTTATAGAACCAAAAATATAGATTAAAAACAGGGCAAAACAGGCAAATGAACATGCGTCAGGCCTCTATGAAAGTTAGCGGGATGTGGTTGAAAATTCGTTTTTGGAAAGAAAAAGTGTTTCAGAGTGTATCTATAAGCGCGAGAAACTCCTCTTTTTTACGGGTGGCCAAAGGTACCTTGTTCTTGTTTTTCATCACGATGGTGTTCCCGCCGTCAGCTTTGATGAAATGGT
>CAZXRX010000048.1:0-18836 GCA_964642945.1 uncultured Flavobacterium sp. | reverse complement strand
AAGGCTGCGCAGGCGGTTTTCGAGTGGTTCATAACTGCCATTTAATATTTCGGCAAAAGTGCCACAAACATTGTACGAGGAAGGGTCCCACTCATAGTTTTTGAGCTCAGTGACAGAAAAAATGCTGCCTTCGAGGTAATTCTTCATCATCTGGTAATCGGTGGCATTGTTGTCTGAAAGTACTTCCGGATTGTAATTCTTTAAGGAATCCAGATTACTTTCAGCAAATGCCAGTTGCTCTTTACGGTACGTATCCGAAGGCACTTTAAGGATTGAATCGTATTTGTGATACCCTTGGTTTGCCGCCCAATCCGGATAGACCTTCCAGAGTGATTCAACAAAGTTAGCCTTATAAGCGTCGAATTGTGCATTGACAGTTTTCGGGTCTTTTTCTTCTTTTTTACAGCTGACTAACAAGAAACCAGTGAGCAGCAACAGGTAGATTTTTTTCATATTCATTAAATTTCAGCCTTAAATATACTCAAAATAGTAGTACATTAATTCCTCTTTTTTTTGTTTATTTGTGTACCGACAAAAAACACCAGCCATGCAGTTTGATCCAGACGAATTAGCACACGCCGCAGTCTATAAATTAATGACCGGAACCATTATTCCGCGCCCTATCGGATGGATTTCCACCATAGATAAAAACGGCCGTAACAACCTGGCGCCTTTCTCCTATTTCAACGCCGTAGGCGAAGACCCGCCACACGTGATGTTTTCAACAGTTCGCGGAAACAACACCAACAAAGATACCCTGAACAATGTGTTGGAAAACGGGCAGTTTGTCGTGAATATGGTCACAGAAGCACTGACCGAAAAAATGAATGCCACCGCACAAATGGTCGCTCCTGAAGTAGATGAATTTGAATTGGCCGGCCTCACCCCCATTCCATCGGTCAAGGTCAAACCGATGCGGGTCAAGGAAAGCCCAATCACTTTCGAATGTGAAATGGTACACCATTATTTCCTCGAAAACCACAAACAAGGCGGCGCCTGCATCATTATCGGACGCGTGGTCATGATGCATTATGACGAGGCCGTTTTACTCGACAATTACAAAATAAACCCAGACAATTACAGGCCTGTTGCCCGTTTGGCAGGTTCCAATTATACCAAAATAGGAGAAATTATCTCCATCAAAAGACCAGAGGCCTAGCCGAACGGAGTAACCTAAATTAAAACCATAACCAAAGAGGAGCTATCCTGGTAGCACTCCTCATGCAGACAACATGAAAATAGCAGTAATAGGCGGCGGCCCGGGTGGGCTTTACTTTTCCATCCTCACCAAAAAAGCAATGCCGCATTGGCAAATCGATGTATACGAACGCAACAAACCCGATGACAGTTTTGGGTTTGGGGTGGTCTTTTCGGATGAAACCCTTGGGGAGTTTCTCAAACGCGACATGCAGTCTTATGAACTCATCCGAAGTAAATTTGCCTATTGGGATGACATCATCATCGCCCGTGATGGGCAGGAAGTCAGTATTGCCGGTAACGGATTTTGTGGCTGTTCGCGCAAAACCCTCCTGCAATTGTTGCAGCAGCGCTGTACCGAAGAAGGCGTCAACCTGCATTTTGAACACAATGTCGATGACGAAGCACAGTTTGCCGATGCCGACATCATTTTGGCTTCCGATGGTATTGCCAGTGCCATCAGGACCAAATACCAGGAGGCCTTCGGCACCAAAATCGAACTGAAGAAAAACCGTTTCGTCTGGCTCGGATCTACCAAACCATTGGATGCGTTTACCTACTTTTTCAGGAATACCCAGCACGGTCCTATCGTAGCCCACACCTACCAGTACGAGGAAGGCATGAGCACCTGGATTTTTGAATGCAGCAATGAAACCTGGGAGAAATTCCATTTTGAAGTCACCAATGAAACAGATACCATCAACAAGATTGCTGCCATTTTCAAGGAAGAACTCGATGGCCATCCGCTGATCTCCAACAAATCACACTGGCGTCAGTTTCCGCATGTGACCAATAAAAACTGGTACCACAACAACATCGTTTTGTTGGGTGATGCCAAAGCCACGGCCCACTACTCCATCGGTTCCGGAACCAAACTGGCCATGGATTCTGCCATTGGTTTGTTTGACGCCGTCATCGCCAACCCCAATGATGTGCAGGCCGCTTTCAGGCAGTATGACAAAACCCGGCGCAATACGGTCGAAATGATACAGTATGCCGCATTGGTTTCGCTGGATTGGTTTGAAAACATGGACCGGAACATCCAACATCCGTTTTACCGTTTTGCCTTTGGCTGTATGACCCGTTCCAAAAAAGTAACCTACGAAAACCTGCGTCTGCGCGATCAATCTTTTACCGACAAGGTGGTAGACGAATTCAATAACAATAAAGGCACCGATATTTCTCCAGCCTTTACACCATTTACATTAAGGGAAATTACCTTGCCAAACCGCATCGTCATGTCGGCCATGGGGCAATATTCGGCAGAAAACGGCTTGGTCAATGATTGGCATTTCCAACATTACACGTCAAGGGCATTAGGCGGATTGGGGCTACTCATAACCGAAATGACAGCCATTTCAGAGACAGGGCGTATTACTTTAGGTTGTGCAGGTTTATACAATGATAATCAGGTTCATGCTTGGAAAAAAATTACTGATTTCATACACCGACACACCTCCACCAAAATAGGCATCCAGCTTGGTCATTCGGGCAGGAAAGGTGCCGTAAAAAAACCTTGGGAAGCCACCAATGAACCGATTGACAACCCCTGGCCTTTGGTTTCAGCCTCGCCCATTGCTTTTCATGCCGGGATGCCTACGCCTTCAGAAATGAGTATTTCTGCTATGGAAGAAGTCACTGCGCAATTTGGCAAGGCTGCCCAAAATGCTGAATCTGCGGGTTTTGACCTGATTGAATTACAGGCACACCACGGCTTTTTATTGGCTTCGTTCCTTTCGCCTTTAACCAATACCAGAACAGATGAATTTGGCGGACGTATCGAAAACCGCCTGAAATTTCCGGTGCAGGTTTTTAGAGCCATACGAGAAGTTTTCCCAAAAGAGAAACCCGTTTCTGTCAGGATGTCAGCATCTGATTGGGCTGAAAACGGCTTGTCGGAAACTGAAGTCATTGCCATTGCTACTGCTTTTAAAAATGCGGGAGCCGATGTAGTCAATGTGTCTACCGGCAATACGGTAGCAGATCAAAAACCACAAATGGGCCGGATGTGGCAGACCCCATTTTCAGATTTGGTTCGCAATACGGTAGATGTACCCACCATCACTACGGGTTACATCCAGGATATTGACCAGATCAATACCATCATCCTCAATGGCCGGGCCGATCTGGTCGCTTTGGGAAGACCCTTGCTGTTGGACCCTTATTTTGTCAGGAATGCACAGGCCTATGAAAATGTCCAGCCGAACGAAATCCCGAACCCTTATAAAGCCGGTGTATCCCATCTTTTTCCTTTGAAAGCAAGCGAAAGAAAACAAACAGAGGGCATGAAAAAAGCATTGAAACCCAAAAGCAACAAGAAATAAGCAAAATCTTACTGACCGAAATGACACATTACGAAGACCATTTTGCACACGATAACCTGCCGGACACCAGTCTGCAGCCTGACTATGTATGTACCGGCTTGCCTCAGTTCCAACATCCTGAAATGCTGAATTGTACCGACCGTTTATTGGACATCCACATCAGGGAAGGGCGGGGCAACAACCCTTGTATCCGGACTTTTGAAAGCACCTGGACCTACCAGGATTTGTATGAAAAAACGAACCAGATTGCCCATGTATTGGTAGATGACCTCGGCTTGAAATCGGGCAACCGCGTGTTGATCCGTTCGGCCAACAACCCCATGATGGTCGCTTGTTGGTTTGCCATACTGAAAGCTGGCGGCATTGTAGTAGCGACCATGCCTTTGCTCCGCAGCAAGGAACTTACTACCATTATTGACTGTGCCGAAATTTCGCATGTCTTTTGTGATGAAGAATTGAAAGACGAAATGCAATGGGTACAATCGCCTTTTCTCCAACAAACTTGTTATTACGGCAATTCCGATTTGGAAAAGCTGATGGCCTCCAAACCCAAAACATTTGCCAATTACCACTCCAAGTCAGACAGCGTGGCCTTGATTGGTTTTACTTCCGGGACAACCGGACTGCCTAAAATGACTTCGCATTACCACAAAGACATTTTAAATATTTGCGAAGCCTTCCCCCCCTATTCGTTGCAACCCAAAACGGACGATATTTTTACCGGAAGCCCGCCTATCGGTTTCACTTTCGGACTCGGCGGATTGGTATTGTTCCCGATGTATTTTGGGGCTTCTACCTTTCTGATAGAAAAACCCAGCCCAGATTTGTTGCTCAAAGCCATTGAAGAACACCACATCACCATTTGTTTCACGGCACCTACGGCCTGGCGCGTCATCACCACCAAAGCCCATGAATTCGACATTTCGAGCCTGCGCAAATGTGTTTCTGCCGGCGAAACCCTCCCGTTGAAAGTCTGGGAAGACTGGTACCAACTTACCGGATTGAAAATTATCGATGGAATTGGTGCTACAGAAATGCTGCACATCTTCATTTCTTCACACGAGAACAATATGAAACCGGGCGCGACCGGTGTGGCCATTACGGGTTATGAAGCCAAAATAATTGATACCAACGGCAATGAAGTACCGCGGAACGAACCTGGGAGACTGGCTGTGCGGGGCATTACCGGTTGCAAGTATTTAAACCGTATTGACAAGCAAAAAGAATACGTTGAAAACGGCTGGAACATTACAGGCGATATTTTCCGTCAGGATGAAGAAGGCTACTTTTGGTTTGTGGCACGTGGCGATGACATGATTATCTCGTCGGGTTACAATATTGCCGCCATTGAAGTCGAAAGTGTATTACTGACGCACGAAGCCATACTGGAATGTGCCGTGGTGGGTTTGCCCGATGAGGAACGCGGCATGCTCGTTTGTGCCCACATCGTCCTCAATGACCATTCCCAAGCCACGGATGCCATGAAAAACCGTATCCAACATTGGTTCAAGGAAACGGCGGCACCCTACAAATACCCGAGGGTCATCTATTTCACGGAAAGCCTTCCCAAAACCGAAACCGGAAAAATCCAACGATTTAAATTAAAACAATGAGAAAAGCCTTCCTGATCATCAGTTTCACCCTATTGTGCATCACGGCACTGCTGTGCTACGTCAACTGGAAATTTGCCTTGCTGTTGCTGATACTGCTGCCGCTGATTGCTATGGGCTTGTATGACATGTACCAATCGAAGAAAACCATCCGACGTAATTTCCCTTTATTGGGACGGATGCGGTATGTATTGGAATCAATCGGACCGGAAATGCGCCAATATTTTTTTGAAAATGATACCGACGGCAAGCCCTTCAACCGCCTCCAAAGAAGTCTGGTATACCAAAGAAGCAAAAAACAAACCGATTCGCAACCTTTTGGTACGCAGTTGAATGTTTATGATGTGGGTTACGAATGGATCAACCACAGCATCAATGCAATACCTTTTTCGAAAACGAACAACCACCCACGGGTAAAAATCGGTTCATCGCAATGTACCCAACCTTATGAAGCGAGCCTGTTCAACATCAGCGCCATGAGTTTCGGTTCGTTGAGCCAGAATGCGATATTGGCGTTGAATGCCGGAGCCAAACAAGGCGGTTTTTACCACAACACAGGCGAAGGTGGTCTGTCGCCCTACCATTTGCAACAAGGCGGTGACGTGGTCTGGAATATCGGCACCGGCTATTTCAGCAGCCGGAATCCTGACGGTACTTTCTCATTGGAACAATTCACCAAGCGTGCCACGCTTCCCAATGTGAAGATGATTGAAATCAAATTCTCGCAAGGTGCCAAACCAGGTCATGGCGGCATATTACCCAAAGAAAAGGTAACTGATGAAATTGCTGCCATCCGGTTGGTCGGAAAAGGACATGATATCCTTTCGCCGCCCAAACATTCGGCCTTTACCACGCCGTTGGAACTGATGTCTTTCGTAAAACTGTTACGTGAAAATTCAGGCGGAAAACCCATCGGAATCAAAATATGCTTTGGCAACAAATCTGAATTCATCTCCATCTGCAAAGCCATGGTGGAAACCAAAACCTACCTCGATTTTATCACGGTAGATGGTGGCGAAGGCGGAACCGGTGCGGCCCCACCTGAATATTCCGACCATGTTGGGATGCCCTTGCGCGATGCTTTGGCCTTTGTGTATGATTGCCTCAACGGTTTTGGCCTGAAAGACCAGATCAAAATCATCGCCAGCGGAAAAGTAATTTCCGGTTTTGATATCATCCGTTGCCTTTCCATTGGCGCCGACCTTTGCAATTCGGCACGGGGTATGATGTTCGCTTTGGGTTGCATCCAGGCCTTGGAATGCCATGCGAATACCTGTCCGACAGGTGTAGCCACGCAAGACCCCAAGCTGACAAAAGGCCTTGTACCGGAAGAAAAAAGTGTGCGTGTGGCCCGTTTCCAGCACGAAACTGTCAAAAGTGCCATGGAACTGATGGCTTCCGCCGGACTGGACCATCCGGATAAAGTAACCCGTGACATCATCAGTACCAGGGTAGAACGCAATATCACAGAGACTTTTGCACAAACGTTCCCCGAATTGGAAGCGGGCTGCCTGCTCTATGAAAGCACCGTTCCGGAAGATTTTTTGTACTTTTGGAAGAAAGCAGCAATTGACCATTTTTAAAAGCTTTTTACAATTTTATACCCAATATGATGAACCATCATTTTATAAAAAAAGAAAAAATAAAATTCAAACACGTCGATTACGCCGGCATTGTTTTCTATCCGCGTTTTCTCGAAATGCTCAATGACCTGGTGGAAGATTGGTTTGAAGAAGCTTTAGACAGGCCTTTTTCCAAAATGCACCAAACCAATGGTATTCCTACTGTTGACTTAAAAGTACAGTTCAAGAAAGCAGCACGTCTGGGTGAAATCCTGACCAAAAAACTGTGGGTTAAAAACCTCGGAAGTGCTTCCATTTTGTGTGGGTTTATTTTCGAAGATGAACAGGGTAAAACCTGTCTGGAAGGCGAAGTGACCTTGGTCAATGTGGCCTTCAACGAAAGCAGGGACGGCATCAGCGCGGAAGCTTTTTCAGAAGAAATGAAGGCAAAAATTTCAAAATACCTAATGTAACATTCTATGGATTTCAAAAAATTCAAAGCCGCCACGGTACAAACCTCTCCCGTCTTCCTCAATGTAGAAAAAACGATAGACAAGGCCATTTCATTCATTGCAGAAGCCAGTAAAAACGGGGCACAACTTATTGCTTTCCCGGAAGTTTTTGTTGCCGGCTACCCCTATTGGAACTGGATCATGACACCTGTTCAGGGCAGCAAATGGTACGAGCAATTGTATAAGAATTCAGTTGCTGTAACCGATGAAGCCATGAAGCCTTTGTTTAATGCAGCCCAGGAACACAACATCCACATCGTAATCGGTATCAATGAACGTGGGGATAGTTATGGTGAAATTTACAATACCAACCTCATTATTGACAACCACGGAAAACTCATCGGCAAACACCGCAAACTGGTACCCACCTGGGCCGAAAAACTCACCTGGACTTCCGGTGATGGGTCTTCCTTAAAAGTCTATGATACTGAAGTCGGTCCGGTCGGAACACTGGCTTGTGGCGAAAATACCAATACCTTGGCCCGTTTTACCTTACTGTCGCAAGGCGAACTGGTGCACATCGCCAATTACATTTCGTTGCCGGTTGCCCCACCCGATTATGACATGGCAGAAGCCATCAAAATAAGGGCAGCCGCACATTCTTTTGAAGGCAAGCTGTTTACCATTGTGTCCTGTTCGACCATTTCACAGGAAATCAAGGATGCCTTGCGCGAAGATGTACCCAATGTGGATGAATTGCTGACACGTAAAAATTCGGCTTTTTCCGGATTTATCGGACCCAATGGTGCCGTAATCGGTACGCCACTTGTTGATGACGAAGGTGTTATTTATGCCGACATCGACCTGGAAAAATGCATACAACCCAAACAAATGCACGACATTTTGGGGCATTATAACCGTTTTGATATTTTCGATTTAAGGGTGAATACGGCCCCGACCCGAAAAATCACTTTTATTGACAACCACGAAGAATTTCATAAAAAATAACCCCTATGGAAGCCAAACATTCTGACGATGTAATAGGCCGCGCCCGGGTACAGGACACCCCTGAACTGGAAGCCTATTACAAAGAACTCGAAACACTCGGTGCCGGTGCCTTATGGACCGTAGCCAACGATATTGAACCCTGGGAACCCCGTTCCTCCTCGGTTCCGATGCTTTGGAAATACGACGATTTGCGCGAATTGGTGCTTAAATCATCTGAACTCGTTACCCCTGAGCAGGCCGGACGCCGGGTAGTATACCTCGTAAACGACAAACGGAAAGACGTTTCTGCCGCAGTGGGTTGGTTGTACACCGGAATTCAGGTGACACGACCCGGAGAAAGTACTTCGGCACACCGTCACCGCGCTTCTGCCCTGCGTTTTATTATGGAAGGAGACAAAGGATATACAGTTGTCGATGGCAATAAAATCATGTTGGAAGTAAACGATTTCGTGATTACACCCAATTCTACCTGGCACGAGCATGGCGTAGAAGAAGGTGGTAAAACCTGTATTTGGCAGGATGGACTCGATATTCCGTTGGTCAATGCACTGGAAGCCAATGACTATGCCGTTTATGATGGCAAACAACCCTTGGTGAAACCGCTGAACCATTCCCCCATCACTTACGGTTGTGCTGGGCTGATTCCTGCCGACAAGTCCTGGGACAAACCTTATTCCCCTTTGTTTAAATTTTCCTGGAGTAAAGTGTATCCGGCGCTGCTCGAAGCCCAAAAAGTAAATGAGCTTCACCCAATTGATGGTATTTTCATGAATTATTCCAATCCTTTGACTGGGGGCCACGTCATGCAGACCATGGGGGCAGCCATGCAGCTGTTGCCAGCCGGTTTTAAGGGTAAAGCGCACAAACATACCGGGTCTTTTGTGTACCAATGTGCCAAAGGAAAAGGCTACTCAATCATCAACGGCAAACGTTTTGATTGGAAGGAAAGGGATATTTTCTGTGTGCCCTCCTGGGCCTGGCACGAACACCACAATGCTTCCGAGACCGAAGATGCCTGCCTCTTCAATTTCAACGACTTGCCGGTAATTGAAGGACTTGGCTTGTATCAGGAAAAGATTTATGACAATAATGACGGATACCAAAACATTATATAAACCGAATTTATGAAACTATCAAAGCTTATTTTCTCGTTAGGAATACCTGTTTTATTTATTATTTTAGGTTTTTACTTAATCCGGAAACAGGATCAATTAGCCGTTGTAGTTGGCTATATCAACATTGTATTCTGGTCTGTCCTGATACTTTTTGCCTTGTACAGGGCGATAAAAAAATAACCATTTATCCCAGCTTTTGCTGATAAAAACAAAACAATGAAATTACTTACCTACACCACTTCTGACACTGAGCCACGCCTCGGATTCCTTCACAACAACCAGGTCATTGACATGGAAGATTTTGGCGAAATTTCCAACTTCCCCTTACCGAGTTCCATGCTCGAACTGATAGATATGGGCTACGAATTGGTCGACGAACTCAACGACATGATTGCCGAAACCGATGAAGCACTATTCACTGAAATTGCTTATGAATTGGACGAAGTGACTTTTCTGGCCCCTATTCCGAAACCACGCAAAAACATTATCGGGATTGGACTGAATTATACCGAACACGTGGCGGAAAGTGCCCGTACCCTGGACACTACCGGGAAATTGCCGCAAAAACCAATTATTTTCTCCAAGCCACCGACTACGGTTACGGCCACCAATACCGACATCATCAAAAATACCAAACTGACCTCGCAACTCGATTGGGAAGCCGAACTTGCCGTAGTGATTGGCAAAAAAGGAAAATATGTACCCAAAGCCGATGCCCTCGACTATGTGTTCGGATATACGGTAATCAACGATGTTTCTGCGCGTGACTGCCGTCGTGAAGGCCAATGGATTGTGTCGAAAGGACAGGATACCTTTGCACCAATGGGGCCTATTTTGGTGACGAGGGACGAAATTACCGATCCGCACAACCTCAACATTTCACTCAAAGTGAATGGGATTGAAAAACAAAACTCCAATACCAAATTCATGCTGTTCAATATCAATGATTTAATTGAAGATTTGAGTACTGTATTTACCCTCGAACCCGGAGACATCATTGCGACAGGAACGCCAGCCGGTGTGGGTGCCGGACGCGACCCTCAGGAATGGTTGTACGACGGAGATGTGGTTGAAGCTACAGTTGAAAGGATTGGAACTATTGTCAATACAGTCAGGGAAATATAAAAAAATCGTCTGATGGACCATAACAAAACAGCAGTTGCCGTTTTTGACAAATTGGCCTCCCTTTACCAAGACAGGTTTATGGATGTATCACTCTACCATGATTCCCTGGATTTGTTTTGTAAAGAAATGCCTCAAAACGCAGCATTGTTGGAATTGGCCTGCGGACCGGGAAACATCACCAAATACCTTTTGGAAAAAAGACTTGATTTGAAAATAATGGGTACAGATTTGGCTCCTCAAATGATTGAACTGGCAAAAGTAAACAACCCAACTGCCCATTTTGAATTGCTTGATTTGAGGAAAATAGCCCAATTGGACAAAAGATTTCACGGATTGGTTTGCGGGTTTGGCCTGCCCTATCTTTCGAAAGATGAAGCCATACAGTTTATTGCTGATACCGATAGGCTATTACATCCTGAAGGCCTGCTCTACCTCAGCACCATGGAAGATGACAATGACCAATCGCGTTGGCAAAAAGGGAGTACGGGCGATGAAATATTCACCTACTACCACGAAGCCGCTTACCTGACTGAAGCACTTGAAAAAAATGGGTTCCGGCTTAGGGAAACCTTCCGCAAAAAATACTTACACAACGAACAAAATACTACTGATTTAATCATAATTGCAAAAAAATGAAATACAGGATAGGACAAATAGTACCGTCTTCCAACGTGACGATGGAAACCGAAATACCAGCCATTTTCCGCTCAAGGGAAACCCTGCTCCCGGAACGCTTCACGTTTCACTCCAGTCGGATGCGCATGAAGAAAGTCACCAAGGAAGAACTCGAAGCCATGGATGCCATGAGTTTGAAGTGTGCCCAGGAATTGTCTGACGCACATGTAGATGTCATGGGTTATGCCTGCCTGGTCGCCATCATGAGCATGGGCCGCGGTTACCACTGCGTATCTGAAGTGAACCTGCATCAGGAAACGGTAGCCAATGGCTTCCCTACCCCCATCGTGACATCGGCCGGGGCATTGATAAACGGTTTGAAAGTGTTAGGAGCCAAAAAAATATCGATTATTACGCCCTATATGCGTCCTTTGACCGATTTGGTTGTAGACTATATAGAAAACCAAGGCTTTGAAGTAAAAGAGAGTATAGCGCTGGAAATTCCGGACAACCTTGAAGTAGCGGCGCAAAACCCGATGAATTTGCTCGAAATATACAAAAGGCTTGATTTGACCGGCATTGATGTATTGGTAGTTTCTGCCTGTGTACAGATGCCTTCTTTGGAAGCTATTGACCTCATCCAGAAAGAATGTGGCATTCCAGTGACTTCGGCTGCGGTCTGCACGACCTATGAAATGATGAAAAAATTAGGAATAGAAGCCAAATCAGGAATTGGCGGGGAATTGCTGAGCGGTAAATATTAACTTTTGTGGCACTATTCAAGCTGATAATGACACCAAGGTTAAAAATGTGTTAAACAGTTGATTTTTATATTATTGAAAATTTTTTTTCGTAAATTTGAGTATGGATTTCGATTAATTACTTGACGGCACGTTAAGGTGTTTCAATAGTCAGCCGTCTGATACGATAAGCTGATAATGATAAATCAAAATCCAGAATAACGGAGGCCTTTTCAACAAGGGCCTCTTTTTTTATGTTTGTTTTTCATTTCAGGATGTAGCCTTAAAAAGCAAAAGCCACGACTATTGCCGTGGCTTTTTATTTAACGAAAATTTCCTTCAATTGACCGATGATGTTTCCTGACCCGGAAATGGTGATTTCACCAATCCTGTCGGCGATTTTCTCTACGTACTCCATCTCTTTCAACTTCCACAACATTTCGTTTTCCTCCATGAGTTTGGCGGTATTCAACAAACTCCTGGTTGCGGCAGTTTCCTCCCTTCTCATAATGCTGTTGGCCTGTGCCTTTTTTTCGGCGACCAAAACCTGGTTCATGATTTCTTTCATGTCTCCGGGCAAAATAACATCCCTGATCCCTGCATCGGATACCGCAATACCCAAAGCGGCAATTTTAGGGGTTACTTCCTGCAAGATGTCTTTGGCGATGGTTTCTTTCCTGGACAACAATTCATCCAAGGTAAAGCTGCCCACAAACGCCCTCAAGGCCAACTGCATGAGTACATACAATTGTTTTTCCACCTCTTTGTTCTCAATCAAGGCTTTGATAACGTCTACAACCTGGTACCTGACGAAGAAATTAATCCTCAAACCGGCTTTGTCTCTGGTCAATAATTCCTGACCTGAAATTTCCAGTTGCTGTTGCCTGATGTCGATCATTTTTAACTCGACTGTAATGGCGTTGTTCCAGAAGTAATAGGTACCGGAAGTCAATTCCTTTACAAAGGCACCGTTTACAAACAACAATGCTTTTTCGTTGTTTAACACCTGGAATTTTCTGGTATACAACCTGATTTTTGCATTTTCCAATAAAGATAAAGGAATGTTTTCGGTGATGTAAATCTTGGACAAATCTACCTTGGTAAATTCGTTTTTGATTACTCCTTTCCAAAAGGCATAAGTGCCTGCGGTCAATACTTCTTTGAAGTTTCCGTTGGCAAACTGCAATACGATTTCGTTGTCGGCCACTTCAACCACATCCAACAAACCGGCCAAAACCTCATTTTGCAATAAAACAGGCAGTTCCTGTGGTGCCTTGAAGGCCTGGTTCATTTCGTATACAAAGACTTCCTTGTTACCAAATATCCAAAATTCACCTTCCTGCAATACAGCAGTTAATTTTCTGTTTTTAAAAACCAAACCCACTTGGTAGGCTTTAATTGTAATTATTTTAAACATGATGATTTTATTTTATTGTTATACATTATTTAATAAGAAAACGTTTTGTCTTCATCCACTGAAAAAGACGGAAAACGATGGGTTCATCGATCTGTTGGAATGGTTTTTGGCTATTTTTCCTGTCTGAAGACGAAAAGCCTCCTCAACAAAATCAAACGCAAAAAGCAAATCAATTTCAAAAAGAACGGTTACCTTTTTCTGGCCTTGTTCAGTGTGCAATATTTGAACACTTTTTCCCGATTGCCGACAAAGACAAAAGCATTTCCTTTTAAGTGCATTCATTTTACGAGCGAATGCCACTCTGATAAACTACATGCTGAATGTAGTGAAGGAGTCGAACCTTCGTTAACCAAATCTATTGTTCTACCCGCTGAACTATCCCAAATGAATTGAGAGTGGGATTCGAACCCACGACCCATAGGTACTTATGGTAGGATGTTTTTTGGCAAACGTCCTCAAACCTCCAAATCAAGTTGAACAGCAAATGCATCACCCACAATTGTGGAAAGAATGCTGCAATGGCGTCATACAGAAACGCGCAACCGGACTTGTTTGATAGTGTAAAAAATGATTTCATAACCTTACATTTTAATTTAAATTTTATTGGTGGAACAGATCCGGATTGAACGGATACCTTTAGTGCTTCAGACTAACGTGCACACCCTGTACACCACTGTTCCTTTTGTTGGTTTGCCGGGGTTCGAACCTGAACAACAAGAATCAAAATCTTGTATGCTGCCATTACATCACAAACCAATTTGTGGAAGCTATAGGATTTGCACCTACTCAATAATTACATACTTGTTTTACAGACAAGCCCGACGCTCTCACTTCGGCGTGCTTCCTTATTGCGGCTTATACGGGGATCGAACCCGTTTCTCCCGAGAGACAGTCGGGAAGGTTAGCCAGTAACCCCAATAAGCCGGGTCCTTTCTATTGAACTGGTGATTCCGGGAGGATTCGAACCTACAACCTTCGGTTTAGAAAACCGATGCTCTTCCGTTTGAGCTACGAAACCAAAATATTAAGGCATAAAAAAAGCACCTTGTTTAAGGTGCTTCATGGTAAATCATAAGATAATGTTATCCTATGGCTCATGCCTTTGCACCGGTATGCATCCGAAATCATTTTCCGTTCTGCGCTGATCGTTATATTGACTAAAACCTTTCATGGTTGTATTGTTTAAATTATTTACTGAATTATATTGTGTATGTTGTGTTCTCATTAGGTATGGTATTATGCTTGTTATTTTCTTCGGCAAAGATAAGGTCAAAAAAAAGTAACTTCCAAATTTATTTTCAATTTATTTTACTGATTTTCAAATAGTTACACTAATTTTTAAGCATAGAAAACCTTGTCCGTACTGGGAACAGCGGCTTGGGATTGTTCAAATGCCTGTCTCTCATTTGGTTACTTTTCAAGACTATATTTTGATATTTCTATTTATCATTGGTATATTTTTTAATTTTTTTGGTATTTCGCGTTTTGTGATGCATTTTTTCAACTTTAGAGCAACAAAAAACGCCCTTTTTATCAAAGGGCGTTGGTATAATCATGTGGTTTTATTTAAGAATCAATCCTTCCAAACATAAAAATACATACCTTGCCCTATCGTCCAAACCGGACTTACCAGTCTTGAACCATCTTGATTTTTTTTCATAAATGTGGGTTGTAAATGCATTTTCATTATAATTTGGGCCAAAAGTAAGTGTTTTAATTGATTTGCAAAATTATTTTTATAAGACGTGATGTAATTATATAACATTTAACCAAAATTGTGGTAGATTTATTTTTGATGGTTTTTAGAAATTTGTAAAACAACTTCAAACACTTTACCACATGGAAAACATTTACACTTCAGTAGACCACAACGAACTTGATCAGAACCTCAGAAACATCATTTCCATCAATACACCAGGACAGTCTGACGATGAAATAGAAGACTATGACTTTGATTATGATCCGAACGATTTGTATTACGAATTAAAAACGGCTTCCCATTTGCTTTAGAACAGCAATTGCCGGTGTAGCCAAACGAAAAATACACGAATACAGACTTTAATTAAACCAACTTTAACAAACAAAAATCATGAACGGAATTTTCAAAACCCTCATCGCGGGCTATACGGCAAAGAAAGCCGGTTGTGGCTGTATCGGAACTATTGTAGTATTTATTGTAGTCTATTATTTGTTGGGTAAATTTTAAACCCCATCTTGCAACACTTCCTGCCAAGAAGTGCTTTACAGTAAGCCTAATGCTGACTTTACTACAGCCCCATGGGCTGTTGGATGGTTATCGCGATAAATTCTGAAAGGTGTTGCACTGCTTCCTCAATTGAGACAGTCATTACACCATCCAAGACATCCTGTGAGTCAGGGTCGTGATTAACTGTAGGGACGCTGCCTAAGCCTCCCATACACCTGATTGATTATCCCAAAAAACAGAAGCAATTGCCTTAATAGGCGATTAGTTCTAGCAAGGCTTCCTCAAAACGTACTTTGGGTAAATATTGGTCTTCCAACGGTTTCACAAACGGAATGGCGCTCTCCAGGCTTCCTACCCGTTTTACAGGAGCGTCCAGTGATTCGAAACAATTTTCCATAATCATTGATGAAATGTCACTCGAAACCCCGCCGAATAAACTGTCTTCCTGCAAGATGATGCATTTTCCGGTTTTGCGTACCGAGGCAAAAATAGTTTCCGTATCGAGCGGCTGCAAAGTCCTTAAATCAATCAGGTCAGCCTTGATGTTTTCATTTTTGGATAAAGTCTCCAAAGCCCAATGCACACCGGCGCCAAATGAGATGATGGTCACGTCTGAACCTTCTTTTATAAGTGAGGCCTTACCAAACGGAATGGTGTAATAATCTTTCGGCACGTCCTGATAAACGGAACGATACAACTGCTTGTGTTCAAAAAACATGACCGGGTTCGGATCATTGATGGCGGTATTCAACAAACCTTTTACATCATAAGGAAAAGCCGGATAGACTACTTTCAACCCCGGGGTTTTGGTAAACCAGGCTTCGTTGGTCTGGGAATGGAACGGACCTGCCTGGGTTCCGCCACCACAAGGCATACGCACCACCACATCGGCTTTTTCGTTCCAGCGGTAGTGCTGTTTGGCCAATAAGTTGACGATTGGGTTGAATCCGGTAGAAACAAAGTCGGCAAACTGCATTTCGACAATGGCTTTGTGCCCGTTGATGGACAATCCCATACCGGCAGATACCACGGCGCTTTCACAGATGGGCGTATTGCGCACACGCGCTTTTCCGAATTGTTCTACAAATCCTTCAGTAATTTTAAATGCGCCACCATATTCTGCGATGTCCTGCCCCATAATCACGAGGTTGTCATGGCGTTCCATCGATTGTTTGAGGGCATGGGAAATGGCATCGACCACCCTGATATTTTCTGTTTCCCCTGAAGGATTGACCGCTTCAAATTCATAAGGCATATAAACGTCATTCAATTCTTCTGCCAAATCGGCAACAATATCCGGTTCGGCTTGGGTAATGGCCCAATGTTCGTCGATTTCAGCCTTAATGGCGGCCTTGTATTCGTTGTCGAGTTCTTCAGAAAGCACGCCCACTTCAATGAGGAATTGCCTGTAATTGGAAATCGGGTCTTTGATAGCCCACATATCCATCAATTCCTGTGGCACATATTTGGTACCGCTGGCTTCTTCATGCCCGCGCATACGGAAGGTTTTGAACTCCAACAACACCGGACGCGGATTTTCGGCCAAGGAGGCTTTCAACTCTGCTATTTTTATATACACTTCAAGTATGTTGTTCCCGTCAATGATGTGGCTTTCCATACCATAACCAATGCCTTTATCGGCCAGGTTTTCACAACGGTATTGCTCGTTGGTGGGAGTAGATAAACCGTAACCGTTATTTTCAATTACAAACAAAACGGGTAAGTCCCAAACAGCAGCTATATTAAGCGCTTCATGGAAATCCCCTTCAGAAGTTGCGCCTTCACCGGTAAAAACGGCAGTGACTTTGCCGTTCTTTTTCAGTTTGTTGGCCAAGGCAATTCCGTCTGCTACACCCATCTGCGGACCCAAATGCGAAATCATCCCGATGATATGGAATTCCTGGGTGCCAAAATGAAAGCTGCGGTCTCGGCCTTTGGTGAAACCGGTTTTCTTCCCCTGCCATTGCGAAAACAAACGGTGCAACGGAATATCACGACCGGTAAAAACGCCTAAGTTGCGGTGCATCGGCAGGATGTATTCGTCTGTGTCCAGTGCAGCGGTAATTCCTACTGAAATGGCTTCCTGCCCAATGCCTGAAAACCATTTGGATACTTTGCCCTGACGCAGCAGGATGAGCATTTTTTCTTCAATGAGCCTTGGTTTGAGCAGTCTTTTGTATAAATCGAGTAATTGTATGTTGGAAAGGTCTTTTCTGTCGAAATTCATGGATGATGGTTTTATTGCGTTGCAAAAATAGCAAAAAGCAAACCGTTGGCAATGGGAATTTTTCCAATAAAACGGAATTATTGTGTGGAGGGATATCTGCTGGTCCGGATTAGCTGTCAAAAAAATATTTTGCCTTTGCGTTCGGTCAGTTCACCAAGCTTGTATGAGGCGCTATCATTTGTGAGGCACAAGCAAAGATAGAGACTAGAGCGGGAAAAAGCTCCTTAAAATGTTCATAACTTTGGCCTTTTGAAATTAAAAAATTCTTATATTTGTTGCTATAACTGGAATTTTCCCAGTTTAAGTTATTAACAAAAAGTTTTAGAACAATGCAAAACATTCCCAGTGTTGACTTGCGTGATTTCCTGTCGGATGACCCGGCACGTAAACAAAAATTTGTAAATGAAATCGGAAAAGCCTACGAAGATATTGGCTTCGTGGCATTAAAAGGTCATTTTTTGGATGACAAATTGGTGGAAGAACTTTACAGTGAAGTCCGTAATTTTTTCAGTCTTCCGTTAGAGACCAAATCAAAATATGAAATCCCGGGAATCGGTGGCCAACGCGGCTACGTTTCTTTCGGAAAAGAGCATGCCAAAGGCCGTTCGGCTGGTGATTTGAAGGAGTTCTGGCATTTCGGCCAATATGTTGACAAAGACTCCAAATACGCTTCAGAATACCCTGAAAACGTGACTGTCGAAGAATTGCCGAAATTCAACGAAGTGGGCAAACAAGCCTACCAGATGCTCGAAAAAACCGGTGTGTATGTCTTGCGTGCCCTCGCCCTGTATTTGGGCTTGGACGAATTTTACTTTGACAACTACATCAAAAACGGAAACAGCATCCTGCGTCCTATCCACTACCCACCTATTACCGATGAACCTGCTGACGGGGCTGTACGTGCCGCCGCACATGGCGACATCAACCTGATTACGCTTTTGATGGGGGCCCAGGGTAAAGGCCTTCAGGTGCAAAACCACGACGGCGAATGGATTGATGCCATGGCCCAACCGGACGAATTGGTCATCAATGTAGGCGATATGTTGTCTAGGCATACCAACAACAAACTGAAATCGACCATCCACCAGGTAGTGAATCCACCAAGGGAACTGTGGGGCACTTCGCGTTTTTCGATACCGTTTTTCATGCACCCCATCAGTGAAATGAAACTCGACGTACTCGAAAAAACCATAGATGCCGACCATCCGAAACAATACGAAGACATTACCGCAGGCGAA
>CAZXRX010000047.1:0-18998 GCA_964642945.1 uncultured Flavobacterium sp. | reverse complement strand
AAAACAAATCGGAGAACGAAAAAGGAAATGATAAAAACGGCAAAAAACCTCCCATGGGCGTAAACGGCTTGGTCATCCAACCACAGGATTTTTCCAACACCATTTCACTTTCGGGTTCTATTGAGGCCAACGAACAGATTGAAATCAGGAGTGAGGTTTCGGGGATAGTCGAAAACATCTACTTTACCGAAGGAAGCCAGGTCAGTAAAGGCCAGGTTTTATTGAAAGTAAACGACATCGAACTGCGCGCGCAATTGGCCCAGGCACGCACCAAGGCAAGCCTGGCCTCAGAAAATGAACGCAGGGCCAAATTATTGCTCCAGAAAGAAGCCATCAGCCAGGAAGAATATGACATCGCCAGTGCCGATTTCCGTACGGCCAACTCCCAAACCCAGCTGATTCAGGCCCAAATCGGGAAAACATCCATCCGGGCACCGTTTTCCGGTAAAGTCGGGTTGCGGAATATTTCACCCGGAACATACGTTACCCCTACTACCCTGATTGCGAAGCTGGTCAATACCAACCCGCTTAAAATCACTTTTTCGATTCCTGAGAAATACGCTTCCGAAATCAATAAAAATGCCTCTATCACTTTTACCGTTCCCAACATGACGGAAAAATTCACGGCCAAAATCTATGCTTTGGAACCGGAAATCGAAACCATGACCCGTACCCTGAAAATACGTGCCCTGACGCAAAATTCAACCGGAAAATTATTGCCCGGAACTTTCGCCAACATCGAATTGCCACTCAAAAATATCAAGGATGCCATCATCATCCCGACCGAATCCATCATTCCGGTGCAGGATGGTAAAAAAGTATTCATTGCCAACAACGGAAAGGCCAAAGAAGTAAAAGTGGAAACCCTGACCCGTACCGATAAAGACGTGGTAATTACTTCAGGCTTGAAAATAGGCGATACACTGTTGACCTCAGGCGTCATGTCGCTCAAGGATGAAGCCGACATCAAAGTAAAAGTAAAATAATATGAGTTTATCTACCCTGAGCATCAAGCGACCGGTTTTTACGATAGTCATCAATCTGGCCATCATCCTTTTCGGCATCATTGGCTACAGTTATCTGGGCGTGCGGGAATTTCCTTCGATTGATCCGGCACAAATTTCAGTCCGGACCAACTATACCGGTGCGAATTCTGATATTATAGAGTCCCAGATTACCGAGCCGCTTGAAAAAGCCATCAACTCCATAGATGGAATCCGGAACATTACCTCTTCCAGCAACCAGGGTTCGAGCAACATCACCATCGAATTCAAACTTGAAAAAAACCTCGAAGAAGCCGCCAATGATGTGCGTGACAAGGTGTCGCAGGCCGTAAGGAGTTTACCGCAGGATATTGATGCACCGCCTGTGGTTTCGAAAGCCGATGCTGATTCTGAAGCGATCATTTCGATGACCGTACAAAGCGATTCCCGCGATGTATTGGCGCTGAGCGATTATGCCGAAAACGTCATTTCAGAAAGGTTGCAGACCATTCCGGGCGTGAGCAGCGTGCAGATTTGGGGACAAAAAAGGTATTCGATGCGCATTTGGATTGATCCGGTAAAATTGTCTTCGTATGGAGTTACCGTGTCCGATGTACGAAATGCCCTTGAAAAGCAAAATGTCGAGTTACCTTCCGGAAAACTGACCGGTGCCAATACCGAACTGACGGTAAAAACCATAGGGAACCTTTCGACAGAAAAAGAATTCAACAATATCATTATTGTTTCTGACAATGATAAAGTAGTGCGCTTGGGTGATGTGGGTAAGGCCGAACTCAATGCAGAAAACCTCGAAACCCAATTCAAGGCCAACGACCAATCGATGGTGGCACTGGCGATTATTCCGCAACCCGGAACGAATTATTTGGATATCGCCGACCAGTTTTATAAACAGTATGCGGCTTTCCAAAAAGATTTACCCAAAGACATCAAGCTGAATATTGCGCTCGACAATACGGTTTTTATCAAAAAATCTGTGGTAGAAGTAGCCGAAACCTTACTTATATCAATCATTCTGGTAATCTTGATTATCTTCCTGTTTTTCAGGGATTGGGCCATTGCTTTCCGTCCGTTGATTGACATTCCGGTATCGTTGATTGCGACTTTCTTTATCATGTACCTCTGTGGCTTTTCAGTCAACGTACTGACCTTGCTCGCCATTGTGCTGGCAACGGGGCTCGTGGTCGATGACGGAATCGTGGTCACCGAAAATATCTTCAAGAAGGTCGAAGAAGGCATGTCGCCTATTGAAGCGGCCATCAAAGGCTCCAACGAAATCTTTTTTGCCGTTATCTCGATTTCCATTACCCTGGCGGCGGTATTTTTACCGATTATTTTCCTCGAAGGATTCGTCGGGCGGTTGTTCCGGGAGTTCGGCGTCGTCATTGGCGCCGCGGTACTCATATCGGCTTTTGTATCCTTGAGTTTGACCCCCATGCTGAATGCCTACCTGATGAAAGGTGGGGAACAGAAAAAAACACGCTTCTACACTTTTACCGAACCCTATTTTGTAAAACTCAACCAAGGCTATGCCCAATCATTGGCGCGTTTTGTCAAGAAAAAGTGGGTTAGTTTCCCTATTATAATCGTTTGTATTGGTTTGATTGCCCTGTTTTTTACCATCATCCAGAAAGAAACTGCCCCTTATGATGACAGGAATTTGTTGGCTGTCGGGGTAGCCACACCTGAAGGAGCTACCTTTGACTATACCGACCGCTTCATGCAGGACATGTCGACCTTAATCAATGACAGCATTCCGGAGAAAAAAATCGCTCTGGTTATTACCTCGCCCGGCTTCATGTCATCCTCCGTTAACACCGGAAGAATCCGCTTGGCATTAAAAGACAAAGGCGACCGGGAAAAATCACAAAAAGATATTGCGGCTGATCTTACCAAATGGACCAAAAAATATTCCCAGGCCAAAGTCACTGTTTCTGAACAGCCAACCATAGCCGTGAACCGTCGTGGCGGATTGCCGATACAATACATCATTCAGGCACCCAATTTTGAAAAGCTGCGTGAAAAAATCCCGCAATTCATGGAGGAAGCCAACCAGAATGAAACCTTCTCCAATGTTGATGTCAACCTGAAATTCAACAAGCCGGAAATCAATGTCTCCATTAACAGGGAAAAAGCGGAAAGTCTGGGTATTTCAGTGCTCGATGTAGCCCAAACCCTTCAATTATCGCTCAGCGGACAGCGTTTTGGGTATTTTATGCGTAACGGAAAACAATACCAGGTAATTGGGCAATTCGACAAAAAAGACCGTGATGAGCCACTCGATTTGACTTCGATGTTTGTGCGCAACAAAGACGGCCAACTCATTCAGCTCGACAATGTAGTAACAGTAGAAGAACAAAGTAATCCGCCACAATTGTACCACAACAACCGTTATATGTCAGCAACAATTTCAGCAGGATTGGCACCCGGAAAAAGTATCGGTGACGGGATTGAAGCCATGGACAACATCAAGGCCAAAGTACTCGATGACACTTTTACTACTGATTTGGGTGGGGAATCCCGAGATTTTGTCGAAAGTAGTTCCAATACCTTGTTTGCCTTTGGATTGGCATTGCTGTTGATTTATTTGATATTGGCCGCGCAATTTGAAAGTTTTATCGACCCATTCATCATCATCCTTACCGTACCGATGGCCGTTGCCGGAGCCTTGTTTTCACTTTGGCTTTTCGGACAGACCTGGAATATTTTCAGCCAGATTGGTACCGTCATGCTGATTGGGCTCGTAACGAAGAACGGCATTCTGATTGTTGAATTTACCAACCAATTGCGGGAACAGGGCAAACCCAAACTCGAAGCCATTTTGGAAGCTTCTGAAGCCAGGCTCCGCCCTATCCTGATGACCAGTTTGGCCATCGCCTTGGGTGCTTTGCCTATTGCCTTGTCTCTCGGTGCCGCCTCCACCAGCCGTATTGGTATGGGTGTGGTTATTGTGGGTGGGACGATTTTTTCATTGGTTTTGACCTTATTCGTCATCCCATCAATTTACCTCATGTGGTCGCGGGAGAAGAAACACCGTCCGGAATTTGACCACATAGACGCTTTAGAAAAATAAATATGAAAGTGAAAGCACATTACCTTATACTTTTTTTGCTGGGCTTTGTTCCGCAAATGCAGTCGCAGGAACGACTGACCCTGGAAGATGCCGTCAAGATAGCCTTACAGAACAATTATGACATCAGGCTCTCCAAAAACGAGCTGAAAATAGACGAACTCAACAACTCTGCCGGAAATGCCGGAATGCTGCCTTTGGTGAGCGCCAATATCGTGAACAACAACAGTATTCTGAACACCACCCAGACCCAAGCTGACGGTTCCCAAAGAACACTTGACGGGGCACGCAACCTGAGCCTTACTTATGGTGTAGGACTCGATTGGACCGTTTTTGACGGCCTGCGGATGTTTGCGCGGAAAGAACAACTCAACATCCTGCAAAAGCAAGGAGAAGCCGAGCTGAAAGGGATTATCCTGACCAAAATCAGCGACGTATACCTTACCTATTACGACCTCGTACAGCAACAGCAGCAATTGGCTGCGATGGACACGGCCATAGTGGTTTCGCAGGAACGTGTCAATACCGCCAACAACCGGTTCAGCATCGGCAAGGCTTCCAAACTGGAATTGCTCAATGCCCAGGTAGACCTCAATACCGATAATTCTGAACTGCTGAAACAAAAAGAACTGATTCGCACCACCAAAGTCAAACTGAATGAAATTCTGGCACGCGACGTAGCCACCGAATTTACTGTCAGCAATGAAATTACGGTAGATCAAAACATCAACCTCCAAGAAATAAAGGCATTGGCTGCCAAACAAAACCCACAGCTACAGGCCCAATTGTTGGCCAAAAACAGCGCCGAACAACAGCTCAAACAGGTAAAAGCCGGACGGTATCCGACAGTTAGGATTAATTCCGGATACAATTTTACACGATCTGAAGCTTCTTTGGGTTTTGTGACACAATCTACCGGAAGGGGTTTTGTGTATGGCTTTTCTGCTTCGGTGCCCATCTTTAACGGATTCCTGCAAAACCGGAACGAGAAAATTGCCAAAGTACAGGTAGAAAGTGCCAATGTATTGCTCGAACAACAACAAAAAGGTGTTGAAAGCCAAATCCAATCGGCTTATGAAAGTTACACCACCAACCTTGAGCTGACCAAGCTGGAACAAAAAAACCTGCAAATTGCCGAGCAAAACCTCGACATTACCAGGGCAAAATTCAAGATTGGCACCATAATACCCATAGAATTCAGAACGGCGCAACAAAATTTACTCGATGCCAAGGTACGTTACAGCAATGCGTTATATCTAACCAAAATTTATGAAATCACCTTGAAAGAATTGGCAGGAAGTTTGGGTTTTTAATGTATTTTTGACCTAAATTTTACCCTAATAGCATGATTTCATACAATACCAAAGACTGGTTTACTTTCATCTTCCGTTTCCATAAGGCTGATACCTTTCGGACATTATTTCCTATCATGATAGCCATTGGCTGTTATTCCGGTATAGTGGGTTACCTCGAAGTGGAATATTGGCAATTAGCAGAAAACAGCTACATTAAAAACATCACCATCATGCACGGGATGTTGGGCTTTGTTATTTCCCTGTTACTGGTTTTCAGGACCAACACCGCCTATGACCGTTGGTGGGAAGGACGTAAACTATGGGGCGCACTGGTGAACAACAGCAGGAACCTGGCGCTGAAACTGGCTGCCATTTTACAGGATGAAAATGACAGGACGTATTTCAGGAGGATGATTCCGGTATATGCCGACATCCTGAACCAACATTTAAAAAACGAGGAAACGTCTAAGCAACTGTTTGACGGCCTTGATCTGGAAATTGACCACCACAACCACAGACCGAACCAAGTAGCCAAAAATTTGTTTTCCAAAATCAACGAACTCTATCTGCAAAAGAAAATTACCGGAGACCAATTGATTGTACTGAACAGCGAAATACAATCGTTTACAGACATTTGTGGCGCCTGTGAGCGGATAAAGAATACTCCTATTCCCTACTCTTACAGCGCTTTTATCAAAAAATTTATTTTCTTTTATGTGATGACGCTGCCCTTTGGTTATGCCTTCAGTTTGGGTTATTACGTCGTACCGGTCATCGTTTTTATTTTTTACGTGCTGGCCAGCCTCGAATTGATTGCAGAGGAAATTGAAGATCCGTTTGGTGGCGATGACAACGATTTGCCTACCCAAAAAATAGCAGCCAACATCAAAAAACATGTTGAAGAATTGCTGTAATTAATTGGGAATGATTAATTTGCTCCGTAATTTAATTGTTTTTTCATCTTTAAACCTATATCTTTAGAAATGCCGTTACTGCCTTTCCTGAAACGAAATTACTTTCCGATACTCATTGTCATTGCGGTGGTGGTGATTGGGGTGTTTTTTGTTGACCACAAGGAGAAAACATCCAAAAGAGCGGCCGGTCCTATGAAGGATAAAGTGGAATACGGTTATCCTGATTCTGGCGAAACTACCGATACGCTTGAAAAATTCGGGCTTTGTGCCAACGAGAATTTTGTGGTACGCGAAGATGCCGAAGTACGCCGGACACCCAATATAGCCATGTACAATACGGTCTACAAACTGAAATTCGGCACCAAAGTCTATACCAAAAACGCCGACAAGGAAAGCAATATCAAGGCTGATGACAGTTTGCTGGAACGGGAAACCCGAAATGGTTTTGTCGCAGTCTATTCGGTCAAACCCGTCATGCTCTCAGACGTTCCAGTAGGCTATATGCTGCGGGAAGACATCATAGAAAAATCAGAATTCAAGAACTACAAACCCCAGGAACCAAAAGCGCCGCCGCTTATCATTCCCGATGACATCAAAGCTGTAATCGAAAGCCATCTGACCATTGAAGGCATCAATTATAAAGTCATTGAAAACGAAGAACGGTTCAACAATTCGCTCTGTTATGGTGATTTCAATAACGACGGCATGACCGATTTTGCCGTGCTACTCGATAAAGCAGACAATTCAGGAACTGCCCTTTTGGTGTATGTACAACAGCCCAATAAAAAAACGTACAGCTTGGTTTACAGCAAACTGCATCCTACACTTCTGAAAATAAAAACCATTGCGAAAAACACCCAAATTAACGTAGACTACGAAATGACCTCATTTGCTGTTGATGGCATTTTGATTACCAATGCCGCTTCTGCCACATTTTTCCAGGTTTATGATACCCGTGACAAATCGTTTACGGTTTTCAAAAGCTGATTTTACAAACAAAACAAGCTAAAATACTTTGATAATTAATTCTTTATAATCAATTTTAAATTATCAAAACATAAAATTTTTACTTCATATCTTAAATATTTACCTTACATTTATGTAGTTCAATTTATGTGATATGAGAAATTTATTAGGCTTTGCTTTTATTTTAATCCATACGGGCTTTGCCTTTGGGCAGATTTTAGGTTGTCAAAACCGCATCAATTCAGTTACTTTATCACCAATAGCAGCAACAAATGACATTAGTGTAAGTGTAAATTCTGATTGTTGTGACGTCCACAGTTTAGATAGCCATACCTACACCAACAATGCGCCCAACCATGCCCTATCGTTATGTTACAGGGATTCCGGATTATTGATGCAAACCAACATTACTTCTCAAATCGTACTGCCAGGCGCCAACTCCAGTGGCGTGCAAAACTTATCCATCAATGCTTTTTATTATTTCGGAGCTCCTGGTGGTAATTGTTCTGCCAATACGGTTTTCAATCCGCCTATCATTTTATCATTTAATGGTCCGCTGACCGAACCCAGGATTTTCACCTTGGCAAACAATCAATTTGAAACCAGGAAATTAAAGCTACTCCCAAATCCCAACAATGGCGTATTCAGCATTGATTTACCAACCAATACGGATAAAGCCCAAGTATTGGTTTTTGATATATCCGGTAAAGAAGTTTACTCCAATCCTACCTATTCTTCAGGCAGTCAGATTGAACTGAAAAATTTATCCGGTGGATTCTATTTTGCCAAAGTTTTATTCGGAGAATTTACTGAAGCCTTTAAATTTGTCATTAAGTGATTAAATGGTCAGTATAGATTTAAAATGATGCTTTCAAGACTGTTTGGGAGCATTTTTTTATTTTTCCTGAACAAATCTTCATCCTTATAACCTCCTGACGATTTTGAAGCAATTATTTTTATCCACATAGTACAATTAGTATATTTGCACTCTCCGAAAAAAACACAAAAATGAAGATTTCATACAATTGGCTCAAACAATTCATTAAAATAGATTTACCATCAGAAAACACCGCAACCATGCTGACCGATTTGGGTCTGGAGGTCGAGGTAGTGGAAAAATACCAATCAGTCAAAGGCGGACTCGAAGGTATTGTGGTGGGTGAAGTGAAAACCTGTGAAAAACATCCTGATGCCGACCGCTTGAGCGTGACCACGGTCGATGTAGGTGACACTACCCTGCAAATCGTCTGTGGCGCACCCAATGTAGCCGTGGGCCAGAAAGTTCCGGTAGCCCTTATCGGTACCCAATTGTTTGATAAAGAAGGTAATCCGTTTGAAATCAAGAAAGGTAAAATACGTGGTATGGAAAGCCACGGGATGATTTGTGCCGAAGACGAATTGGGCCTTGGAGACAACCACGATGGTATCATGGTACTCGACAAAAAACTGAAACCGGGCACTACCCTGGCCGAAGTACTGAAAATAGAAAACGACGAAGTTTTTGAAATAGGCCTAACACCCAACCGTGCCGATGCGATGTCACACTTTGGTGTGGCCCGTGACCTTAGGGCAGGAATGCTGCTCAAAAGCCTGAATGTTGAATTGATTACGCCTTCGGTTTCCGGATTCCGGGTAGACAAACGCATCCTCAAAATAGATGTAGATGTGGTCGATTCCAAACTGGCGCCCCGTTATTGTGGGGTAACCATTTCGGGCGTTACCATCAAGCCCTCACCTGCCTGGTTACAGAACCGACTCAAAGCCATCGGCATTACCCCAAAAAATAATGTGGTTGACGTAACCAATTACATCCTGCACGATTTCGGGCAACCACTGCACGCTTTTGATGCTTCCAAAATAAGCGGAAAAGTAATCGTTAAAACACTCAAGGCCGGCACCAAGTTCACCACCTTGGATGATGTGGAACGCACACTGCACGAAGACGACCTGATGATTTGTGATGAAAAAGGCCCGATGTGTATTGCCGGGGTTTTTGGTGGGAAAAATTCGGGGGTAACCGAAAATACGACCAACATCTTCCTGGAGAGTGCCTATTTCAATCCGGTAGCTGTGAGAAAAACAGCCAAACGCCACGGATTGAGCACTGATGCCTCCTTTCGTTTTGAAAGGGGAATCGATCCTACACTGACCGAGTATGCACTCAAAAGGGCGGCCATGCTCATTCAGGAAGTGGCCGGTGGGGAAATCACTTCAGATGTGATTGACATTTACCCGAAGAAAATAGAAGATTTTGCCGTGTTCCTGAACTTTGACAAAACCGCCAAACTGATCGGGGAAGAACTCCCCAAGGAAACCATCAAAAAAATATTGGCCTCACTCGATATCAAAATCAACAGCATTTCAGATGCCGGATTAGGACTCACTATTCCTGCCTTCCGGGTTGATGTACAAAGAGAAGTCGACGTCATAGAAGAAATTTTGAGGGTGTATGGCTACAATAACATCAATTTTTCGAAAAAACTCAATGCGACTGTGGCCAATTCGCCAAGAAACGAAGATTATAAAATACAGAACATCATCGCTTCCCAATTGAATTCATTGGGTTTTCATGAAATGATGGCCAATTCGCTTACCACACCCGAATACATACAATTGTCGGCACTTTTGAAGGAAGAAAACAACATTGCGATGCTTAATCCGCTGAGCAATGACTTGTCGGTAATGCGTCAGTCGTTGTTGTTTTCAGGCTTGGAAGCCATTTCTTACAACAGCAACCGCAGGAACAGCGATTTGAAATTATTTGAATACGGAAAAACCTACCACAAATCATTGACTGGTCCTTCCGAAAAGAAACACCTGACGCTTTTTGTTACCGGAAACCGAAATTCTGAAACCTGGACGGAAAAAAACGGCCCACAACCTACTGATTTCTTCTTATTTAAAGGATATATAACTGGAATTCTCTCTAGGCTTGGGTTCAACAAAACGAATGAAAGCCCTGTAGTTTCTGATGTTTTTGCTGAAGGCATTGCCATCATGGCCGGAAACGACACCTTGGTCGAATTCGGTACCATCAAAAAGCCCATATTAAAATATTTTGACATTAAGCAGGAAGTTTTGTTTGCCGATTTCAATTGGGATTTGGTCTTGAAACTGTTGTCTGGTAAAATCAAGTTCCAGGACATCCCGAAATATCCTGAAGTCCGCAGGGACCTTGCCTTGTTGGTAGACAGCAATGTGGCTTATGACGCCATTTACAATGTGGCTTTGCAGACGGAAAAATCGCTCTTGAAAAGCATCAACCTATTTGATGTCTATGAAGGGAATAACCTGCCTTCTGGCAAAAAATCGTATGCCATCAGTTTTGTGATACAGGATGCATCGAAAACCTTGACCGATGCCCAAATTGACAAGATTATGGGTAAACTGCAATCGAATTTTGAAAAGGAATTTGGGGCGCAGTTACGATAGAGTGCCTTAGTGCAAATTTAAAATAAAAAAAACCCGGTGCGCAATCACCGGGTTTTTCACTTAAACAAACACAATTAATTTATGATTTCGGTGTCACTACCGCGTCAATCACATGGATTACCCCATTCGATTGGTTGACATCGGCAATGGTCACTTTGGCGCTGTTGCCATTCTCATCAGTAAGATACAAATCTTTACCTTTCATCCAGGCAGACAAAGTACCACCACTTACTGTTTTGAGGGTTGCTTTACCTCCGCCTTTTTTAATCGCTTTCGCAATGTCTGAAGCATTCATCTTTCCTGCCACGACATGGTAAGTCAGTATGGTTTGCAACATTTTTTTGTTTTCTGGTTTCAATAAGGTTTCTACCGTTCCTTTAGGTAACTTATCGAAAGCCGCATTTGTTGGGGCAAAAACGGTGAATGGTCCTTTTCCTTGCAGTGTTTCCACCAAGCCGGCTGCTTTTACGGCTGCCACCAAGGTAGTGTGGTCTTTGGAGTTCACGGCATTCTCAATGATGTTTTTTGACGGATACATGGCGGCTCCGCCTACCATTACCGTTTTTTGTGCAAAAGTGGTTGTTCCTAAAGCCAAGGTGGCTACCAATGCAAATACGTTTACAATTTTTCTGATTTTCATAATATGATTTTTTTAAAGTTTATAAAGGCATATACGGGAACAAATCAGTCATGGTTTCAAAATTCAAACTTTTTCACATAAAAAAAACCTTATCCCACTGGTACTGCAGGATAAGGCTTCCAAACAAAATGAACTTAAGTATTCTTAATAAACTAACTCTTAGTTAGATACCGAACAATTGAAAAGGTTGCGTGCGAAAATGAAAAAAATTATTTTTTATCATATATTAAATTAATCAAATAAAAAAGCCCCGCATCACTGCAGGGCTTTCTATATTCAAAAAGAAAATATTATTTTTTCTCTTTTTTCTCCATTTTTGCTTTCAAGTCAGCCAAAATATCGTTGTTATCTCCCAAGGTTGAAGCAGGAGCGTTGTTGTTGGCAGCTACAGATTCTGAAACCGCTTTCACATTTTTCTCTTCTTCTTCCCTGAAAATAGCAGTGTGTGAAGCGACAACTCTTTTGAATTCTTTGTTGAACTCAATTACTTTGAAATCTGCTTCATCTCCTTTTTTCAATTTTTTGCCGTCTTCTTTTTCCAAGTGACGGGTTGGGATAAATGCCACAACGTCATCACCGAAATCTACAGTAGCACCTTTGTCAACAATCTCAGCGATGGTTCCTTTGTGGATGGTTCCCACAGCGAAAGCCTCTTCATGTTTGTCCCAAGGGTTTTCGGTAGTTTGTTTGTGGCCTAAAGACAATTTACGTCCGTCCACATCCAACTCCAATACTACTACATCCAATTTGTCACCAACATTGATGAACTCAGATGGATGCTTGATTTTTTTGGTCCAGGAAAGGTCAGAGATGTATACCAAACCGTCGATTCCTTCTTCCAATTCGACAAAAATACCGAAGTTGGTAAAGTTCCTTACGATTCCTGTATGTCTTGAACCTACCGGATATTTGGCAGTGATGTCAGTCCATGGATCTTGTGACATTTGTTTGATACCCAACGACATTTTTCTTTCGTCACGGTCCAAAGTCAATACCACGGCTTCCACTACATCACCCACTTTTACGAAATCCTGGGCAGAACGCAAGTGCGTAGACCATGACATTTCAGAAACGTGGATCAAACCTTCAACACCTTCAGCTACTTCAATGAATGCACCGTAGTCAGCGATAACCACTACTTTACCTTTCACTTTGTCACCTACTTTAAGTTCTGTTCCAAGGGCATCCCATGGGTGGGCGCTCAATTGTTTCAAACCTAATTGGATTCTTGTTTTCTCATCATCGAAATCAAGGATTACCACGTTCAGTTTTTGGTCTAATTCCAAAACTTCACTTGGGTGGTTGATCCTAGACCAGGAAAGGTCGGTAATGTGGATCAATCCGTCAACACCACCTAAATCAATGAACACACCATAAGAAGTGATGTTTTTAACCACACCTTCCAATACCTGTCCTTTTTCAAGTTGGCCAATGATTTCTTTTTTCTGTACTTCGATATCTGCTTCGATAAGCGCTTTGTGCGATACTACAACATTTTTGAATTCGTGGTTGATTTTCACCACTTTGAATTCCATCATTTTGTTAACGTATACGTCGTAATCACGGATTGGTTTCACGTCGATTTGTGAACCTGGCAAGAAGGCCTCGATTCCGAAAACGTCAACGATCATACCACCTTTGGTACGGCATTTAACAAAACCGGTAACGATTTCACCAGTTTCATTGGCAGCGATAACACGATCCCATGATTTGATGGTTCTTGCTTTTCTGTGTGACAATACCAATTGACCTGTTTTGTCTTCACGGACGTCAATCAATACTTCCACTTTGTCACCCACTTTAAGGTTTGGGTTGTAACGGAATTCGTTAAGAGAGATTACACCTTCCGATTTTGCGTTGATGTCAACAATGGCATCACGGTCTGTGATACGTACTACTACACCTTCCACTACTTCTTCCTGATCGGTATCAATGAATGTTTTCGATACCAAATCTTCGAATTCCTGTAAGTTTTTTTGGTCTACTACATCAATTCCTTCTGCGTAATTGTGCCAGTTAAAACCATTTAAAAAATCTTGTTGTTCTTTGTTTAATTCAGACATGCTGATAAAAAATTTGTATTTTGTCTTCCTTGGGTTTCTTTAAGCAATAGAAAAACAAAAGCGTTTAAAATAAATAATTGATTTCCAAACGAAACCCCAATTCGCGTTTTGGACTGCAAAAGTAGTGCTTTTTTATCAATTTACAAATTTTAAAAGCAAGAAAAACAACCTAATAGAAAAGTAATCAATCCAAACGGAGTTCAAACAATTGCGGATTCTCAAACTTGGACAAATCCAATTCATAAGCCGCATTGTAAAACCGCCAGGGAGAATTGGCAAAGAAGTACATTTTCCCGTTTGAAATGCTAGCCAAAGCGGGTTCATTAAAGGCTTCGCGGTTGTTATCCAAAACCGTGAAGGAGTTGATTTTGGAGCTTTCCGCATTGAGTTGGTATTTTACGATGCGGATAGGAACGGCGCCATTCTGAATGGCAATCAGGCTGTTTTTGTAGTAAACCAATCCGTCAATTCCTTTGGTAGTCGTGCCTTCCGGAAAGGAAAGCCACGAAATAATCGAATCGTTTTTCATCGGGATAACGGCAATCCCCTTGATGTAATCAGCCACAAACAGTTTGGACTGGTCGTTGTTGAATGCCAATCCCTGCAGGTTGTAGGCCATGCCATTGAGGTCTTTCCAAACGGTTAGTGCGTCATTTTTTATGATGTAAATCAATGGGGCTTCACTGTCGGAAATATACACCTCGCCGTTTTTTGCCACCAATAAGTCACTGAAAATGTGTTTGCCCTGCATCGAATAGCTTTTGACAATTTTCCGGGTAGCGATTTCAATTTTAAGTATTTGGTTCTGGCCGGCTACCGCTTTAGAATATCCTTTCATTTCGGGCATGGCCGAAGTGGCGGCCCAGATGTACTTCTGGCTGGGGTCGGTTTTGAGGGCAAAAACCGAATAGCGCGAATCAGTAAACCAATCGCTGCATATCCCCTTGCTGTCAAACGACACGATTTTTTTGTTGCGGATGCTTCCTGCGAGCCAGAGTTTTTGCTTTTCGAGATAAACCAAACCTTCCGGATGCAGGTCTTTTTCAGACAAGGAAAACTTTTTGACTGAACTGGCAACGCTAGTGTTTTGTGCCGCTTTGAGTGCCTTGACTCCTTCAAAACCAGACGTATTCCTGATCAATTCAAAATCAGCATCTTCCTCAAAAACCACAGAATTGTCCATAACCACCAGTTTTTTCAGGGTAGCAACAGCCTCTGTTGGCTGGTTGTTGAGTGAATAGGCCGCAGCCAGGTTGTACAGCACGGTCGGATGCATCGGACGGATGCTGTCCATCTGTTGGTTGCGTTTCAAAAACAATACAAAATCCTTGGCTTTGTAGGCTTCCACACTTTGGTTGTAAAGTGCCTGGATTTGGGAATATCCGGAGAAAGAAACCAGGAAAAAGAACCAAAAAAGAAAGTGGTTTTTGAGTGGTTTCATTTGGATAAAATTAATGCGTTACATTTTCAATAGCTTCCGGATTGTGCTTGTGCTTGAACATCACCGCAAAGGCCACCGCAATCACCAACGCATATCCCGAAAATGCCAGCCAGATGCTGTGCCAGTCACGCGCGCCGTTATGCGTAAAATAGGTATCTATGACAATACCACTCACCAGTCCGCCAAACAAAGCACCGAAACCGTTCGACATCATCATGAACAAGCCTTGGGCCGAAGAACGTATCTTGGAATCGGTGGTGGTTTCCACGAACAAGGAACCGGATATATTGAAGAAATCAAAAGCCATTCCATAAACGATGCAGGAAACGATAATCATCCACAAACCATCTGTTGGGTTTCCGTAGGCGAAAAGCCCGAAACGCAATACCCAGGCCAGCATCGAAATCAGCATTACCTGTTTGATTCCAAACCTTTTCAGGAAAAACGGAATCGCCAAAATAAATAAGGTTTCAGAAATTTGGGAAATCGACATGATGATGGTGGAATATTTAACCACAATTGAGTCTGCATATTCCGGCACTTTTGAAAATTCAGACAAATACACATCACCATACATATTGGTCAGCTGCAACGCACCTCCCAAAAACATAGAGAAAATAAAGAACAAGGCCATTTTGTAAGTGCCGAATAGTTTAAAAGCATCAAGACCCAATTTCTGCCCAAAACTGGCTTTTTCCGAAATCAGTTTCTGCGGCGGACAGGCTGGCAGGGTAAAGGAATAAATACCCAACACCACGGCAGCAAAAGCAGAAATATAAAACATATTGGCCGAAGCCTTGTTTCCGGAAAGATTGGTAATCCACATGGCTACGATAAAACCTACGGTTCCCCAAACCCGGATGGGCGGAAACACCTTCACCACGTCAAATTTGTTGGTTTTCAGTATGTTGTAAGCAATGGAATTCGATAACGAAATGGTCGGCATGTAACAAAGCATGGCGGCGAAAATCACCCAGAAAAAAGTGTTGGGGTCATTCACCTGCGGAATGTAAGCAATAATCAATCCGCCAAGAATGTGCAGGATGCCATACAAACGTTCTGCATTGATATATTTATCGGCAATGATACCGGTTAAGGCAGGCATGAGAATGGAAGAAAAACCCAGTGTGGAAAAGATGGCACCGAATTCGGCCCCACTCCATTGCTTGGTGCCAAACCAATAGTTGGCTACAGTTATCAACCAGGCTCCCCAAACAAAGAATTGGAGAAAACTCATCAACGTCAACCTTAATTTTATATTCATCAGAAAAGTGTTTTAATGTAAATTGTTTGTAAATCTAACATTAAAAACGGGAAAACCAAAAAAAAGTTATGCGTTGAAAACCGCCCAAAATGTTGCAGAAATCAGCCCTGCGTCACGTCTTCCACCAATTCCAGAACGGCCTGGAACTGCTCTTCGCGGGTAAGGTGTGAATTGTCAATTTCAACCGCATCATCGGCTTTCACCAAGGGCGAATCATCACGGTGGGTATCGATGTAATCGCGCTCCTGGACGTTCTTTAATACGGCTTCATAAGAAACCGTATCGCCTTTGGCCTGCAGTTCATCAAAACGGCGTTGGGCGCGTGTTTCAGGGCTTGCGGTCATAAATACTTTCAGTTCCGCATGTGGGAAAACAACAGTACCGATGTCACGTCCGTCCATGACAATGCCTTTGTTCTTGCCCATTTCCTGTTGTTGTTCGACCAGTTTGGCACGCACTTCAGACACTTCAGCCACCTTGCTTACAAAATTGGAAACAGCCAAGGTGCGTATTTCTTTTTCAACATTAATGTCATTGAAGAACATTTCTGCAAAACCCAAGTCTGCGTTAAATTCAAAATGCAGTTTGATGGATGGCAGACTGTTAATCAAGGTCTGCTTGTCAAAAGAATCACTGTTGATGTAACCATTTTCCATCGCAAAAAAAGTAATGGCACGGTACATGGCACCGGTATCGACATAAACGTAGCCGAGGTGTTTGGCCAGTTGTTTGGCCAGGGTACTTTTTCCTGTAGAAGAAAATCCGTCGATGGCAATGGTAATTTTTTGCAAAATATATGGTTTTTGTGTTTTAGTAATCGTCTGAAAAATTAATGGTCAACCCAAACAGGCTGGTACTGGCCGCCAAGGTATACCTCGAATAGGAATAATTGAATTTCAGCTTGCCCATTTTTAACCCAACACCGGCCGAAATCCCCGAAAAACTGCGTTGTTCCAATATCTTGAGTTCGGCAGCCCGCCTGAAATTATAACCCAAACGCAGGTTGAAACCCCTGGTCGGGAAGAGTTCTACTCCTAAAATAATATGGCGCATGGTGTTGTTCAAAAAGGATATTTTCTCAGGGGTGGCTTCCCCATCAATGCTTCCGACGGCCCTGTTAGGATTGGAAAAGGCGATGTTCCACTGTTGCAGGTTTTCGAGTGTCAGGTGCCAACGGATGGGTACATTTTCGAGTTGTTGCGAAACGCCCACCAAAACTTCCAAAGGCAATTTCTCACGGGTGCCGGAATAAGTAGTGATTTGAGTTCCGACATTGCGGATGGCGAGTGCCCAATTGATTCCCCGGTCTTCATCGACATACATTCCGCCCAAATCAATAGCAGCCCCAATCGAATTGTAAGTTTCGAGCGTAGAAGAAATAAATTTGGCGTTGGCCCCTATATGAATATCAGTAAATGGGATGTTGTAACCATAGCCAAAAGACAGGGCAATATCACTTCCGGTAAAACTGGACGTAGCCTGGCCATTTTCGTCATACCCATCGAAATTACCGTAGTTCACATAATTTACCCCTACATGGAAAGTTTGTACGTGACGGTCATAGGTGTAAGCGTAAGCAGCAGTTCCGTAGGTAGCTTCGCCAAAATAATTGCCGTAATTGACCGAAAGGCGGTTGTCCATTTCTACATTGATGGAAGCCGGATTGAAAAAAACCTGGTTGACATCTTCATCATAAATGGTCAACACCTTGCCACCCAATGCCGCCTGTCGTGGTGAAGTCACGAGATTTAAAAACTGGTATACCGCCTTACCTCCTATCTGACTGAATGCAGCAGTACAGAAAAGTACAAAAAAAAAGGTAAAATGTTTTTTAAACATACGGAGTCTGGCAATTTACAACACCTATAACGGCATTGCGAAGATATTATTTTTAATCGTAAGGGAAAAACTTTAATGAAAAAGGCACGGGTAGTGAATGCCCATGCCTTTTTCTTTTTATAATTATTTCAATTTAAGAAATGTCTTTAGCGTTTTTCACCTTTTGGTCGGTAAGGGCCATGGTGATTACCTCGTGCATTTCCTTGACATAATGGAAGGTCAGCCCTTCAAGGTATTCGGCTTTGATTTCATCGATGTCACTTTTGTTTTCCTGACACAAAATGATTTCCCTGATATTGGCTCTTTTGGCCGCCAGTATTTTTTCCTTGATGCCGCCCACGGGCAAGACTTTGCCACGAAGGGTGATTTCGCCGGTCATGGCGAGGTGCTTTTTGACTTTGCGTTGGGTCAATAACGACACCATCGAAGTCAACATGGCGATTCCGGCACTCGGACCATCTTTTGGTGTTGCCCCTTCCGGAACGTGCAGGTGAATGTTGTATTTGGATAGTATTTCGTGAGACAATCCGAAAAGTTCTGCATTCGATTTGATATACTCCATGGCAATCGTTGCCGATTCTTTCATCACAGTTCCCAAATTTCCGGTCAGGGAAAGGGTTCCTTTTCCTGGGGAAATCAACGATTCGATAAAAAGAATGTCACCCCCTACTGCGGTCCAGGCCAAGCCTGTCACAACACCGGCTACATCATTGCCCTCTGCCTTGTCACGGGCCAATTTCGGGGCACCCAACACTTTTTCGATATCTTCGTCGGTTACTTTTTTGTTGTATTCTTCTTCCATCGCCACTGATTTGGCCGCATTACGGATTACCTGGGCCATTTTTTGTTCGAGGCTCCTCACACCCGATTCACGGGTATAACCTTCCACAATTTTTTCCAGTTGTTTTTTACCGATGGTGAGGTCTTTCGGGGTCAAACCATGTTCCTTTAATTGTTTCGGAAAGAGGTGCTGGCGGGCAATTTCCACTTTTTCCTCAATGGTATAACCGCTCATCTTGATTACTTCCATACGGTCGCGCAGGGCAGGTTGTATGGTAGCCATGTTGTTGGAA
>CAZXRX010000046.1:0-19421 GCA_964642945.1 uncultured Flavobacterium sp. | reverse complement strand
ACCACATAAGTCGCAGGGGCCAAGTCTGAAGTTATAATTCCGGCACTGGTGTAGGTTTGCTCTTTGACCATCCGGCCGGAGAGGTCATACATTTTGACTGCAACCGCTTGGTCGGTATTGATGTAGAACACCCCTGACGCCGGATTTGGCGATATTTTCAGCTCAAAGGCATTTTTAATTTCGGCCAATTTATCGTCATCGGTTTTTTTGTCGCCCGTCACGGTTTTGCTGTTGAGCAGGTCTGAAAAATCGTCGAGGTTGAAATTTCCGCTGATTAAAACGATGATGGTTTCGTTGTTTTTGGAAGTGGTTTTCCCGTTACCGACGAAGGCCAAAACCTGGGTAACTGTATTTTCGTTGGCGCCTTGTTTGACCATAATGCTGACTTTTTTACCGGAATGGTTGATCTGCATCAGTTCTTCCAGACCAGATGACTTCGCATAACGGCTAACGGTAGTTTTCATGTCGGCAGCCACCGTTTCGTTTTCAGTAGTATACAATTGGACGCGCTGAATCTGGCCAATTATTTCTTTGCCTTTCTGCATGGTTTCGTTGTTGCCTTTGAATTGGGTACTGGCCATCATCGCAAAGGTTTTTCTTCCGGCGATAAATGAAGTGACTTTTTCATCCCTTTCGTATTTTTCGAAGACATCCTGTGCGAAAAACAATGCCGGCATCAAGACCATGACGAGTAATAAGACTATTTTTTTCATGATTGTGTTTTTTAATTGTTTTTGAAAATCCTGTTTTTTGATTGCTCGTATGCTTTGATGTAACCGACACTTTCCCTACCCTGATTCACTTTTTCAGATACCAATGCCAGTGCTTTTTGGGTGGCGGCAAAGGCCTGTTCAGGGTCGTCGTAAGTGCCCAAGTCTTCAGAAGCAGCGGCTTTTTCATTGGTATACATAAAGGTGCCGATGCCGAACAAAACCACAACCGATGCCGCAACAGACAACCAGGCTGCACGCTTGCGCTTTTTGGTTTTTAGGGCCACATTTTGTGTAAACTGCTGTGTTTTTGCCTGTGCGAAATAACCGAAAACCGGTTGGTACTGCTCCAGGTGCTGCGCAACACCGGGTGAAGAAAAGTAAACTTGCAGTTCGTTTTCTTCGGCAATACTTGTTTCGCCATCAAAGTATTTTTCTATTAATTTTTCTATCCTATCCAATGCCATAATTGTGTGTTTTTGTCATTTGTTCCCGTATTGCTTTTCTTCCCCTGGAAAGGGCTACCCTGATAGCCGTTTCGTTCATGTCCATTATTTTGGCAATTTCACCAAATTCGTATTGTTCGATATCCCGCATCTGGATAATCAGTTTTTGCTGTTCGGGCAAGGCGTCCATTATTTTTTCTACCCAACCCCAACTGTCTTTGTCTTCCACTTTTTGCTGAAGTCCTGCCTCACGGTCGGTGTAGTTGCTGTGCACCAGCGTCATGTTGCCGGCGCGCTTTGATTTGAGCTGGTCCAGGCAATAATTCTTGGTCATGGTCATCGCCATCGCTTCTACACTTCTCAGATCACTAAGGCTGTCACTTCTTGTCCATAATTTCACCAGAACTTCCTGCGTGGCATCTTCTGCCTCTTCGGTACTCACCAACAACCTTTTGGCCATCCTGAAAAGTTTGTCCTTGAAAGGGTTTATGATGTTGATGAATTCCTTTTGGTTCATTCCCACTTTGGTTGCTGGTTATATAATAAAGACGAACTACAATTTATTTTGTTACAATAAAGGTACCGTATTTATTCTGCACGAAGCAATAAATACGCTAAACCATTGTTTTTAAATTGATTAATAATAAGTAAAACCGTATTTTGCCAGTCAAAAAAATGATTATATTTGAAATAAAAACAATTGCCATGAAACTGAAATTTGCTCACTCAGCTAAAAAAACATTGTGTCTGTCGTTGGTCTTGCTGCTGTCTTTTGTCAGCTGTGAAAAAGACGATTTGGAAGTTCCTCAGGAATTGCAGGTAAATGATTTTGTTTGGAAAGGCATGAACCTGTATTACTTATGGCAGGCCGATGTGCCGAACCTGGCCGATGACCGCTTTGCCAACCAAGACCAGCTGAACGGGTTCCTGTCTGGTTATTCTTCACCGGGAACACTCTTCAACAGTTTGCGTGTAGACAATTCGATTGACCGTTTCAGTGTCATTTTTTCAGATTATGATGTACTCCAAGGCATCTTATCGGGTAACACTACCGATACCGGTATGGATTACGGACTGAAGTACAAAACCGGAAGCACTACCGATATTTTTGGTTGGGTGCGTTATGTATTGCCCAATTCAGACGCCGCTTCGAAAAATATCCATCGTGGGGATATTTTTTACGCCGTGAACGGTACACCACTTACTGCCAGCAATTACCAAGCCCTGTTGGCCAATGCCTCTTTGACCATTAATCTGGCCAATTATGACAATGGCAACATTACCCCCAACGGACAATCGGTTACACTGACCAAAACTGCTCTTGCAGAAAATCCGGTCTATGTAACCAACGTAATCAACCAAGGCGCCAATAAAATTGGTTACCTGATGTACAACGGGTTTTATTCAGGTTATGAAAGCCAACTCAATGCCGCTTTTGCCCAATTCCAGACGCAGGGAATCACCCACCTGGTGCTCGATTTGCGTTACAATTCTGGTGGCTCTGTAGCCACGGCAACCCGATTGGCCAGCATGATTACCGGACAATTCAACGGGCAGGTTTTTGCCAAACAGCAATGGAATGCCAAACTTCAGGCCCATTGGAACCAAACCAACCAAGATGCACTTTACAATTATTTTACCACCTCCCTTGCCAACGGAAGCGCAATCAACAGCCTAAACCTTAACAAGGTGTATGTACTTACGTCCCGAAGTACAGCTTCGGCCAGTGAATTGGTCATCAACGGACTGAAACCCCATATCAATGTGGTGCAGATTGGCGACAAAACCACAGGTAAAAACGTAGGCTCAGTGACTTTATACGACTCGCCCAACTTCGGTAGCCAGAACCGCAACCCGAACCACAAATATGCCATGCAGCCCATTGTGCTTAAAATTGCCAATTCTGCAGGTTTTTCAGATTACCAGACCGGATTATTGGCCGATTACCCGTTTTTGGAAAACTACGGCAACCTTGGTGTTCTGGGTGATCCTACAGAGCCGATGCTGGCCCAGGCCCTGACCATTATATCCAACGGCGGCAGGATTTCACCCCATCAAAACATCAAAACCTTTGAACATTTCACCGATTCCAAAAACATGCAGCCATTGCGGAGTGAGATGTATGTCGAATTGAAATAAAAGCAAAACCCTTTCTGTTACGAAAGGGTTTTTTGTATTTATAAATTCAGGGTCAGGCCTAAGCGGTAATTTCTTCCGCGGGTGGCATATCCGGTGTTTTCCATAAAATCTTCATTGAAGAGGTTGGTGGTTGCGGCAAAGAGACCCAACCTGTTTTTCAACAATTCGTATTTGACCAAGGCATTGACCAATTGGTACGAACCGAGCCTGTTGAACGCAGTGGCAAAAGTATTGCCGTCAAAAAAAGCATCGTTTCTACCATCAACATATTGGTAATTGGTATTGAAAAACAAACGCTTGGTTATGGTAACATCCAACGAAGCATTGGCTTTGTGCTTAGGAATCAGGCGGTCGAGCGCTTCATCCACCTGGGTAAAAGTATAATTGGCTGTCAGTTTGATGTTGTTGATTGGGGCAAAAGTCAGGTCTGCCTCGATGCCTTTCGCCCTGTTTTTACCTTCAATATTGATATAATAAGCTTCATAGGTGACTGAATCAAAGAAAAACCCGAAACTGTTTTCCTGTTCCCTGAAAAAAGCCACAGCATTCAAATTTATTTTTTTATGGGCCAGGCTTACTTCAAATCCGGCTTCAACCGTGGTGTTTTCTTCGGGTGTAAGGGTGACATTTCCGTATTCCGAATACAATTGGTACAAACTGGGTGTGACATAGGCCGTACTCAACGAAGCCAACAGTTTCAAAGGTAGTTTTTCGCCAAAATTATAAGATGGGTTGATGTTATACACGAGTTGGTTACCGTATTCACTGTGCCTGTTGAGGCGTGCGCCCGCATTGATATTCAAACCAAAATCTGAGGTAAAAACACCTGTAAAATATGGATCGACCATACTGAATTTGGTGCTTTCCTTACTGATTTGCGAATAAGGCGTGTCACTCAGCATGTCGTGAAATTGGTAATTGACACCCCAAACCGTAAAGAAATTTTTGTTCCATTGGTACTTGCTCATGCCTTCCAGATAAACACTTTGGGCTTCATAAAGTGAAGATTCCAACCCACCGGTAAAGCTGTTCAGTTCTGTATAACCACGCTGGATTTTATTGAAGGCAGCCTGCAGCACCACTTCCCCTTTATTATAAGTGTATTTTGGGGTAAATCCGAACCGGAATTGTTTCGATTGGGTTTCGTTGACATCGTTGTCATTGAACCCGGTATTGTCAAAGGTAAAATCATAATCGTTCTTGATTACGTCATAATTTCCGAAGAAATCCAGGCTGATTTTTTTACTGGCCGCCACCCCTATTTTTGACATCAGGTTCAAACGGGAGAAGCGGTCGTTTTCGTAAATTTGGCCTTCGGGTGCAGCTACCTGCGACATGCCGTTGCTTTCGGAACTGTTCACCGACGCGGCATACGTTATTTTACTGGTTTTTCCGTTTACCGAAAACCCCTGATTGAAATCCTGACCATTGTATTTGTGGTTGTCGGCCGTGTTGTTGGAACCGATATTGATGTAGGCATTGCCCTGTATCGGTTTGGGGCCTGATTTTTTCAGGGTGATGTTGATGACTGCCGTGGCGGCTCCGGTTCCGTAAAGGGTGCTCGCCGCCCCTTTCATGATTTCGATACTTTCCACCTGATCTACTGAAATCAGGCGCAGGTCAAATTCAAAGCTGATTCCGGAGGCATCGGTTACCGGAATGCCGTCAATGACGATGAGCACCTGTTGGTTTTTGCCCCCCCTGATGTAATAACCGAGGTTTTTACCATTGGCCGATTGCCCACCGTTGATTTCCACACCCACTGCAGAACCAAGCACCTGGGCCAATGAAAGCCCTGCCTTTTTCTGAAGCTCTTCCTGGGTGATTTTGGTGATGACTTTACCCGATTTTTCCTTGTTTTGCGCAAAACGGGTGTCTGAAATGACGACTTCATCCAAAGTGGTTACGTTGGTTGATTTTTTTTCCTGTGCCCACGAGCACAAGGGTATAAGTGCGCATAATGCACCCATACGAATGATTTTCTTGTTCATTTTTTTAATTAAAATGTTTCCAATAAAGGGAGAAAAGCATAGAATTACCCATACCCAAACCTTTTTTCCCGAAAGTTTGATACTCTGTGCATTTGGCAGGTCTCCTGGCTTGCGTCTTGTTGTTTACCTTCCCATCCGGCGGTGGCGGACAGTGGTTTTGCAGATAACAACAAGCTTGATAGCTTACAGTTGCGGGTACAGCCCAGGTATTGCACCTGGTTCCCTTTTAATGTTTTTCCGGTGTGTCGGAATAACAACCACAATACGGGTGCAAAAGTACAGTATTTATTTTACTTTTGTAAAAAATTCCTCAGATGAAATTTACCCTGCAAGGCGTATTCCTTTTTTTGCTTTTGGCATCGTCTGTTCAATGCAAAAAAGAAACCCTTCCTAAAATTGATACCATTTCCAAAAACGAAGTAAGGTACGCCAAGGGCTTTTCGATACAAAATTACAAGGGTTACAGTATTGTTACCGTGAAAAATCCGTGGCCGAAAGCCAATAAAACCTATACTTACATCTTAAAAGAAAAAGACGGAAAAGTTCCTGATTCGTTGGCAAAAAACACCATTATCCCTGTTCCGGTAAACACTATTGTGGCCACCTCAACCACGCATATCCCTTCGTTGGAAATGCTGGATGTTGAAAATACCTTAGTGGGTTTTCCGCACCTAGACTACATTTCTTCCGAAAAAGTAAGAACTTTGATTGAGGACGGGAAAATAAAGGAACTCGGCAACAACCAATCATTGAATACCGAAGTCCTGATTGACCTCCAACCGGATGTAATCATAGGTTATGGCATTGACAACAAAAACCCGACGCTTGACAATTTGCAGAAAAGCGGACTCAAAGTCATGCTCAATGGCGACTGGAATGAGGAAACCCCTTTGGGAAAAGCGGAATGGATTAAGTTTTTCGGGGCCTTGTATGGCAAACAAAAAGAAGCCAACAGCATTTTCAACAAGATTGAAACCGAATACCTCAAAACCATCAAAATTGCCCAACGGGCCACAAGCAAACCCACCATTTTGGCCGGCGATATGTTTGAAGACCGTTGGTACCTGCCCAAAGGAAGCAGTTGGGGTTGCCTGTTGCTCAAAGAAGCACAGGGCGATTACCTCTGGCGGGAAACGACGGGAACCGGAAGCTTATCCTTGTCGTTTGAAACTGTTTTTGAACGGGCCGCAGCAGCTGATTTCTGGATTACCTCGGGGCAATTTTCCTCGCTTGCCGAAATGACCGCAGCCAACCCGCATTATGACCAATTCAAGGCTTTCCAAAACAAAAAGGTCTATTCGTTCAGCGGAAAAAAAGGCAAAACCGGCGGGGTATTGTATTACGAACTGGCCCCCAACCGCCCGGATATCGTACTAAAAGACATTGTAAAAATACTCCATCCGGAATTGTTGGTAGGCTATGAACCCTTCTTCTTTAAAAAACTGGAATGATGTCAAAAAACCGGAATATCCTGCTTTTTTCCGCATTGACTTTGCTCCTGTTATTGTCATTGTTCCTGAACATTGCATTGGGTCAGGTAAACATTCCGCTGAAGGAAATCTTTAAAGGGATGTTCGGAAGTGGCGCAGACAAGGAAACCTGGCAATACATCATTGTCAATTTCCGGATTCCGAAAGCCATCACTGCGGTTTTGACAGGAATCGGACTTTCCACCTGTGGACTGTTGATGCAAACCTTGTTCCGCAACCCTTTGGCCGGCCCCTACGTATTAGGGTTGAGTTCGGGCTCCAGTCTCGGGGTGGCCTTTGTCATCATGGGTGCCAGCCTGTTGCCTGTGGGTTTGGCCAACCTGATGCTTTCGTCTTATGGTATTATCCTCGCTTCCTGTATGGGCAGTTTTATGGTATTGCTTCTCGTGTTGGTGGTTTCGCAAAAACTGCGTGACACAGCCAGCATCTTGATTGTGGGGTTGATGTTCAGCAGTTTTGCCAGTGCGATTGTGAGTGTGCTGACCTATTTCAGTTCGGCAGAAGAATTACAAAAATTCACTTTCTGGAGCATGGGCAGCCTGGGCAACCTTTCCTGGGCCAACATTGTGATACTGGCAATAGCTGTTTCGGTGGGTTTGACACTGGCTTTGTTTTCCGTCAAGGCTTTGGATACCTTGTTACTTGGTGAAAATTACGCCAAAAGCATGGGGCTTAACATCAAAAAAACACGGTATCTGATTATATTCGCCACCAGCCTGTTGGCCGGCAGCATCACGGCTTTTGCGGGCCCTATTGCTTTTATTGGATTGGCGGTACCGCATTTGTCAAAACTGGTTTTCCAGACCAGCAACCACAAAGTTTTATTTGCGGGCACCCTTTTGATTGGTGCCGTAATCATGCTGTTTTGTGATACGGTGTCGCAATTACCCGGATTTGATTTTACGCTTCCCATCAATGCCATTACCTCAATTATAGGGGCACCGGTGGTCATCTGGCTTTTGGTAAGGAAAAGGAATTTGGTTTAAAAAAAATAATTTTGTCAGTAAACAACAACATACTTTCTGCTGTAAACCTCACGATTGGCTATACCAACAAAAAGGTGAAAAACGTAGTGGCGCATGACCTTAACCTTAATTTAAAGGCAGGCAGGCTCATCACATTGATTGGGGCTAACGGTATCGGGAAATCTACTTTATTGCGGACACTTTGCTCCATCCAAAAACCACTTTCGGGTACTGTGTTACTTAACGACAGCAACATCCAAAGCTATAAAGCCCTGCAATTGGCCCAAAACCTCAGCTTGGTGTTGACCGACAAATTACCGCCCAGCAACCTCAGCGTTTATGAACTGGTGGCACTCGGCAGGCAGCCTTATACCAATTGGTTGGGGAAATTATCCGAATCGGATACCGAAAAAATAAACGAGGCAATGAGGCTTACCGATATTGTTTTTTTGGCTGATAAAAAGCATTATGAAATCAGTGACGGACAGCTTCAGAAAGTATTAATTGCACGGGCATTGGCACAAGACACGCCTTTAATCGTACTGGACGAACCCACGACACACCTTGACTTACTGCACAAAGTGGCTGTGTTCAAATTGCTCAAATCACTATCTGGAAAAACCAACAAATGCATCCTTTTCTCTACGCACGATATCGATTTGGCCATCCAGTTGTCTGATGAAATGATTGTCATGACAGAAAATGGCGTCACACAGGACGAACCCTGCCACTTGATTGCCAAAGGTACCTTCAATTCGCTGTTCCGAAACGAAGCGATTATTTTTGATCAGGAAAAAGGAAAGTTTATCGTAAAGGATTAATTTTTCCCTTTGAGCAGGTTGATGCTCACCGTGGCAATGTCGCTGTCGGGAAAACGCCTGAATACTTCTTGTTGCGGAAACAATCCGGCTTCGGCCGCCACTTTATGAAATACCTCAATTTCGACAATATACTGATCTGAAAAACCATGGGTCGCATCGTAAGCGGTTGCTGCAGTTTTGCCTATATTTTGGGCGCTGAGTGCCGGGGAAATGGTATGCAGTTCAATGAGCAACAAACCGAACCGGCTCACATAAGGAGCCCATTTCTGTAAGTGCTCCAAAAGGTTTTCTTCCACCAGTTTATTGGGAATGTATTGACCTCTGTGGGCAAAAGCGCCTGTTGAAGTGCTTACCCTTTGCGGATGCCTGTTTTGGGGCATTTCCCAAATGCGGTTGTGGTCGAGAAAAGTACGCACGTTGAGCAATTCCTTCAAATCTATACCGTAATTTTCCTGTAAATCGGCAGACAATATATCGGGCCTGCCAATATCGCCCCAGATGACTTTCGCCCAGATATCGGCCTTGATCAGGTTGGCACGAGACACTTTGAGGGCAGCCTGGTTGTAATCAACCCCGACAAGAAATAACGGATACTCATCGAGCATTTTCCCCCTAAGGGTTTGCCGCTCAATCACTTCAAAAATGTGTTCGAGAAAGGCGCCGTTGCCACAACCCATGTCGAGTACGCCTTTGGGCTGTTGTTCGATGGGCAGGTTGAAAAGTTCTTTCAAAATTTCATCGACTACCTTGAAATAGGTGTCATGGGCGCCACCGCTTCCCCATACATTCATTTCGCGGTCAACATGGATTTCGTCTGAACCATCAGCCTGCAAGCGCAAGATGGACGGGTTGCCGAAAATGAGTTCTTCAATCTTTTCAAAGGTGGGAAGGTAAGAAACCGTCACCCCGTAAGAAGACGCCCTTTTGGCAAAAAACAAGCCGGTTTCGGTAAATTGGTAATTGCCGTTTTTCTCCTTGAACCAGCCGAGATGGACAAAAAAATCGAGTATTTTGGCAAACAGTTCGGGTGATTTGTGGAATTCTTCCGGACGGAAAGACACTTCCATGAAATATTTGTGAAACATGCCGTTCATCCCCAATCTTACCAATGTCGGACCCACGAGATAGCCTTCAATGTGTTTGAGAATCTGGTGCTGGATTTCATTTGTGAGTGAATCATCAGAAAAAATGACACCATAATTTTGTTTGTACTTTTCGGCTATGGCGTTCCATTTCAGGAAAGGCGCCTCATCAAAAAGCCGCGGATGGAATTGGGCCGAAAAATGAAGCAAATCAACTACCTCATCATATAGATAAAACAAGTTAAAGGCGGTTTCACTTTTGTGGTTGAGACTGAATCTGACTTCTTCGTTTTCGTTATCGATGTGGTAATCGAGGAAACCCTGTGAAGACAAAATACGCAGTCCTACGTTCAGGTAGCCCTCATTGGCCTTGAAAAGTGTCGTAAGCTCGGAGAGTTTTGCTTCCTTATTTTCTAGGAGGAAACCGAGTACGCCTTTTTGCTGTAGGGCTATGGCTACCGGGGCGGTTGCCAATCCATCAAGGTGCCTGAACAGGGTGCTGCGGAGTAAATTCTTGTCTATCATGGAGTACTTTTTGTTGAATAGCCTCAAATATAGCCATTATAATTGACTGATTTGACGTCTGGCTTCGCCTACCACAAAGGCTACCGAATTGGCAATGTTGTAGCTCCTGATTTTGCCCGACATCGGAATGGTCAGGTGGTTTTCGAACAAGGCCATGACTTCGGCACTCAGCCCCACACTTTCCTTGCCAAAAACCAGCCAGTCGCCGTCACGGAACTGTGCTTCATAATAAGAGGTCGTGGCGTGGGAACTCATCAGGAAAACCCGAGAATGGTCTTCAATCTGGGCCATCCAGTCGCTTACATTTTGGTATTCTGTCACGTCAAGGTGCACCCAATAATCGAGTCCGGAACGTTTCAGGTTTTTGTCGGTGATTTGGAAACCGAATGGGTGTATGAGGTGCAGACGGCTTCCGGTGCCTACGCACAAACGACCAATGTTGCCGGTGTTGTTGGGTATTTCGGGTTCGACTAAAACGATGTTTAACATGATGTTTTTTTTTAGACTTCTTAGATTTTTTTTAGACTTGGAAATTTTCGACTTCGGTGACCTGACCGGCTTTCAGGTCATTCAAAAGGATATTCCCTACCCTTATCCTGACGAGCCGCAAAGTTGGGAAACCTACAGCAGAGGTCATTTTCCTGACCTGCCGGAACTTGCCTTCAGTTATGGTGATGCTGAGCCAGGAAGTAGGACCATGTCGTTCGTCGCGGATTTTCTTTCCCCTGTCACCAAAATTGGGATCTGCTTTCAAAATGTGTGCCTTGCATTTTTTGGTGGTGTATTTTTTCCCGTTAAAGCCAATTTCGACTCCGTTTTGAAGCTTTTCAATGGCCGATTCGGTGATGAGGCCGTCTACCTGGACGTAATATTCTTTTTCAACTTTTTTGCTGCGGACGATTTCGCTCATCATCCCATCAGTGGTGAGCAAAAGCAAACCTTCTGAATCTTCATCAAGCCGACCTATGGCCATGGTATTTTCAGGAAAATCATGCAGCGAACCCAATAATTTCTTGGGCCGTTTGAGCTCATAGACAAACTGGCTCAGGTAGCCGTAGGGTTTGTGAATAATAAAGTGTCGGTGCTTTTGCATGAAGGGGTTTTGGCAAAAATAAAAAAAGACTACCAACAAATGTCTATAGTCTTTTTTATTTATCGTGAATTATAATTTATTGCCTGCCCTGAACGTAATCAGACAAGTCTTCTGCATTGCTGCTGAAAGAGAAAATGCCGTTCAGTTTGAAATAATTGCGTGGTTCGGTACAATAGTCGTACGCATATTTGGCAAAGTCCAATTTGTTGTCTTCAAAGCTGAAGGTATTGGCTATGGCCATGATTTGGTCTACATTGAGGCAATTGGCCGAAACCACCTGTTTGGCTGTTTTGAGACGGGTTTCGTCGAAACTTTGATTTTTGATGGTAGCCATGGCCGCGTTGAAATTCCCGGTTGTCATACAGGAAGTTCCTCCGCAACCCCTTACCGGAACGGCATCGTGATGGGTGCCGCCATTACCGGAATGTGTGGTAGTCGTGGTGGTTTGGCTCACTACGCCACCGCCCATGTTGTCATTGATGGAAACCCCCATATTGATTCCGCCTACATTGACACCCACTCCTACTGTGGTTCCTGTAGTTTGTGTGGTCGTAGTGGTTGTAGTTTGGCTCGTTCCTACGGCTATTGCCGGGCCTGGCTGGCCGTAATGGATAACGTGTACGTTTGAAGCCGGGATAAAATCGGGCTGCACCGGAATGGAAGAATAATAATTCAGTTTCATTTTGGTCTTGTTGTTTTTGTCCCGTTTGATTTTATAGGTCACATCGGCAAAAACACCGTCGACATCGGTAAGCATCAGGTTGTTTTTGGAAACTTCAGTCAAGGACTGGTCGGCAAACTTGATTTTGGCATTGTAATAGGGCTGGTTCAAATCTTCCACGCGTAAATTCGTTTGCGGAACATCGTTGATGACTTCTCCATTCAGGATTAAGGTAAATTTATCGCCGTCTTCTGAAAAAATAGTCAGATGACCCACACGTCCCGGTTGGGCAAAAGTCAACGACGAAACCAATAATAGCGCTAAAAGTGTAATTTTTCTACTCATAAAAGGTGGTTTTTGATGGTTACAAATATAATTTTTTCTTTGTAATTTTTCCAAAACCAAAAACGATGCCAATTTTAAAATTATTTTGGACAGTCAATCAAAAATCCAGTTAAACTATGTATATTTAAACTCTTTTTATTCCAGACTGCCATGAGCGAAACCATCATCACCATAATTGCTTTTTTACTTGCCTTATTCATTGGAATCTTCCTGGGGAAACAACTTTTTTCGGCCCATTCCAAAACAGAAAAAGCGGCATTGGAAGAAAAAATAAACGGCTTGTTCTCGCAAATCGAACAACTGAAATCCCAAATCAGCCAAACGGCCCAGGAACGCGAAAACATCCGTGCAGAGAAAGAGGCATTGGCGATACAACTGTCTAAAAAAGAAACCGATTTCGAGAATTTATGGGAGCGCAACAAAGAACAAAAGCAGGAAGTGGAGCAGCTTCAGGAGAAATTCACCAAGGAATTCGAGAACCTGGCCAATAAAATACTCGAAGAAAAAACCAACAAATTTACCGAACAGAACAAGGAAAACCTGAAAAACATCCTTTCGCCTTTGCAGGACAAAATCCATCTTTTTGAAAAGAAGGTCGAAGACACCCATAAGGAAAGTATTGATTATCATGCCGCTTTACGCCAGCAGATAGTAGGCCTGCGGGAGATGAACGAACAGATGAGCAAAGAAACACTCAACCTGACCAAGGCACTGAAGGGCGACAGCAAGATGCAGGGCAACTGGGGCGAACTCATCCTGGAACGCGTACTCGAAAAATCGGGCCTGGAAAAAAACCGCGAGTATTTTGTACAGCAAAGTTTTACCGCAGAGGATGGCAGCAAGGTTTTTCCGGATGTCATCATCAACCTGCCCGATGGCAAGAAAATGATAGTCGATTCGAAAGTGGCCCTGACGGCTTATGAACGCTATGTGAATGAGGAAGAAGACGCACTTAAAACACAATTTTTAAAAGAACACGTTGATTCCATAAACCGTCACGTAATCCAATTAGGCAACAAGAATTACCACGACCTCTACCAGATGGAAAGCCCTGATTTCGTTTTGCTTTTCATCCCGATTGAATCGGCCTTTGCCTTGGCACTGAATGAAGACACGACTTTGTACAACAAGGCTTTTGAAAAAAACATCGTCATTGTCACCCCTTCTACCCTTTTGGCCACCTTACGCACCATTGACAGCATGTGGACCAACCAGAAACAACAGGAAAATGCACTGGAAATTGCGCGACAAGCCGGTGCCTTATATGATAAATTTGAAGGCTTTGTGACCGATTTGGTTAAAATCGGCAAGAAAATGGAAGAAGCCAAAACCGAATACCAAGGGGCAATGAACAAACTGGTGGATGGCAAAGGCAACCTGATTACGAGCGTTGAAAAGCTTAAAAAAATGGGTGCCAAAGCCAAAAAATCATTGCCGGAAAATATCCTGAACCGTGCTTCCATCATGGAAAATGAAGAGATGCGGATCATGCAATCAGAAACAAAAACAGACTAAATAAAAAATTATGTTACGAAAAATCATTCTCTACATCCTACTTGCCTTTGTGCTCATCACCACGGCCTATTTCTCATTTGTTTATTTCGCCACTTACAGCGATGGCGACCGCTCGGGTGAGCTGATCAAATTCAGCCACAAAGGGGTCATTTTTAAAACCTATGAAGGGGAAATCAGTCAAGGCATTTCGGGAGCGAAAATGTTTTCTTTTTCTGTATTGGACAGCGATAAAGAAGTCATCGAGCAATTGAAATTGCTCCAAGGGAATTATGTCAAAGTCTCTTATATTGAACGTTACAAAACTTTCCCTTGGTGGGGTGATACGGCCTATTTTGTGACAAAAGTGGAAAAAGAAAAATCGCCGCATATACGGTAATTTTTACAGAGCAAATGCTGATTTCAAACGGTTTTATTGGGAAAAATACGATTAACGCATTTTTATATTTGTTTTGTGTCTAAATTGTAATATTTAAGCATTGTTTATTAGGTCATTATAAATATTTTTCTATTTTTGTTTCGAATTTATCAATTTTATGAAAAAATATTACTTATCCGCATTGGTATTGGCAATTTTTACCGCCATTACCGTTTCCTGTTCCGATTCTGACGATGAAGAACAATATGTACCGGTTTCGCCAGTAGTGGTTGACCTGACACAGGTTCCTTACAGCAAACTATCCGATTACCACTTTTTTGAAGGGGAGATGAAGAACCAAAATCCTTCCCTGAATGTAATCCCTTATGAGCCTGCCAGTACCCTTTTTACTGACTACGCCCTTAAAAAACGTTTTGTATGGATGCCGAATGGAGCCAAAGCTACCTACAACGGTGACGGCAACATTTTGAATTTCCCTGTAGGCACAGCCTTACTTAAAACATTCTATTACAATACCATACAGCCCGGAAACACCACCAAAATCATTGAGACAAGGGTGATGATCCGCAAAGCAGACGGATGGAAATTCTATGAGTATTTGTGGAATGATGCCCAAACGGAAGCCAACTTGGTAACCGGTGATGATTTTGTAAACGGAAGTTCTGTTAATATTACTTTTGCAAAACCTGATGGCAGCATTGTCAATACAGATTACAGGATACCGGCAGATTCAGAATGCCTTGCCTGTCACAAAATAAATGAAATTGCAACGCCTATTGGCCCGAAACCGCAAAATTTAAACTACAATTACAACTACAGCGAAGGAAGTAAAAACCAGCTACAGAAAATGGTAGATCAAGGTTATCTGGAAAGTTTTCCTTCATCCATAAATACTGTAGTTAATTATCACGACACTGCGCAACCTCTAGAATTAAGGGTTCGTTCTTACCTTGATGCCAATTGTGCACACTGCCACCGTGATCAGGGCCGTTGTGACTACCGCGCCATACGTCTTGGTTTTCAACAAACCAGCAACCCTACCCTATTGGGTGTTTGTGTAGTGGCTGACGAAGCCATCAATCCTACGTTGCAAAAAATAATTACACCAGGTCTGCACAACAAATCAGTGATGTGGTACCGTATCAGCACCAATGATGAAAGTGAACGCATGCCTTTGATTGGAAGAACAATCGTTCACGATGAAGGTGTTGCCCTTTTACAGCAATGGATCAATTCGTTGACCGTTACCTGTCCGTAATCCGTTTCATAAAGCAAAAAACTAAACTAACTAAATAACAATCCAATAAACATGAAAAAAACATTATTTGTATTAAGTATGTTTTTCTGCATTTCCGTTGCCATGGCCCAGACCAGTTGCGCAACTGCATTAAACGTACTGCTGAATTCCACTACAACTGCCCCTGCTTTTACCAACGAAACAGGAGCTGCACCTACACAATTCTGCACCCTCAACAACAACAACCAGGCACCCACAAAAGGTAAGTGGTACAGGTATGTTGCCACACAAAACGGAGACGTCACCATATCCACTTATCTGCCCCAAAACAACAATACCGACACCAGGGTATTGGTTTACACAGGGCTTTGCAGTGGCACCATGAACTGTGTCATAGCCAATGATGATTACAACGGAAGTTATTCATCACAGGTTACTTTTACAGCTACAACCGGAACCGCTTACACCATTGTTTTCGACAACAGGTACAGCGATAACGGATTTGACTTTACCGTCATGACCGCTGCTCCACCAGCTGCAGACAGGCTGTCATTCACCTCCCAGGCCGTTGCCGGAATTACCGGTGGTTACAACAATTGTATTGTAGACATGAATGGTGATTATAAAGACGATATCGTTTCTGCCATTAGCAATACGCAATTGGCAATTACCTACCAACAAGCCGGAGGTACTTTGACTACTACAACTTTCAATTTAGCAGCCAGTACGGTCGTACAACCATCCTGGAGCATTGCAGCTGGTGATTATGACAACAACGGATACAACGACTTGATTTACGGATCTGGAAGTGGGGTTTGTTTCCTTAAGGCGAATGCTGACGGAACTGCCTACACTCCTGACAGAAAGCCACAATCTTACCTGGTTCAAAGAACCAACTTTGTTGACATCAACAATGACGGAAAACTGGATGCCTTTGCTTGTGATGACAATGCACCGAACAGGTATTACATGAATGACGGAACGAACATGAATCATGGTCAGGGAGGAATTGGCGATTTCCCTACAGGTGGAAATTATGCCTCCAACTGGATGGACTATGACAATGATGGTAAAATCGATATGTATCTTGCCAAATGCGGACAAGGAGGCTCAGGTGTAGGTGGAAACATCGATCAATTGCACCACAACAACGGAGATGGTACCTTCACCAATGTAGCTGCGGCAGCCAACATGGCCAATCCGGAGCAAACATGGTCTGGCGCTGTTGGTGATTTCAACAATGATGGTTGGATGGATGTGGTTGTAGGGGTAAATTCAACCTCAAGCGGAAATACCAAAGTAATGAGAAACAATCAGGACGGTACCTTTACAAGCGTTACTACTGGTTCAGGATACGACACCACCTTCAATACCGGAAGGGAATATGTAGCCCAAGATTTTGACAATGATGGTTTTCTTGATGTTTTGGGTTCCGGAAGCACGATAATGTTTGGTGACGGAAACTTCCACTTTACTCCGAATCCTAACATGTACAACATTTCTGCAGTTGACAGACCGATTGGTGATTTGAACAACGACGGATTTTTGGACATCCAGAACGGCACCAGTGTATTGTTCAACAATGGTAACGGCAATAAATGGTTGAACATCAATTTACGTGGTGTACAAAGCAACAGAAACGGAATTGGAGCCAGGGTTGAAATTTATGGCGTATGGGGCAAACAAATCAGGTACGTACAAAGCGGAACCGGTTTCCAGAACATGAGTACCCTTACCGCGCACTTTGGTATCGGAAGTGCTACCCAGATTACCCAAGTGATTATCAGATGGCCGTCTGGTGTTGTAGATGCCATCAATAATGTAACTCCAAACCAATCACTATTGATTGTGGAGAATTCTTCACCGCTTGCCAATCAAACTTTCGCAACAACTGAATTCAGCCTGTTCCCTGTTCCGGCCAAAAATATCCTGAACGTCAACACCAACGGATCAATAGTAATGAAAGCGGCACAAGTATATGACCTTAACGGAAGAATGATTTTAAAATCAGAAGTAAACAACAATGCCATCAATGTAGAATCATTGGCTTCAGGAACCTACATTATCTACCTTACCGATAATAATGGCAAACAACATACACAAAAATTCATAAAAGAATAACAACAATATTTTTTATTAAACCCCATTAGATTTAATGGGGTTTTTTTGTATATAGTTGTTAAATTATAAAAAATAACCTACAATAAATTATTTTTTTAACCATACTATTGCAATAATAGTGAGATAGTTATATTTTTTTTACTATTTTTGATTTCAATTATACAAAACAAACTTTTAATCAAACCAATTAATAACCAAAATGCAAATGAAAAAAATTACTTTATTATTTATGCTGTGTTTTGCCGTTAACCTGAACGCGCAAGACAACTGTGCTTCAGCTGTGGCAATTACTGCTGCGGGCTCATTTGTGGTTGGCCCTGTCAACGGAACAGTCCCTTCACCGATATGTGAGGCCACTCTGCCTGAAAATCCTGCCCCAACAAGCGGGGAATGGTACAGTTATACCCCGTCCCAAAATTATACTGTTACGGTTACTACAGACATCGCAGCCAATAACCCAAGAGTAGATACACGTTTTCACGTTTACTCCGGAACCTGTGGCAGTTTAAGCTGCTTCAGTGATGCGAGTGATGATGACAGTGGCTCTAATTATTCTTCGGTAAGTTCGTTCAACGTTACGGCCGGCACAACTTATTATATCGTGTTCGATAACAAATGGAGTTCTACAGGATTTACTTTCCAGTTATTGGAAAACCCAGTTATTGTAGCACCAACCACCATTACCTTCAATTCCGTAAACGTATCAACCATCAACAGTAGCTATAACATTTGTGCGGTAGACATGAATGGGGATTACAGGGATGATATTGTAGGGGTAAGCAGCACTAATATCAGGGTACACTACCAAAACGCAAACGGTACCTTTACCGTAACCGATATGCCTACTACAGCGGCCACATTTTTACCTTCGTGGAGTATGGCGGCAGGCGATTACAATAAAGATGGTTTTAACGATTTGCTTTACGGAAGTGGAAGCGGCTTGACTTTCATGCGTTCCAACAGTACAGGAACAGCTTTTACACAAGATACCCCAGGTCAATATATTTTCTGTCAAAGAACCAATTTTGTAGACCTCAACAATGATGGTAACCTGGATGCCTTCTCTTGCCACGATGTGGATCCAAACGTTTATTATATCAATAATGGCTCAGGAGTCATGACTTATTACCAATCTGGTGTTACACCGGGCGCCTACAACCTTGGAATCATTCCAAATGGCGGAAACTACTCTACCTTATGGACCGATTTTGACAATGATGGGGATACCGACGTTTTTATCTCAAAATGTTCAGGCCCTCCATGTGAACTATGGAGAAATGAAAAGAAACAAGGTTTGGATGCTTACACTGATATTTCTGCCCAGGCAGCAATTAACGTAACCCCAATCCAATCATGGTCATCAAGTATAGCAGATTTTGACAACGACGGCGACATGGACATCGTGATTGGTGCCAGTGCAGGTACACACAGGTTTTTCAGAAATAACCTGGACACCACCAATTCAACAGAAGAGGCATTTTCAAATATCACAGCAGGTTCTGGTCTGGATGCCAATATTTCAACCAGTATCGAACACATTGCTTATGATTTCAACAATGACGGGTTCGTAGACATTTTGGGTGGTGGAAACAAAATTATGTTCAACCAAGGTAACAGCACATTTGCTCCTGTTGCTTATACCGGATTGAGCGTAGGCGCTGTCGGTGATTTTAACAACGATGGTTTCCTTGATATACAAAACGGAAACACCCTTAAAATGAACAGCGGAAACAGCAACAAATGGATTAAAGTTTGTTTAAAAGGGATTGCCAGCAACAGCAACGGAATTGGTGCCAGGGTTGAAATCTATGGTTCGTTCGGAAAACAAATCAGGGACATCCGCAGTGGTGAAGGTTTCAGATACATGAACACCCTGAATGCCCACTTCGGAATCGGACAGGCCA
>CAZXRX010000045.1:0-20784 GCA_964642945.1 uncultured Flavobacterium sp. | reverse complement strand
ATGCCCATTTTGGAATCGGACAGGCTACTGCCATTACGCAGGTTATCATCAGATGGCCATCAGGAACTGTTGACACCATCAACAATCCTGGAGTAAACCAAACCCTAACAGTAGTTGAAGGTTCTACCTTGGCTGTTAACAGCTTTACAAACAGTTCATTCAGCTTGTATCCGAACCCTGCCAAATCTGTCTTGAACGTAAAATCAATTGACGGTATTACGATGAAATTAGCCCAGGTATATGATTTGAACGGAAAAATGATCCACGAATCAGCATTGACTAATGATGCCATAAACGTGGAATCTTTAGCCACCGGTACTTACATATTATTGTTAAGGGATACCAATGGTAAAGATTATTCACAAAAATTCCTGAAAGAGTAATTCCACTCTTAATCCAAATAAAAAATCCCTCCTGAAATTCAGGAGGGATTTTTTTATGAATAAAAGTTTTTAAAAAACCCGCAATAAATTAAATCCGAAAAAGATATCCCCTTTTTGCCAACGTCCTGGCGTATTACCAAGAAATCCTGCTTCGTGAATTCCTTGTGAATTGGTAAAATGCATCTGGAACACATGCCCGCCCGTTTCCAGATCAACTCCTACAGAAAGTGCATCATGAAACGGTGAGGTGGCAGAACGGTTCAAATGGGCCGCATAATCCACATTCAATGACCAGCGTTTGGCCAACTTGTAACGTCCGCCCATACCAATCAAAAATTGGCTGTTGTCTTGGTTGTCATCAACCACAAAATTTTCATGGAGGTAAGTAGGTGCCAATTCCAGCGAGAGGTTTTTACTGAACTTTCTGGATATAAGCAACTGATTGACATAAGTAATGCGGTCTTCAAACTGCAGTTTGGGATAATTGCTTTCCTTGAGGGTGTTGTTGAAGGCAATGCTGCTGAAACCGACTATGGCCACCGGAAAACCACCTTTTATTTGTGGTTGCAAGGCATACTTTCCTGAAAAGTCATAGGCTTGTTCACTCCTGCCTGCACTTATGGTCAGCCATTTGTTAAGCCCATACACAAATTTAATTTGCGTAACGGCATTGTCCAAACCGAAAAACCCTTCAAAACCATCTTCTACAGAACCAAAACGGTGCGCAACTATAAAATACAAATCGCCTTTGGCGGCCAGTTTGGTCGATTCGAGGTTGACAATTTTCAGGCCTTTAAAAGAGGAATCCACAATTTCCTTGGTTGCGGTAGAATCAATCCCTGACAACAAATCATCCTGCGAAAAAGAAAATGCGGGCAGTAATAAAGACAGCAATAATAGTTTTTTTGCAGTGGAGTGTAATGGCTTTGGTTTCATATATTCTATTTGGTTAATTTTTATTCAATAATCGTAATCTGGTCCATCTTAAACTCTTCAAGCAACTCATCATAGCCCAAAAACCTTCCTTTGACAGTAATGGGTTTATCAAGCACCAAATTACCCGGAACAGCACCCACAAACGTGGCAAACATTTTTTCATCAACGGTAATGGCCTTGCTTTCGTTGTCAATCGCTGTCAATTGGCCCGTGAGTTGTATCGTTTTATCCTGGTATTTCTGATAGGCCTTTTTCTCATCAGCCGTAAATTCCTTTTGCAGGATGGCAACCGTCAGGTTAAAATTGGCTTCTTCTGTGGCAATATCGCGGTGTCCTTTGTATACATACAAGTAAACCGAAACCGCACCCACCAAAACAACCAATAACAATAAAATAATTTTCTTTTTCAAAATACTTGGTTTTAAGCGTTAAAGATAATAAGTTGCATCCAATCTAAAGTACGTGATAAAAAAAGAATTGGATTCGTAAACAAAACTAAACTTTTTCTTTTACCGTAAATGATTAAGCAGGGCGAAACAAGTATACAACAGGTAAACATTCCAATTATTTTCAATAAGCTGTTAATTACTATAATCTGTCAGTAAATTTTTTTGTTAAATTTGATTCAAACCAAACCTCAGCCATGAAAAAAAAATTATCTTTATTCCTATTATTGGCCATTCCGTTTTTACCCGGATGTTCCAGCAACTCAACCGATGACCTGATTGATTTAAATACCGGACAGGTCAGTTACAATACCCAAATCAAAAGTATCATTGAGAACAACTGTATCGCATGTCACCAGGATCCGCCGGTAAATTTCGCCCCTATGAAGCTGACGACTTATCAGGATGTAAAAAATGCCGTCATGAACCGCGGATTGATTGACCGTATTTCACGTCCGCAAGGCGCAACCGGGATGATGCCCAACGGAGGCACGCGCTTGCCGCAACAACTTATAGACCAAGTTATACAATGGCAGAATGAAGGTTTTGCCGAATAAAACCAATACCATGAAAAAAATATTTTTATTGCCTTTATTTTTACTTGCCGGCGTTTGTTTTTCGCAAGATAAAATCATCACCAAAAATGGAAAGATAACCTTCGAGGCCTCCATGCCTGCCGTAGAGGAAGTCAAAGCCAAAAACGAAAGTGTGACCTGTGTGGTCAATACCAAAACCGGTGAAATTGCCTCCTTGGCCATGATCAAAGGATTCCGGTTCAAGGTCGCCCTGATGGAAGAGCATTTCAATGAAAACTACATGGAGAGTGACAAATTTCCCAAAGCCACCTTCAAGGGAAAAATCGACAACTTCGACTATGCCAAACTCACGTCCCAACCCAAGGAATACACCATCAAGGGCAAAATGGAGATTCATGGAAAAACCAAAGACATCACCATTACCGCCAAAATCAAAAAAACGGGCGATGGCATGGCTTTGGATGCTGATTTTTTCATCAATACAGATGACTATGGTATTGAGATACCCAGTGTAGTGAGCAAAAAAATATCCAAAAAAGTGGCCGTCACACTCGATGGTACATTAAAGTAAAGCTGTCTTAAAAAACAAAAAAGCCATAATTTTATTGTGGCTTTTTTTATAGCTTTACCGGAGTAAAAGTATTCAACTTGTCCACATGCAAAAGCGTCTTGCTGTCGTCCTGGCTTCTCGAAAACATGGGTACAAATTTGGCTCCATACACCACTTCTTCGAAAACATATGACGTCCGTTTAACCACCGTTGTACTGAACATATCATCAAAAGCCTTGATCAAAACAATAATTTCACCAAAGTTGTTCCGGTAATCACTTTCGTTAAAGCCAAACAACGGGCTGGTCTCGGTAATAGGGTGCACCAAAGTCCAGCTCAGGTTGAGCGAATTGACCCGGCTCATCTCCATATCAAGTACATAAAAAGTATTAGACAACGATCCTTTCTCACCCAATTGCAAACCCAGAGTAATCTTGGCTTCCACGTCAGTCAAATTGGCATTTTTATAAGGCGAAATACGCATCATCAGGGCGGTTCCGTCTTTATAAGGGGCAATCAGGGCATTTTCAGAAAACAAAATATGTGCCTTGGGTTTGCTGAACCGTCCGTAAAACAAACCGGTTGCAATGGCAAAACTCAACAGACCGAACAAAGCCTCAATCGCAGCAATGGTGCTCGTGGCAAAACCATCAGGACTGATATGCCCATAACCAACCGTGGTGAAAGTCTGAATACTGAAAAAAAACGCCTGCCCAAACTTGGCCGCAGAGGTCGTCATTTCAACGCCTTTGAGGTGCTCCACCCCAATCATATAATATAAAGAGGCAAAAAAACAGTTAATCGTAAAATAAAAAAGCACCAATATCAACAGGAACTTCCACCTCGGAATATTCACCATGGTATGGTACCAGCTGATGCCCTCGAAAAAACCAATACCGGTTTTGCGCACATTGGCATTCCCACTTTTGGTCACAAACCTTCCGCCATAACTGGAGGCATTCGTACCAAAACCCGTGGTCGTATCGGCTTTTGCCTTGTTGTTTACTTTCTTTAAAAAAGCCATAGTTTGAATTTTAATAAGCTGTTTCCGGCTGTCCGCTTTACCTTTTAAAAAAAAGGCCATTTTTGAAAGCCGTTAAAGGCGCTCCAGCTGTCGCACTTTCACGGCAACAAAAATAAGTCTTTTTTTCAAAAGGGCGCCACTTCCATCCGGGCTATACCGCAGTTTGCAATAGCACTGATTTGGTAAAAAAGAGCTTTTCCAGTCGGATTGTTTTACTTCGCATCACACAAACCATATGGAATCTTTTTTAATTAAAAGTACAGAAAAACTGTACTATTCTAAAAAAGGTAATCTTTAGCTTTAAAGCCAAATTAAACTTAGGGATAAGACAGTAAAAAAGGGTGTTTTTCCCCTTGTCTGAAAAAAAAACTCCCCCTACTTTTGAAAAACACGTGAAACTACGTGTAAATACAAAAGTCAGGTAAATTATATTTGAAAAAGCAACCACCCAATCACTAACCTAAAACAGCTTTAACCATGGACATCCAACACCTCAAAGCAGAATTAAGGCACCACAAAATGGAGTGGAATGAACTCGGAATCCACTTTGACCGTACTGAAGAAAAAATACTCGATTGTTTGCGCAGTGGGGAAAAAGACAACAGTCTGGCCTATTTTAAGCATTTGAAAGAGATCGAAAACCAGATGCGTCCCATCCGCAACAACCTGATTTTCCTCTATGAAAACCTGGCACAATCCTCAAACGACCGCGGCCATTTTTCAGAAGAAAATGATTTTTATCAAAAAGCCAGGGTGTTCCAAAAAAGCCGTTACAGCCGAAGTGAGAGAAGCCTCAGGATTACCAACCTGCTGCAGAGGAATGGTTTGGGTTTATAAATACGACAAATTCCGTATGGCATTAAAATACCCAACAGCCTATCTTTGATTCAACAAAGTAATGTTAGTTTTAGTTTGTATTGTTCAATGAATTTGGTTAGGAAACAAAAATCCCATCGCGTTGTAATAACAAGATGGGATTTTTATTTATTGTTTACTAAACTGTATTACATTAATTGTAAGTATATTGTGTAGAAATAATGGTAGAGGTATCCGTACCTTCAATTTCAGAGGCTGTTATCGGAAAATTCAAATCATTGTAAGTATAAGTAGTCGTATAAGTATCATTTGCTCCTAGTGAAGAAGTATAATTATCCGTCAAAATATTATGGAATAATCCTACTGCCTCATCTTCTATAAACGCCAATTTATCCAAACCAATAACATTTCTAAAAGGATTGTTTTTAACATCATAGGTATAGGTTTGCAAAGAAGTGTAAGACGGGCTTACATTTGTCCTTGCAATTTGCGACACCTCAACTCCAGAAAATTGAATCACTGCACTTGATCTAGGTGTGGTTTGTGAAGCTGGCGTACCCGTCAAAATTGTACTGGAAACAGTTCCATTACTATTGTATACATAGGTTTCGCGTCTTCCGGTATTATTCCCATAATCCTGTAAAAGGTATGTGACCAGCTTTCCATTTGTGTTGTAAGTAAAAGTCAAGGCTTGTTCTAAGGTATCCGAACTGTCATATGTTTTAATACTTGTTATCAAATCACCCACATAAGTATAGATCTCATAATACCCATCTGAGTCTGTTGAACCCGTTAATTTCTTCCCATTGTAGGTGTAGTTGGTAATAAATGGTGACCCAACTGCGTCAGATTCAACTATTTTCATAACCAACACATCACTTTCTGTCAGTGGCGTTGACGCTGCATCATCACTCGATGAAGTACAGGAATTTAAAAATAAAGCTGCGCAACCTGCAAATAAAATTAATTTTTTCATGGTTATTTTTTTTGTAAGGTAAGCTTATTTTTTTTAACAAATACGTTTAAAAAAATAAGATTTTTCGGCTATTTTATTTACTCAAATACATTTTACGTCTGGAGTACAGTTCATAAAACTGATCATCTTTCAAATCATCTATAAACAAAATACTTTCGCCGGTTGATTTCATTTCAGGCCCGAGTGCTTTATTGACATCTTTAAATTTGCTAAACGAAAAAACAGGTTGCTTGATGGCATATCCTTTTAATTGCGGATTGAAATTAAAATCGGTCACTTTATTTACGCCCAACATCACTTTGGTGGCATAATTTACATAAGGTTCGCCATAGGCTTTCGCTATGAATGGCACCGTTCTCGATGCCCTTGGGTTGGCCTCAATGATATACACCGTATCGTTTTTTATCGCAAACTGGATGTTGATCAAACCTACCGTGCGCAGTGCCAGGGCAATCTTTTTGGTGTGGTCCTTGATTTGCTGCATCACAAATTCACCCAGATTGAATGGCGGTAAGGTCGCGTTTGAATCACCAGAATGGATGCCGCAGGGCTCTATGTGCTCCATAATTCCGATGATGTACACATTCTCTCCATCGCAAATCGCATCGGCTTCGGCTTCAATGGCACCATCGAGGTAATGGTCAAGCAAAAGTTTGTTGCCCGGAATGTTTTTCAGCAAATCAATCACATGTTCTTCCAGTTCCTGTTTGTTGATGACGATTTTCATGCCCTGTCCGCCCAACACATACGAAGGACGCACCAACAACGGAAAATCCAACACATCTGCCAAAGCGCTCGCCTGATCGGCATTTTCGGCTATCCCGAATTTCGGAAACGGAATGTCCAGCTCGGTCAGCAATTCTGAAAACCTTCCGCGGTCTTCGGCCAAATCGAGGGCGTCAAACGAAGTTCCCAATATTTTTATGCCGTATTTCGATAATTTATCAGCTAGCTTTAAAGCGGTTTGTCCGCCCAATTGCACAATTACCCCTTCTGGTTTTTCATGGCGGATGATGTCGTAGATGTGCTCCCAGAACACCGGTTCGAAATACAGTTTGTCGGCCGTATCAAAATCAGTAGAAACCGTTTCGGGGTTGCAATTGATCATGATGGTTTCATAACCGCATTCTTTGGCTGCCAAAACCCCATGAACACAGGAATAATCAAATTCGATTCCCTGACCAATGCGGTTCGGTCCGGAGCCCAAAACCACCACTTTTTTCCGGTCGGTGACGATACTTTCGTTGTGTACCAAACGCTGGCCGTCAGCCGTTTGGATTTCAGCCTCAAATGTGGAATAGTAATAAGGCGTCAGCGCCTTGAATTCGGCGGCACAGGTGTCTACCAGTTTGTACACCCTTTTGATGTTCATTTCATCCCTCAATTTGTACACCTGGCTTTCCAGGCAACCCAACATGTGGGCTATCTGGCGGTCGCCGTAGCCTTTCTGCTTGGCTTCCAGAAGGAGTTCTTTCGGAAGGGAATCAATTTTATATTTGGTAATTTCCCTTTCGAGGAAATACAGTTCTTCGTACTGCTTAAGAAACCACATGTCAATTTTAGTGATTTCGTGAATGCGCGACAACGGAATCCCGATCTGGATAGCATCGTAAATCACAAAAACACGGTCCCAACTGGCATAGGTCAGTTTTTCAATAATCTGGTCGTAATTTTTATAGCCTTTCCCGTCGGCACCCAAACCATTGCGTTTGATTTCAAGCGATTGGGTGGCTTTGTGAAGTGCTTCCTGAAACGAGCGCCCGATTCCCATTACTTCGCCTACTGATTTCATCTGTAAGCCCAGGGTTCTGTCGGCCCCTTCAAATTTGTCGAAGTTCCAACGCGGAATTTTTACGATAACGTAATCGAGGGTCGGTTCAAACAAGGCCGAAGTGAGTTTGGTGATTTGGTTGGGCAGTTCATCAAGGGTGTAACCCAAAGCCAATTTGGAAGCGACTTTCGCAATCGGGTAACCCGTGGCTTTGGAAGCCAAGGCAGACGAACGCGACACACGCGGGTTGATTTCAATGGCCACGATGTCTTCTTTTTCATCGGGTGAAACGGCAAACTGCACGTTGCATCCTCCGGCAAAATTCCCGATGGAACGCATCATCAAAATGGCCATATCACGCATTTTCTGGAAAGTCGTGTCAGACAAAGTCATGGCGGGCGCCACGGTAATCGAATCACCGGTGTGAATGCCCATAGGATCCATATTTTCGATAGAACAGATGATGACCACATTGTCGTTTTTGTCACGCAACAACTCTAGTTCGTATTCTTTCCAACCCAGTAAAGCCTTGTCAATCAACACTTCATGAATGGGAGACATTTCGAGCCCGTAGGTAAGTTTTTCGTCAAATTCTTCTTTGCTGTGCACAAAAGCGGCTCCGGTTCCGCCTAAGGTAAACGAAGGACGGATAACCAACGGGAAACCAAATTCCTGGGCAATTTCCTTGCCTTTCAGGAAAGAGGTGGCCGTTTTGGCCGGTGCGGCAGGAACGCCTATTTTTTCGAGCAATTGCTTGAATTGTTCGCGGTCTTCAGTGATGTTGATGGCGTTGATGTCTACCCCAATGAGTCTGACACCAAAATCTTTCCAGATGCCTTTTTCGTCGGCTTCAAGGCACAGATTCAGTGCCGTTTGACCTCCCATGGTAGGCAACACGGCATCTATTTGTGGGTGTTCCTTGAGGATTTGAATGATGGACCTGGTGGTCAGCGGCAATAAATACACATGGTCGGCCATGGAGGGGTCGGTCATGATGGTGGCCGGGTTCGAATTGATGAGGATGACCTCGATGCCTTCTTCACGGATGGAACGTGCCGATTGGGATCCTGCGTAGTCAAATTCGCAGGCCTGTCCGATTACGATGGGACCTGAGCCGATAATAAGAATTGATTTGATGGAATTGTCTTTGGGCATTTTTAGACTTCTTAGAGAGTTAGACAGTTAGACTTTTATATGGTTGTTGTGTGTTGTATTTTAAGAAGAAACCCTAGCCCGGATAGTAGTGAAAATCCTTTTTAATTTTATACGGAGCTTTTGCGGAGTGTAAAATTAAAAAGATTGCAACGGATAGCGGGAAATGGCTCCTGAAACTTATCAATTTTTATAAACAGGCTTAAAAAAAAGCCGCTACTAATAAAAGTAACGGCTTGATTTGATTGTTGGCAATCATTATTTTTTGTGTCTTGGTTCGCAGGAAACAGTCAATTTGTGTCTTCCTTTGGCCCTACGACGCGCAAGGACTTTTCTTCCATTCGCAGAAGCCATTCTGTCCATAAATCCGTGCTTATTTCTTCTTTTTCTTTTCGATGGTTGAAATGTTCTTTTGCTCATTGCTTTTATCTTTAAATCGTATAATAATCTATTGTGGGGTCTTTTTAAAACCGAGTGCAAATATACAACGATTTTTATTACTTGCAAGTAGTTTTTTAAAAATATTTTAATTTCTATTTATTATCTTTGCGGCCTTATAATTACACTATTATGTTCCACAGAAATATCAAATTGATTTTGGTTGCGCTGATTTTGGCCGCGGCCGTTTGGCAGTTTACCGAAAGTAATATCGGGAACGGGATTTTCCTGATTTTTTTATCGCTTATCCCTTTATTTTTATACTTCAAAAACGAATACATCCTGATGGCCTTTTTAAAATTAAGGAAACAGGATTTTGCCGGTGCGAAAAGCTGGCTTGACCGCATCAAAAATCCGGAAACGGCTTTGGTGCAGAAACAGCAGGGCTATTACAATTACCTGAACGGGTTGATGCTTTCTCAAACCAACCTCATCCAGGCAGAGAAATATTTCAAGAAAGCCATTGAATTGGGGCTTAATATGGATATGGACCTGGCTGTAGCCAAACTGAACCTGGCCGGCGTGGCCATGTCTAGAAGGCGGAAAATTGAAGCAACGAACCTGATTGCCGAAGTTAAGAAACTCGACAAACAAGGCATGCTGAAAGAGCAGATTGCCATGATGAAAGAGCAATTGAAGAAAATATAAAGCACTCAAGCTCATTTACATACAAAATAAAACCGTCTTTTTAGACGGTTTTTTTGTAAGATTATATTTTGTTTTTGATAAAAAACATGCATTTCATCGATTTTTTTATGCACTTCATCTGATTTTTGCCTGCTTATTGCTATTTTAGTTCTGCTAACTGACTGGCAATGAGACGATTTATAAAAACCTGTATGTTCTTATTGTTTTTCTGGCCCGTGTTCGGGCAACAGAAAGCCGTGCTTTTTTCTGAAGAGATAAAAAAACACATCAGCAAGTACAAACAATACTCCGACCGTGCTTATGAAAAAGGCGATGTAAAAGAAGGGCAACGGTTGTTTGACTCATTGGTCAAAAATTACCTGATTGGGACCAAAATGGGCAATTATGTTTTGAAGTCGTCCTCCGGAAAAAAGGTAAAGCTGCAGAAAATAAAACGCCCCGTACTGTTGATTACCTATTCCTCCTGGTGTGTTTTGAACAAAGCGGAAATTCCGGCTTTAAACAAAATCGCCAAGAAATACGAAAACGATTTCCAGATGATTGTACTTTTCTGGGACACCAAGAAAAACATCAAAAACCTGTCCAACCGTTTCAACAATCAAATATGGGTGTGCTATGCCAGCGAAGCCTATAGTGCCGATGAACAAGTAGTTTCCCACCTCAAACATTACCTGGGTTTTCCGACCTCCTATTTCTTTAATGAGCATATGGAAATACTCGACATCCAAAAAGGCAATCCGCAGGTGGCACTAAAAACACCCTTCAAAAAAGCATTGGAATTTGATATGGCCTTTTTCCACAACCGAATCAGTGGTTTTTTGCTTCAAAAAGACAGCCGTGCCAATGCTGTTGTAGACCGCAATCCTTAATAACCGCTGGTCGGAATCTCGATCACGTATTTCTTTTTGGTTGGGTTAGCCAATTTTTTATCGCGCATCCAAGGGTTGTGCAGTTTCAATATTTTGTAGTTGATGCCTTGCGCCTTGGCAAACGAAGCCAGGTCTGCAATAGCCGAATCGACTTCTACTTTACGGGTCGGCAGGTTTTCGTACAAATCAGCCGGATCAATCTGGAAACCATATTTGGCCGGGTTTTTCATGATTTCTTTCAAAGCCAGTATACGGAATACGTAACGCGAAGTTTCATCGGTAAGCAATAAATCGTAATAATCGGTTACCTGCTGCTCCTCGATTTTTTTGGTTACCCCGTTCATGCCTCCGTTGTAGGAAGCGGCAGCCAAGGTCCAGTTGCCGAATTTCGCTTTGGCTGCGAGCAGGTAAGAACATGCGGCCTCAGTAGCTTTTTCTATGTGGTAACGTTCGTCAACGATGTCGTTTACTTCCATACCTTTTTCCTTGGCGGTATCGGGCATGAACTGCCAGATGCCTCTTGCGCCCGAAGCAGAAACCGCAGTCGGAGCCAATGAACTTTCGATAACTGCCAGGTATTTGAAATCATCTGGCACGCCGTTTTTGGCCAAAATAGGCTCAATGATCGGGAAAACCCGGTTCGCCCGTTTCAGGATAAGTATGGTAGACGAATGCAGGTTGGCATTAACCAGCAGTTCGCGGTCAAAACGTTCGCGTACGTCATAAATATTCAAAGGCGTTTTTTCTCCTGCGAAATCAACCTTGGGCGGAAAATACATCGCGGTGCCTTCCTGCGATTTTTCTTTTCTTTCGGTATCGGATGCGGCATAAATCAATAAGGAAGAAGCCAGAACGGCCAGCCCCAATGTTCCTATAAGATGTAACTTTTTCATATGCAATGTTTTAGCAAGGTATTTACGGTAAAATCGGTCGTGCCGGTTTCAGCAACCCCTTATTTTGTTGACAAAATTACAAAAACCGGGCCGTTATTTAGAGGGGTTCCCCTAAAATTATCTTCGGAAGGTGGGTATTGAACCAACGGTAGTGATTTAAAATCATAATGTGTGTACCGCCTTTTACCTTAATAAACGACGGAATGTTTTTGGCCGGAAATACGCCGTCAGCATCGCCATGGATGTGGATAACCTTTTCATCAACCTGTGTGCGGTTCCAGCAAACCATTTGCTCGATGGCCCAGTCGAGGTAAATTTTGTCGCGCATGTGCAGGTATTTGTCGTAGAGTTCCATTCGTTTTTTGATGGTGTCGCCAAAAGCATAAGCCGCGAGTTTTTCGGTGCTGTTGAGCAGGCTGGTCGGCAGGAGTTTGTAGGCCTTGGTGGTTTTTGCGATTTTCATCTTCCGCGGCAATTCGGTGTTCGATTTGACACTGGAAATGATAATCAATTGTCGCAAATTCAGGAATTGCGCCATTTCCTGCACCAGGACACCTCCAAATGAAACGCCTATCAGCACCGGATTTTCATGGGTTACTTTTGCCGCCATTCTTTGGGCATAGCCGGTCAACGTTTCTTTCGGAAGCGGCAATTGCCATTCGAGCAAAATCATCTCAAAAGTTTCCGAAGGCAATTTAATCCTTTCAAAAATAGTAGAACTGGCAGCCATTCCGGGCATGAAGTAAACTGGTATCTTATTCATTTTTAACTTACTTAAATAGTACTTCCCATTTATTATGCGTAAATTTGCCTAAATTAATTTATTTACCTGACTTAATCATGGATACGGAATCAATTATTGAAAAAATGGAAATTAAGGACAACACTTTTGCACGTCAATTTGAGACCCTTGTCGGGGGCAAGTTGGTTTCGGTTGAATATTCCTTCCAGGAAAAGAAGATATTTTTGACCCGCATCAATGTTTTTGAAGGGTTTACCGATGAGGAATTCATCAATGATTTACTGAAAAACATCATGGAAATCGCTTACGAACGCAAACTCAAGGTCGTTCCGATTCTTCCCAAAATCGCCACCTTCTTCAAAAAGAACCCTGTTTATAAGGATTTACTGCCTCCCGGAATCAAGATTTAATTTTGTATTTACTTGGTATTTAGGATTTAAAAGAATAGTTTTGAATTGGCTTAAGACGCCCACTTTTAAACTGGTATCATGAAGAAATTACTATTACCCCTACTTATCCTTTTGGTCTGGACCTCTATTGCGCAAAAAAACACCCAGACAACCAATGCGATTCCGCCACCAGCCGGTTTATCTTATTTGGATGCCATTGATCTGAACAATGATGGTTACACCAGTTTTCATATTGCGGGCTATATCAGTTGGTTCAGGCAAAGTGCACTGACCGGTTTTGCCCATTATGATTTATCCGGCTATATCATAGAACCATATGCCCGACAACAAAATAACACTTTGGTGCCCATTTCCACTCCTTTTTTTACCAATACCTATACCAGTCAAAGCTGTAGCCTCAAAGCAGTTTACAGCGGAAGTGGCATTCAATATGACCAAAGTTCCCTCGATGTGTTTTTACAGAATTATGGTGGTGATTTTGGGCTACGGGCAGTGCCATATAATGGCAATATAGATAATGACGGGGTGGTGAATGCGCTAGAAGACCTCAATGGGAACCTGAATCCGCAGGATGATGATACTGACGGAGATGGCATCCCTAACTATGGCGACAACGACGATGACGGTGATGGTATTTCAACCCTTAACGAAGACTACAACGGCAACGGCAATCCAACCGACGACGACATGAACGCCAATGGCATCGCCGATTACCTTGACAGCACCGCAAGAGGCACTTTGCCTTTGAACCTGAAATTGTATATTGAAGGCTACTACATTGGCTCGGGCCTGATGAAACCTGTCAAATTCAACCAGGACGGCATTTCGCCGACAACAGATGTTGAGAACATCACGGTGGAATTACGAAAACCGGCACCTCCTTATGATTTATCGGCCTCCACTACTGCGGTATTGAAAACCAACGGCACCGTGAGCTGTAGCTTCCCAACCGCTTCGGTGGGTTCTTTTTATATTGTCGTCAAATCACGCAATGGGATAGAAACCTGGAGTGCAACCCCGCAAAACATTAGCACCGTGGCCCTGACCTATAGTTTCAGTACCGGAATCAACAAGGCTTACGGCCACAATATGAAAAACCTTGGCGGTTTTGTTTACGGATTCTATTCGGGCGACATTACGGCAGACAACAGCATCGATCCGGCAGATTACTCGGCTTGGGAGGGTGATGCCAATCAATTTGCCATGGGAATCCAGGCTTCAGATTTGAACGGTGACGGAATGGTCGACCCTGCCGATTACAGCCTCTGGGAAGGCAACGCCAACAATTTCATCATGGTAGCCAGACCCCAATAGTTATCCTACACCAATGAACGAAGCACTGCGTTCCGATATTGTTGCCTTTTTTGAAAAAATAGCCAAATACTATGGCTGTAAAACAGAAATTACAGAAGGACTTTATCTGGGCACTGAACAAGCTGATGCTGATAAAACCACTTGGAATTTATCGGAATTTGAACTGACCCGTTCTGCCTACCGCAACACCGGTGATCGTTTCCTGTTTGAAGGCGAGAAGATGTACTACGAAATTTCAGGCGAAAAAATCATCGGTTTCAAACAACCCGGAAGGAATAAATTTGAATTCATCGAGCAGTACGGCAGTTCCGTTTTCCGGATTACCAAAATAAGATTCCACTACAAATACTAGTATTTAAAGGCTTTTCACGCTTTCTTAATTTTGTCTTAATTTTTTTGGCATCAAATTTGGATGTGCCTGTTGGTAAATAATTTAACCTGGCAAATCCGGAATGCCGTAAATTATTTCAGGCTTAAAAAATCAGTATTAATTTCTAAAAAACCATCCCAATGAAAAAAATTCATTTTTTTTCAGCAGCACTTGCCATGCTTATTTTTTCCGGTTGCAAAGACGCTTCCTATGAAAGAAATGTAGCAGCAGATGCCGCTGTTTCCGCAACAGAAGAACCCGAGAACCCTATTGACCTCGCTACGGCCGACTCCACTTCGGAAAGTTATGCCGAATGGACTGAAAACCCTTTTGAATCGCCAAAAACCGCCCCGCTTTCGACCTTTTCAATTGATGTGGACAATGCCTCTTATACCAACATCAGGCGCTTCATCAACAACGGACAGCCAGTGCCCAAAGATGCAGTTCGTGTAGAGGAAATGGTCAATTTCTTCAAATACCAATATCCACAACCCCAAAGGGAACATCCGTTCTCCATCAATACCGAATACAGCCAAAGCCCCTGGAACCCCAAACACAAACTCCTGAAAATAGGGCTACAGGGCAAAGACATCCCGACAGACAACCTGCCCGCATCAAACATGGTATTTCTGGTAGATGTTTCGGGCTCGATGGATGCCGACAACAAACTGCCCCTACTCAAGGAATCGATGAAAGTACTCGTCAAACAGCTCCGCTCCCAAGACAAGGTCTCGATTGTGGTCTATGCCGGTGCTGCCGGTGTGGTGCTCGAACCTACATCGGGAGACGAAAAGGAAAAAATTATGGAGGCATTCGACGACATGACCGCCGGCGGCAGCACTGCTGGAGGCGAAGGATTGGAACTGGCCTATAAAATGGCCCAGCAAAATTTTATTCGGGGAGGCAACAACCGGATTGTATTGGCCACCGACGGCGATTTCAATGTAGGAAAATCGTCAGATGGCGACATGACCAGCCTGATTGAGGAAAAAAGAAAATCGGGTATTTTCCTGACCGTATTGGGTTTCGGCATGGGCAATTACAAAGACAGCAAAATGGAAATCCTGGCTGACAAAGGGAACGGCAATTACGCCTACATCGACAACATCCAGGAAGCCAACCGTTTTTTGGGCAAGGAATTCAAGGGTTCGGTGTATGCCATAGCCAAAGATGTCAAAATACAGGTGGAATTCAATCCGACGCACGTTCAGGCTTACCGTTTGATTGGCTATGAAAACCGAAGGCTGCAGGCTGAAGATTTCAAGAACGACGCCATTGATGCCGGGGAATTGGGCAGCGGCCATACCGTTACGGCACTGTATGAAATCATTCCGGTAGGTGTGGAAAGTGATTATGCGCCTTCTGATTTGAAATATACCATGGTCAAAACAGCAGAAAAAAATTATTCAACAGAACTGGCGACCATCAAGTTCCGCTATAAAAAACCGGATGGAGACAAAAGCATTGAAATGGTTTCGACCATTGAAGACAAAGCGCTGCCCTTGCCAAACACCTCACCCGATTTCAGGTTCAGCTCGGCTGTGGCTTGGTTCGGTTTAAAATTGCGGGACTCCAAATACGTCAGCAATAAAGATTCAGACGAAATCAGGAAGCTGGCGAAATCGGGTTTGGCTTACGACCAGGACGGCTACCGTTCAGAATTCGTCCGGCTGACCGAATCAGTCAAATAAAAAAGAAAAGGGACAGTGATTTGTCCCTTTTTTTATGCTTCAATGGTCGTAAATTCCATCCTGACGGCACCGTCTTCATCAATGTGGGTCAGTTTGATATCGTGTAAGGTGTTGACCAATTCGGGGTTCCAAGGGGCTTTTACTTTCACGTAATTTTCAGTAAAACCGTGGATGTAGCCTTCCTTGTTTTCGCCTTCAAAAAGCACGGTCCGGTCGGTTCCTATCTGGCTTTCATAGAAGGCACGGCGTTTTTTGACCGACAAACCGCGCAACATCTTGCTTCTTTTGGAGCGCACATTCATCGGCACCACTCCTTCCATGGCGGCTGCTTCGGTATTATCCCTTTCAGAATAGGTAAACACGTGCAGGTAGGAAATATCCAAATCATTCAAAAAGTGGTAGGTTTCGAGAAAATGTTCGTCGGTTTCACCCGGAAAACCTACTATCACATCCACCCCGATACAGGCATGAGGCATGACTTCCCTGATTTTGGCCACCCGTTCGGTATACACTTCACGTTGGTAACGGCGTTTCATTTTGCCTAAAATTTCATTGCTGCCCGATTGCAGCGGAATGTGGAAATGCGGTACAAAGGTGCGGCTTTCGGAAACAAACTGTATGGTTTCGTTTTTGAGCAGGTTTGGTTCGATGGATGAAATACGAAGTCGTTCAATTCCGTCAACCTCATCCAGCGCTTTTACCAAATCAAGAAAAGTATGTTCGTGTTTTTTGTTCCCGAATTCCCCCTTGCCGTAATCACCAATATTTACACCGGTTAATACAATTTCCTTAATGCCTTGCTGGGAAATTTCATAGGCGTTTTTAAGTACGTTTTCGAGGGCATCACTTCTTGAAATACCGCGTGCCAGAGGAATGGTACAATAGGTGCATTTGTAATCGCATCCGTCCTGCACCTTCAAAAAGGCACGGGTTCGGTCACCGATTGAATAGCTGCCTACATAAAAATCGGCTTCTTCAATTTCGCAGGAATGCACTTCACCCCTGTCATTCTTAGACAAATCGTTGATATAATCAGTAATCTTAAATTTTTCGGTAGCACCCAACACCAAATCAACGCCGTCAACTGCGGCCAATTCTTCAGGTTTTAGCTGGGCGTAACAACCTACAGCGGCAACAAAGGCCTTATTGTTCAGCTTCATGGCTTTTTTAACGACCTGCTTGAATTGTTTGTCGGCATTTTCGGTAACCGAACAGGTATTGATGATGTAAATGTCGGCTACTTCTTCAAAATCTACGCGGTCAAAACCTTCGTTTGAAAAATTACGGGCAATGGTAGAAGTCTCTGAGAAATTGAGTTTGCAGCCCAAGGTATAGAAGGCTACTTTTTTTTTGTTTTCCATAAGTAAGCCCAATTGATGAAATCGTTGTCAAAAAATCAGGTGTGCAAATTTAGGAATAATATTTCAGAGTCAAAACAATAAAAACCGAAAGGGTATAAAAAGGGAGCGGGCTTGGAAATTGCTTTCCGCGCCCACATATACTGAACAAATATAGTAAAATTATTCTTTCCTGTATTTTTTCGTTTCCTCAAAAATGTATTCCAGGATTTTGGCATCCTGTTCGGTAAATTCAACATTACGGCGTGCCATCACCAGTTTGGCCGTCTGGAAGGCTTTTGAAGTCAGGTAAGTGGTAAATCCGGCAGCACCTCCCCAGGAAAAACTCGGCACAAAATTACGCGGGAATCCCGATCCGAAAATATTGGCGGAAACCCCCACCACGGTTCCGGTATTGAACATGGTATTGATACCGCATTTGCTGTGGTCGCCCATCATGAGCCCGCAAAACTGCAGGCCGGTTTTGGCAAAGCCTTCGGTTTCATAACTCCACAAACGCACTTCTTCGTAGTTGTTTTTGAGGTTGGAATTGTTGCTGTCGGCACCGATATTGCACCATTCACCCAACACGGCATTGCCCAGGAAGCCGTCATGGCCCTTGTTGGAATAGCCGAACAGTACCGAATTGTTGACTTCACCCCCAATTACGGAATGTGGCCCTACCGTAGTGGCACCATATACTTTGGTTGCCAGTTTCACCCTTCCTGATTCGCACAATGCGAATGGACCACGGATGACAGAACCTTCCATAACCTCGGCATTTTTACCTATATAAATGGGACCGGTTGAGGCATTTAGGGTAACAAATTCGAGTTTCGCGCCTTCTTCAATAAAAATATTTTCGGGCGCAATAACATTGACTGTTTTGGGAATGGGTTGGGATTTCCGGTCTTCGGTCAGGAGTTCAAAATCTTCACGCAGGGCGGCATCGTTTTTGGAAAAAATGTCCCAAGTATGTTCCAACCGGATGGAATCTTCATCAAAATCAATGATTTCATAAGCATCAAAATCGACTTCATCCTGGGTATCGTTGGTAAAAAAGGCGATGACTTCTTCCCCGGAAAGAATCATCTGGTTGGGCTCGAGGTTTTTCACCATTTCAGCCAGGATGGCGTTCGGAAGAAAAGAAGCATTGATCATTACGTTGGCTTCCATTTCCACCATCGGGTATTTTTCAGAGAGGTATTCTTCAGTAAGTGTGGTCGTGGTCGAACCGAGGTATTTTTCCCATTTTTCGCGGATGGTCAGGATTCCGATGCGGATATCGGCCACCGGGCGTGTAAAAGTAAAAGGCAATAAGGCATTGCGTACGGTGCCGTCAAAAAGTATGTAATTCATGGGTAAGGTATAAAGGGTGCTTGAATCAAACACCTTTCAAAAGTACAGAAGATTTGGGAAATAAAAAAACCTCCCGTAATGGAAGGTTTTGTATAAATTACACTGCGATGATTATTTACCGTGTTTGGCGTATTTGGTTTTGAATTTATCAATACGTCCTGCCGTATCGATAAGTTTGGATTTACCTGTGTAAAATGGGTGTGACGTTCTTGAAATCTCCATTTTGAAAACTGGGTATTCAACACCTTCGTGCATGATAGTTTCTTTGGTTTCTACTGTTGATTTAGTGATAAAAACATCTTCGTTTGACATGTCTTTAAAAGCAACTAATCTGTAATTTTCTGGGTGAATTCCTTGTTTCATGGTAAATCTTTTTTATTTGTTATGAAGTAGTTTTGTTTTGAAGCTTTCTGCGAAAGGTATAAACACCACTACAACTTTTATTTTCTAATTTTTAATTTAGTGGGTGCAAAAATACAACTATTTTTTAAAAATCAAACTAAACCTGCACTTTTTTTATTTAAAACGAAGTGCCCGTGTAATGATGGAATTACTATATTTGTAGATTGAATCAAAACATAAAAACCATGAATGAAATAGTGAAGAAAAACGGGATATTTTTTGGTGTCGTTACCGGAGTGATTTCAGTATTGATTACCACTTTTATTTATATTGTTGACTTGAGCCTGTTCTCATCGATGTGGCTCGGGTTGGGGTTGATTGCCTTTTACATCACCATTGGCTGCATCATGCTGGTCAAGACCAAAAAAGACTTAAAAGGAGTCATGACATTCAAGGAAGCCTTTACCACCTACTTTATTTCTGCCCTGATCGGGATTGCCATATCTGTGGCCTTCAATATTGTTCTTTTCAATTTTGTTGATCCTGAAGTAAAAGAAACCATAAGGGAACTTTCCATTAAATCAGCCGTCAAAATGATGGAGAAATTTGGTGCTCCTTCTTCTGAAATTAATAAAGCTGTACAAAAAATGCAGGAGACCGATCAATTCTCTATATCTGAACTTTTAAAGGGATCTGTTTTCAGCATGGTTTTCAGTGCCGTTTTCGGATTGATTCTGGCTGCCATTTTCAAATCAAAATCAAGTAACAAAATCTAGTGAATTTATCTGTAATCATCCCCTTATTGAACGAGCAGGAGTCGTTGCCTGAATTGCATGCCTGGATTGTCCGTGTCATGGATGCCCACCATTATTCGTATGAAGTTATTTTTATAGATGACGGAAGTACCGATCATTCCTGGGCAACAATCGAATCACTTTCCGCTGCAAACCCGAATGTAAAAGGCATCCGTTTTTTGAGGAATTACGGAAAATCACAGGCGCTTCATGCCGGTTTTGCCAAGGCACAGGGCGACGTCATTATTACGATGGACGCTGATTTGCAGGACAGCCCCGACGAAATTCCGGAATTGTACCAGATGATTACCGAAAATAGTTTTGATTTGGTTTCGGGTTGGAAAAAGAAACGTTATGATGCCGTGGTCACCAAGAACCTGCCCTCCAAATTATTCAATTGGGCCGCCAGGAGAACTTCGGGCGTGCAGCTCAATGATTTTAACTGCGGATTGAAGGCTTACAAAAAAGCAGTCATCAAGAACATAGAGGTATCCGGCGAAATGCACCGCTACATTCCGGTGTTGGCTAAAAATGCCGGCTTCTCCAAAATAGGGGAAAAAGTCGTACAGCACCAGGCACGGAAATATGGCGAGTCAAAATTCGGAATGAGCCGTTTTATTAATGGTTTCCTTGACCTGATTACCATCTGGTTCCTGTCAAAATACGGCAAACGACCCATGCACCTTTTCGGGGCGCTGGGAGTGGTCATGTTTATCATTGGTTTTGTTTCCACTTTTTTGATTATATCCATCAAACTCCTGAAGCTGTTTGTTTTTAACGAACCCACCATCCTCGTGGCGCAAAACCCACTCTTTTATATCGCCCTGACTGCCATGATTATTGGTTCGCAATTGTTTCTTGCCGGATTTTTGGGCGAAATCATACTCCGTACCAAAAACAATGAGGAGCGTTATAAAATTGCAGAAGAAGTGAACCTGCACCCTATCGGTTTTATCCATTAAGAAGTTGTAACATAATAAAGTTCCG
>CAZXRX010000044.1:16043-20835 GCA_964642945.1 uncultured Flavobacterium sp. | reverse complement strand
ACTATATCAATTCGCGTTCTTTTTCCTTGTGTTGGGCTTCCGAATGGTTTTTGGCATTCTTGTGATCGGGATTGATTTCAAGATCAATTTTTACATAAAACGACAACCGTTTGCTGTAATCGTCAATGAGCGACTGCAGGGCCTTGTTGTCGGTTTTGCCTATGGTGAGCAATTTGATGTTCATGGTTTCGTAATGAGCGCACAAAGATAAAGGTTTTCGTTTTTCTTTTTGCTTACTTTTGTATCAAGGTAAAAAGGGAGCCGGAAAAATTATTACTTTAGCCCTTCAAACGCATCACATGATTTCAGAAAAACAATTTCAGGAAGAACTCCAACTTATTATCGAAAATGCCATCCGTGAAGACATCGGCCCGGGCGATTATTCTTCATTAGCCTGCATCCCGGCTTCTGCCACAGGCAAAGCCAAATTATTGGTAAAAGACGAAGGCATCATTGCAGGCGTTAGGTTTGCCAGAATGGTTTTTCATTATGTCGATTCCAATCTCGAAGTGGAAACCTTTATCCATGATGGTGAAAAGGTCAGATATGGCGATGTGGTATTTCATGTTTCGGGAAGTTCCCAATCAATACTCAAGGCTGAAAGGCTGGTGCTCAATGCCATGCAGCGCATGAGTGCCATTGCCACCAAAACCAAAAAATACGTCGATTTGCTCGAAGGTACCCAAACCAAGGTGCTCGATACCCGCAAAACCACGCCGGGTTTCAGGGCCTGTGAGAAATGGGCGGTAAAAATTGGCGGCGGTGAAAACCACCGTTTTGCCCTGTACGATATGGTCATGCTGAAAGACAACCACAACGATTTTGCGGGTGGGATTACACAGGCCATTGCTAAAACCAAGGCTTTTCTTGCCGAAAACAAGCTCGATTTAAAAATAATTGTCGAAGCCCGAAACCTGGCCGAAATTGAAGAAATTTTGCAGAATGACGGCGTTTACCGCATCCTGATTGACAATTTCAATTTTGAGGATACCCGTAAAGCCGTAGCGATGATAGGCGACAAATGCCTCACCGAATCGTCAGGCAACATCAATGAGAATACCATCCGGGCCTATGCCGAATGTGGGGTTGATTATATTTCATCGGGCGCATTGACCCATTCCGTTTACAATATGGACTTAAGCCTCAAGGCCATTTAAAAAAAAACATTGGGTCCAAAATAATGACATTAGAAAGTAAAATAAAGAATTTTCCCGTCATCAAACAACTGATTGCCCTGTTGCACAGCGTCAAGTTCCGTTGGTTGTATGGGTTGTCACTTTATGAACTGGTGGAATTGTATCTGAGGGGAATCATTAACGGAGCACTGTCTTACCGTGCTGCGGCTATTGCGTTTAGTTTCTTCATGGCGTTGTTTCCGTTTACGCTGTTTATATTGAACCTCATTCCGTATATCCCTATTCAAGGCTTCCAGGAAGATTTCCTGTCCTTTGTGCGTGAAGGTGTGCCGCCCAATACCTACGACGCCATTTACAAAATCATTGAAGACATCCTCCACAACAGTTATGACAGTTTGCTTTCGACCGGGTTTATCATGTCGATTTTCCTGATGACCAACGGGGTCAATGCCATTTTAGGAGGCTTTGAAAACTCCCAGCACATTACCCTGAAACGCAAATTTTTCAGACAATACCTCGTTTCATTGGGCATGTCTATCCTGCTTTCATTCTTACTGATTGTGACCGTAGCGACCATTGTGGTTTTTGAGGTGTTCATCCAAAAGACCAAAATACAGGACGTGCTGTCTGATGACATTCCGCTGATTGAAATGGGACGTTACATTTTCGTCATCCTGATGATTCTCATAACCACCTCAATATTGTTCAAATTTGGTATCAAGCGCGATGGCGGAAAACGCCCGTTTATTTCCATTGGTTCGGTTTTTACGACCATCCTGATTATTTTATCGTCTTATTTCTTCGGAATCTGGGTGGTACGTTTTTCCAAATACAACGAATTGTACGGCTCTATCGGAACACTCCTCATCATCATGTTTTACATCTGGATCAACTGCATGATTTTGTTGTTGGGCTTCGAACTCAACGCCATCATCCAGAAACACAAACGCGATAAAGCCAAAGAACTGGAAGCACAGGTCTAACGGTTTTTGATTTCTGCCGGAAAAAGCTATATTTGTATCAAGCTATAAACCAACTATTTAATGAGTCAAGCGCTGAGACGTCAATTTTACTGGATATTTGCCGCCCTGTTGGCAACACAATTCAGTTTTTCACAATCCATCCTTGGGCGTTGGAAAACCATTGACGACCTTTCCGGTAAAGAAAAAGGCATTGTCGAGATTTTTGAGAAAAGTGGTGTTTATTATGCCCGCATTGTCGAAATTTTTGAAACCGAACACAAAAACAAGAAATGTGTCCATTGCGCCGGCGAAGACAAAGACAAACCATTGATGGGTCTTGTCATTATCCGTGGGCTCAAAAAAGACGGTGACCAGTATGATGGCGGTACCGTGCTCGACCCCAAAATTGGCAAATACTACAAATGCTACGTCAAGCTGGAAGAAAAAGACAAACTCAAAGTACGCGGGTATATTGGCGTAACCCTTCTTGGCCGCACACAATATTGGTACCGGGTAAAAAAGCAAGCCTAGTTTTTGCACTTTTGGTTTGGTATCCTTAACTTCGTACACTTACTTCCAATTATGTTTTTCATCGAAGCCATACTGCCACTTTCCCTGCCCAAAACCTTTACCTATAGTGTTTCTGAAGCGGAATTCCATTTTATAAAGAAAGGCATGCGCGTGATGGTGCCCTTTGGCAAAAACAAAATGTACACGGCTTTGGTGGCCGGTTTGCACCAAACACCGCCCACCCTTTACGAAGCCAAGGAAATCCACCAGATTCTCGATGAGGCCCCCATTGTCAACGAACTACAACTAAAGCATTGGGAGTGGATAGCGTCTTATTATATGTGCCCCATAGGCGATGTGTTCCGGATGGCGTTGCCTTCAGCCTTTTTGCTCGAAAGTGAAACCCTTGTTTCACAGAAAGCAGGCACTTTCGTGGATGAAACCCAGCTGACCGACGAGGAATTCCTGGTTTATGAAGCCCTGCAGCACCAGAGTTCACTCAAATTGCAGGATGTGATGTCCATTCTTAACAAAAAGAATATTTTTCCGGTCATCCAGCAACTGATGGTGAAAAACATCCTGACCTTGCAGGAAGAAATCCAGGAAGAATACAAACCAAAGCTTACACGTTACCTCCGTTTACACGAAAATTATACCTCCGAAGCCGCTTTGGTTGCTTTGCTCGATCTATTAAAAGGAGCCAAACAAAAGGAATTACTCCTGAATTATTTCCAGTTGCAGGCCGAAGGAACAAAGAATATTTCAGTCAAGCAACTTACAGAAAAGGCGCAGGCCACACCGGCCACCGTAAAAGCCTTGGTAGACAAAACCATTTTTGAGGAATACTACCTTCAGGAAGACCGGGTCAATTTTGACAAAAACAAAACCGACATCCAGTTACAGCTTAGTGAAGCCCAGCAAAAAGCGTTTGACGAAATCAACCAGGTTTTTGCCGAAAAGGAGGTCTGCCTCCTGCACGGGGTAACTTCGAGTGGGAAAACGGAAATTTACATCCAACTTATAGAAAGTTACCTGACAGAAAGCAAACAGGTGTTGTACCTCTTGCCTGAAATTGCCCTGACCACGCAGTTGGTTGCCCGTTTGACGCAGTATTTCGGCAATCAGGTGGCGGTATTTCATTCGAAATATTCCAACAACGAAAGGGTGGAAGTCTGGAACCAGGTACTTCAGAAATCTGACAGTGCCAAAATTGTCATCGGGGCGCGTTCGGCCTTGTTCCTGCCATTTTCAGATTTGGGATTGATCATCATAGACGAAGAACACGAACAAACCTTCAAACAGCAGGATCCTTCGCCACGCTACCATGCCCGTGATGCGGCCATAGTCTTGGCACAATCGCATCAGGCCCAGGTGCTTTTGGGGTCTGCTACACCAAGCATTGAAACTTATTACAACGCCCAATCGGGTAAATTCGGCTTGGTTGCCTTACAACAGCGTTTCGGCAACGTGGCCCTTCCGGAGGTCGAACTCGTTGACCTTAAAGACAGTTATTTCCGCAAACGCATGAAAGGCCATTTCAGCCTGACTTTGATTGAAGCCATCACTGAAGCGCTGTCACTCGGTGAACAAATCATCCTGTTCCAGAACCGGCGTGGTTTTTCACCCGTCATGGAATGCCTTACCTGTGGGCATGTGCCGCAATGCCCCAATTGCGACGTGAGTTTGACCTATCACAAATTCAAGAACCAAGTATTTTGCCACTATTGCGGCCATTCGATTGCCAAACCCGTCAGTTGTCATGCCTGTTCAAGTCCGCACCTGACCACAAAGGGCTTCGGAACGGAACAGATTGAAATGGAATTGGCAGAATTGTTTCCGTCCAAAAAAATCAAGCGGATGGACCAAGACACCACACGGGGAAAATACAGTTTTGAACACCTGATTGACAGCTTCAAAAACCGTGAAATCGATATTTTGGTCGGCACGCAGATGTTGGCCAAAGGACTTGATTTTGACAATGTGTCGTTGGTAGGCATCATGAATGCCGATAATATGTTGTACCAGCCCGATTTCAGGGCATTTGAACGCAGTTACCAGATGATGACACAGGTGGCGGGCCGGGCCGGAAGATCGGAAAAAAGAGGAAAAGTCATTATCCAGACTTACAACCCCATGCACAACATCATCCAACAGGTAACAGCCAGTGATTTTGAAGGCATGTAC
>CAZXRX010000044.1:0-16033 GCA_964642945.1 uncultured Flavobacterium sp. | reverse complement strand
CATGTACAAGGAACAGTTGTATGAACGTCAGATTTATAAATATCCGCCGTTTTTCAGGCTCATCAAGATTACGCTCAAACACCGTGATTTCGAAAAATTGAAAGAAGGCTCCTTTTGGTTGTACCAGGTGTTGCAGCAAAACCTTTCCATACCTGTGCTGGGCCCCGAAGAGCCCGCCATCAGTAGAATCCGTAATGAATACATTCGTACCATCTTAATTAAATTACCGCAAAACCAGCCACTATCAGGCACAAAAAAAACTATCCAGAAAATCCTGAATAGTTTTGATGTTATTCCGCAATACAGGGCCATTAAGGTAGGCCTGAATGTCGATTTTTATTGAGTAAATTTACGCAATGGCCAAGGCTTTGATTAAATCTTCTTTTTTATTTCTGCTCAATGGAATTTTGGTCACACCGATTTCGGCAAATTTGCTGTTGAACCGTTCTACCTTATCAATATTGATAATGTAAGATTTGTGTACCCTGATGAATTTGTCTTTCGACAGGTCGTTCTCAAACGACTTCATGGTCGAAAGCACCAGGTTGGTGTCTTCTTCGGTCACCACTTTCACGTAATCACCATAAGCTTCAATCCATTTGATTTTATTGGTAAATACCTTTAACTTCTTCAGATTGCTTTTGATGAAAATGTGGTCGCCGTCGTCTTCGTGGTTCTCTTGCCGTAACATGTGCAAGTCTAAGGCTCTTTTTACGGAGGCGTTGAAGCGCTCCAATACAATTGGTTTTTGCAGGTAGTCCGTGGCATCATAATCAAAAGCTTTAAGGGCATATTCTGCTTTTGAGGTAATGAAAATAACCTGTGGCTTGGCTTTCAAGCCATCGATAAAATCGAAACCACTGATCACGGGCATTTCCACATCGAGAAAAATCAAGTCGACGGTATGCACCGTCATGCAATTTTTCGCTTCAATTGCATTAGAAAAATCACCCACTAAATGTAGATTGGGATGATTATTTACTAACTTTGTAATGACCATTCTTTGAAGGGAACTGTCATCAACAACTACACAATTTAGTTTCATAATTTATTTCATTAATAGATTTGGTAGGACGAATGTAAAATGTTTTTTCTAAAAAAACTAATCTTTATCGGCTTTTTTTGCATTTAAGCGATTAAAGTTATTTTTCGCTTGTTTATTAAAAAATAATGATTACTTTTGCACCCAATTTTATCTAATTAAAATCATTATTTATGAATCATTATGAAACTGTTTTCATTTTAAATCCCGTTTTATCTGATGTTCAGGTAAAGGAAACAGTAAGCAAATTCGAAGATTTTCTTACTTCCAGAGGAGCAGAAATGGTATCCAAAGAGGATTGGGGCCTGAAAAAATTAGCTTACGAAATCCAAAACAAGAAAAGTGGTTTTTACCATTTATTCGAATTCAAAGTAGCTCCGGAAGTACTTATTGCTTTTGAAACTGAATTCAGGAGAGACGAAAGGGTGATGCGTTTCCTTACAGTAAGTCTGGACAAACACGCCATTTCATGGGCAGAAAGAAGAAGAGCAAAACTTAAAGCAGCAAAAGCAAACTAATCATGGCAACATTACAACAATCAGCTTCAGGGAAAAAAGACGGAGATATCAGATATTTAACGCCTTTGAACATTGAAACCAATAAAACAAAAAAATATTGCCGTTTCAAAAAATCCGGAATCAAGTATATTGATTATAAGGATGCCGATTTCTTATTGAAATTTGTGAATGAGCAAGGAAAAATCCTTCCACGTCGTTTGACAGGAACTTCCTTGAAATACCAAAGAAAAGTGTCTGTAGCCGTGAAAAGGGCGCGTCACTTGGCTTTGATGCCATACGTGGCCGATTTATTAAAATAATTTATTAAAAATACAGTTGTTGGTTTCCATTAAACGGAACCTAACTTCTATAATAAGGACAACAACATGGAACTTATATTAAAACAAGACGTTCAGAATTTAGGATTTAAAGATGATGTGGTAACAGTAAAAAACGGTTACGGACGTAATTATTTGATCCCGCAAGGTTTTGCTTCATTGGCAACTCCTTCTGCAAAAAAAGTATTGGCTGAGAATTTGAAGCAAAAAGCGCACAAAGAGGCGAAAATTGTTGAAGATGCCAAAAAAGTGGCTGATGCCTTGAAAGCATTAGACATCAAAATCACTTCAAAAGCAGGTGGCGAAAAATTATTCGGATCGGTTACCAATATCGATATCGCTGAAGCTTTGGAAAAAGCAGGTCAGCCGGTAGAACGTAAATTCATCACCAGTGGTGTCGTTAAACGTACCGGTAAATATACCGCAAGCGTTAGGCTTCACAGGGATGTGGTAATTGAATTGCCATACGAAATCATTGCTGAGCAATAATATTTCAAAAAGTAAATACAAGGTCCCGATGATAAATCGGGACTTTTTTTTGTCTGTTTTTATTCAGGCAGGCACCCATAAGATAAATAAATCCAACCATGAAATACAAAAGGCTCACCAAAGAGCAGTTTGAAGCACTGCATCAGGAATTTGCAAACTTCCTCGCCACCCAATCTATAGACAAAAACGAATGGGATACCATCAAGGCCAATACCCCTGAAATAGCCGAACAGGAACTTGATGTTTTCTCTGATTTGATATGGGAAGGTGTGCTGACAGGAGCCCAATTCCTGGAACACTTTTCCAAAAACCATATTTTCCTGTTCCATTGCCAGGAAAAAATCATCAAATCGATGGTCTTGAAATCGCTGGACACCAGTGTAGATTTTATGGAAAAAGAAGGTTTGCAGTGGCTGGGTGATAATCTGTTTACCGACGCAGTTGAAATCCATATCGGGACGAAAGAATATGGGGAAGACAGGAATGCCGCTTTGTTTAACCTTATTACCGAAGGAGCTATCCTGAGTGACGGACAGCTTTACATGCAGATCAACGGAATCATTTCGGCTTAATTGGTATTGATTTGTGTTGAAGGATTTTCGCCAGGATTGGGCAGGGTGCTCAGGTCCTGTACAAAATTGACCTGATTTTCCCCCGAGGCAATAGTGGTTTCGTAATAGGTTTTGGGAATGGAACTTTCCGGGAGCGTATCCAAAAACAATTGGTTGAGGTCAACACCATAAGTTCCGCATATTCCAATAATACAAGCGTAATCCATCGTATTCCTTTTTTTCCAGGTAGAAATGGTATTGGGTTTTACCTTGAGTATTTCAGACAGTTCGACATCTGTGGTAATATTCAATGCCTGTTTTAATTTTTTTAAGATTAAAGCTGCATATTGGGGGTGGTTTGTCTGCATGTCCGCAAATGATTTAAGTTTGATTATACATTAGGAAATCAGTAAATGGGTAATTTAATACACATCACAATCAAAAGGAAAATGTCTAAATACATCTTGCCTGCCAAGACAATAAACCGATATTATTCATAAAGGCGTCAAACAGTTTTTCATGAGCGGAATTGGGGCTCCATCTGAAAATAATAAAATGCCGATACTCCCGGCATTTTAATAATATCCCCAAAGATAAATCATTTATTTCCAAGCTAGGCAAAACTATTCATAAATTTTTATGGGTTGTTTTGAATGGATTGGCCTGCTTTTTTATTGGGTTAAAAAATAAAAACGACAGGTGGTTTGTGCTCAAATTTTACTATTTTTAAAAAGTCAAATTACACACTTTATACCCTTTGATATATGGATGCCGGTAAAATTATCCAGGACCTGCGTGAAGAACTCAACGTACACAACCACAACTATTACGTACTTGATCAACCTACAATTTCAGACTTTGAGTTTGACCAGAAACTCAAACAACTCCAACAGCTCGAAGCACAACATCCGGAATTTTTTGACGAAAATTCACCCTCACAAAGAGTAGGCGGGGCCATTACCAAGAATTTCAATACGGTTGTTCACGAAAACAGGATGTATTCTCTCGATAATTCCTATTCAAAGGAAGATTTGATGGATTGGGAAAACCGCATCCAAAGGGCGCTTGGGAATGTTCCGGTCGAATATACCTGCGAACTCAAATACGACGGCGCCTCCATCAGCATTACTTATGAAAATGGTAAATTGCTGAAGGCTGTCACCCGTGGCGATGGTTTTCAGGGGGATGAAGTCACGGCCAATATCAAGACCATCAAATCAGTACCTTTAGAACTCAAAGGCAATTTTCCGCCGAAATTTGAAATCAGGGGCGAAATCATCCTGCCTTTTGCCGGATTTGAAAAGATGAACCAGGAGCTCATCGACATTGGGGAAACACCCTATTCCAATCCGAGGAATACGGCTTCAGGCAGCCTCAAATTACAAGACAGTGCCGAGGTTGCCAAACGTCCGCTCGATTGTTTGCTGTATTTTATCATCGGAAATAACCTGCCTTTCCAATCGCAGTATGACGGGCTTGAATCGGCCAGGGAATGGGGTTTCAAGGTGCCTGCACAATCCCGGTTGGCCAAGAATATGCAGGAGGTTTTTGAATACATCGATTACTGGGATGTACACCGTCACGAATTGCCTTATGAAACAGATGGGGTGGTAATCAAGGTGAACAGTTTCCACCACCAACAGGAATTGGGATACACCGCCAAGTCACCGCGTTGGGCCATTGCCTATAAATTCAAGTCAGAACAAGTAACTACCGTGCTCCATTCGATTTCCTATCAGGTCGGACGGACCGGTGCCATCACACCCGTGGCCAACCTGAAGCCGGTACAGCTTGCCGGAACCATTGTCAAACGCGCTTCACTGCACAACGCCGACCAGATTGAAAAACTTGATATAAGGTTAGGGGATGAAGTTGCTGTAGAAAAAGGGGGCGAAATCATCCCGAAAATTATTGGTGTGGTACAGCGTGGTAAGGAAACCGAACCTACCCGGTACATTACCCTTTGCCCGGAATGTAGTACAGAACTCGTGCGCAAACCGGGTGAAGCCCAACATTATTGCCCGAATTTTTACGGCTGTCCGCCCCAAATTATCGGCAGGATACAGCACTATATTTCCCGGAAAGCCATGGATATCGAAGGACTCGGGGGCGAAACCATTGCCCTTTTGTTCAAGAATGGTCTGGTAAAAGATTATTCCGATTTGTATGATCTGAAGGTAGAACAAATCATTCCGCTGGAGCGAATGGCGCAGAAAAGTGCTGAAAACATGGTGAACGGCATTGAAAAATCAAAGCAAATCCCGTTTGAAAGGGTGCTTTTTGCCTTGGGTATCCGCTATGTGGGAGAAACCGTGGCGAAAAAACTGGCCAAGCACTACAAAAATATTGATGCCCTTCGGAATGCGACTTTAATGGACCTGGTTTTGGTGGATGAAATAGGGGAACGCATTGCGCAAAGCGTTATTGAATTTTTCGATAATCCGCTGAATATTAACGCTATTGAAAGGTTGAAAATGGTCGGGGTACAATTTGAATTGGTGGAAAAATTCAATCCGGATGCCACCACCAAATTAGCGGGGAAAACTTTCGTCGTTTCTGGGGTTTTTGAACAATTTTCAAGGGATGACCTCAAGAAAGCCATCGAAGACAATGGGGGTAAAGTAGGGAGTTCCATTTCTGCCAAAACGGATTATGTGGTGGCGGGAGACAATATGGGGCCGGCCAAACTGGAGAAAGCCAACCAACTCAAAATACCAATCATTTCAGAAACTGAATTTTTGGCCTTGCTTGAAAACTGATGTTTTATAAGGAATTGGTTATCAGTCAGCTGAAAATAAAAAAAATAAAAAATTATGATTTTCGTATTTTTTATTTCATTATTTTTACTAAATGATTGCTAGTATAAAAAATAATATAGTTAAAATTTTAATGACTATATATTTTGCAAATGCTTTAATTGAAATCATTGCAGAATTTTACTCCACCAATTCGGTTATCTTTCTGGCAAAACCCTTAATCCCGTTTTTGCTGATGCTATTGTATTGGTTTTCCTCCCAAAAAAAAGACTGGATTTTCATCCTGATCATGCTTTTCTCACTCATTACCAACCTGTTGTTTATACCCAAATCACCTGAAGCCTTGTTTTATGGGGTAGTGGCCTTTACATTTCACCGCATTTTACTGATTTATTTGATTTTCAGGTTGGCCCATATAAAAAACTGGAAACTCTGTATTGCAATAGCTGTTCCGTTGTTGTTCATTTTCTTTTACCTGTTTTTCGCTTCTTCAGACGTGCCGGAAAACAGCTATGGCCTGTTGATAGTCCACAACATCATGGGTGCCGTTATGGGAGGGATTGGTATTTCGAACTACATCATCAATGACAACAAGCAAAATTCATTGTTAATGGTTTCGGTGTTGCTGTTCTTGGGGCTGCAGATGGTCGTTTATGTGGAACGTTACTACCTCTATAACATTTCCCTCGAATACATCAGGCCTTTGGCGATGTTACTTAATGTATTGGCCTTTTTTACATTCTATAAATATGTGCTGTCGGTCGAATCAAATCACGATGGCCCTTCCGTTTGAAGTGAGGCTTTTGTCGTTGCTTACAAAAAAGTCTATCCGTCCTAAATTCAGGCCGTAACAACCTACCTGGTTGATGACCACTTCTTTTCCGTCAAGGTTTTTTTCTAAAACCGGTTTTTCCAGGAAAGTGTGGGTGTGGCCCCCGATAATCAGGTCAATATCTCTGGTTTTTTTGGCCAGAATCATATCACACACCTTGTTCGGATCATCCTTGTACTGAAAGCCGATGTGCGAAAGGCAAACCACAATGTCACATTTTTTTTCCTGTTTCAACAGCCGCGCCATGTCTGTGGCTACTTCTATAGGGTCATGATATACGGTTTCCTTATAGTTTTTTTTGTCTACCAAACCATCCAGTTGCACGCCCAGACCAAAAATCCCGATAGAAACCCCATCTACCATCAATATGCGGTAAGGCTTTATATGACCATCGAGCACGGTATTTTTAAAATCGTAATTGGAAGACACAAAATCAAATTTGGCATTGGGCAACTGGGCCAGCAATCCGTCGATGGAATTGTCAAAATCATGGTTGCCGATGGTGGCCACATCATATTTCATCATGCCCATAAGCTTGAATTCGAGTTCGCCCCCATAATAGTTGAAATAAGGCGTCCCCTGAAAAATGTCACCGGCATCGAGCAACACGGTGTTGGGATTTTCCCTGCGGATGGTTTCAATGAGTGTAGCCCTTCTGACCACGCCACCCATGTTTGGGTTCTTCGGATGGTTGGCAGGAAACGGATCGATATAACTGTGCACATCATTGGTGTGCAATATGGTGATGTGTTTGCTGTCTGCCTCAGAAAAACTGCTCAATGACAAGCCACCCAAGGATAAAAATGCAGAGCCGACTGCCGTGTTTTTTATGAATTTCCTTCTTTCCATTGTCTTATTCTTTGGTAATGCGTATGTCAGTGTTGATTTTAAGGGTATCCACTTCCTTGAAATAATCAATCAGGATGTTCCGCAGTTTGTAATCAAGATCGTATTGTTCGGTCCCTTTTCTGAAGAAGGTCATGTTGTCGCCACCGTTGGACAAATAATCAGAAGTGACAACATAATAAGTACTGTTTCCGTCCATTGGTTTTCCTTGGATGAGGATGTTTTTGGGCTGGTTGTTTTTGTCGATGGTAAAGCTGAGTCCGGCTAACGGATGGGGCTTTTTTTCGGTAATGATGTATTGGATCATTTCCATGATTTGCGCCGCTTTCAAACCAATCACAATGGCACTGTTTTCAAAAGGCATGACTTCATAAGCCGTCCTGGCCGTGACATTGCCTTTCGGAATCACGCTTCTGATACCACCGTGGTTAAGCAGGCAGATACTGATGGTTTTGTTTTCTCTTTTTTGCAGAAGGGGCGCCGTTTTTTGAAGCGTAACATCGGCCATGAATGACCCAATGTTGGTTTGCCATTCGCCTTTCGATTTGTCGAGGTTTTCAGGGCAATAGGCCAAAACGGTACTTAAATCAGCATCAATATGGTCACGGTAAGGCTTGATGAAGGCCTCCATTTGCGTGCTTTGTTGATCAGCTGCATCCTGGCTTTGGTTAATCCCTATTTTTTTGCCTTCAATCCGGGTCACCTGATACGGATTCCGGGCACAGGAAACCAACAGCAAAAATGTTAATAATAAACCAAAATGTTTTAATACGACCGTATTGTTTTTTAGTTTTACCATCTGTAATGACGCTAAATTTGATTAATTTTGTTCAGTAAGTAAAAGTAGTATGTTTTTAAACAAAATAAAGGATTTTTTCATCAAAAAAAAGTTCAAGAAAAGTTTACTGAATGTTAAATATACCCCTTCCGTACAGCCAATAAAAACCGTCGGGATTGTTTTTGACGAAACCTACTTTTACGAAAAGGAGTCGCTCTTAAAAGAATTGATTGGGTACGGAATAGCTCCTGAAAATATCCGTTTTTTTGTTTTCAAGGACTTGGTCAAAAAAAATGAGACATTCGATTATCCGGTTTTTACCCACAAAGACATCAGTTGGAATGGGGTATTCGAAAAAAAGCAAGTCAATGATTTTATCATAAGCAAGTTTGATTTGCTGATTAGCTATTACGATACCGAAAAAGCGGCATTGATGCTCCTGACCCATTTGTCAAAAGCAGATTTCAAGGTAGGTTTTTCCAGTGTTGACAACCGCCTGAACCATTTCATGATCAATACCAAGGCAGAAAATTATAAGGTTTTTGTAGACGAACTATTCAAATATTTAAAAATACTAAACAAACTCTAACATGCAATCACTAATTGGAACAGGAGTGGCATTGGTTACGCCTTTCAAAAAAGATTTTTCCGTAGATACTGACGCCCTGGCCAGGATTGTCAATTTCCAGATTGATAACGGCATCGAATACCTCGTGGTTTTGGGGACAACCGCAGAAAATGCCACGCTGAATGAACAAGAAAAACAACTCGTAATCGATACGGTTGTCCATACCAATAATGGCCGTTTGCCTTTGGTTTTGGGCGTGGGCGGAAATGACACCGCAGCAGTTGTTTCTGAACTGAAAACCCGTGATTTGTCGGCATTCCAGGCGGTATTGTCTGTTTCACCTTATTACAACAAACCCACACAGGAAGGCATTTACCAGCATTTCAAGGCAGTAGCTGAAGCCTCACCCTTGCCAATTATCTTATACAATGTACCCGGACGGACTGCCAGCAATATGTTGCCTTCCACCGTTTTGAGGCTGGCCCATGATTTCAGGAACATCGTAGCCATCAAGGAAGCTGCCGGCGACATCGTACAGGCCATGAAACTCATCCAGGGCAAACCGGAAAGTTTTTTGGTAATTTCAGGTGATGACATGATTACTTTACCCATGGTTTTGGCCGGAGGAAGTGGGGTAATTTCGGTAATTGGGGAAGGGTTTCCGAAACAATTTTCAGAAATGGTGCGCTTGGGGCTTAACCGCAAGGTGGATGAAGCCTATAAACTGCATTACCTTTTTGCCGATGCTATCGACATGATTTTTGAACAAGGAAATCCGGCAGGTATCAAAGAGGTCTTTAAAACATTGGGTTTGTCTGAAAATACCGTGCGTTTGCCCTTGGTAAATGTAGACGGCAATTTGGCGCAACGTCTTCAGGATTTCACAAAAAAAATAAATTAATTTTATTTGTTGCACCCGCATTCGAAATCAATTGAAAAAATATTTTGTTGTATCTAATTATTAACTAATTTTGCAGTTGCTTTTTTAAGCAGTAAGCCTTTAAGAAAAGCGCCCAATATCAAATGAAGAAATTTTTATCATTCATCGCCTTAGTAGTTTTATTCGCATCTTGCAGTGAGTATCAAAAAGCCCTTAAATCGGAAGATATGGGGCTGAAATTGACCTCCGCCACCAAGCAGTACGAAAAAGGCAAATACAATAAAGCCATCCGGTTGTTTGAGCAGATAGGTCCGGGTTATAAAGGGAAACCACAGGGTGAAAAGATGTTTTACATGTTTGCGCAATCGTATTACAAAACCAAACAATATTACCTTGCCGGATACCAGTTCGAGAATTTTTCGTCGAGTTATCCGAAAAGTGAATACAGCGAAGAGGCTGCTTTTTTAGGAGCCAAGAGTTATTCGATGTTGTCACCGGTCTACACGCTGGACCAAAAAGATACAGACAAAGCCATCGACAAACTCCAGACTTTTATTGACCGTTATCCGAATTCCAGCAGGCTGGAGGAAGCCAATGCGGTGATGAAAACCCTCAAAAACAAGCTGGAAAAGAAAAGTTTTGAAATTGCCAAGCAATACAATACCACTTACGATTACAAGTCAGCCATTGTTGCCCTTGATAATTTTATTTCTGATTTTCCGGGAACGCCTTTCAAGGAAGACGCGCTCTATTACAAACTGGATTCAGCCTACAACCTGGCCATTAACAGCATCCCGTCGAAAATGGAAGAAAGGCTGAACAATGCCAAAAGTGCCTACTCCGTTTTGATGAAATTCAATTCAGGAACCAAATACAAAGCCAAAGCCGACGAAATGTTGGTCAGGATAGATAAAGATTTACAACAATTTTCAAAATAAAAAGTCCATGGATTTAAAGAAAACGAATGCACCGGTAAACACTGTTACCTATAACAAAAATGTAATAGAAGAACCAACCGGCAATGTGTATGAAGCCATCACCATTATGGCGAAAAGGGCCAACCAAATCAATGCCGAAATCAAAAAGGAATTGATTGACAAGTTGGAAGAATTTGCCACTTACAACGACAGCCTGGAAGAAGTTTTCGAAAACAAGGAGCAAATTGAAGTATCCAAATTTTACGAAAAACTACCTAAACCACATGCGTTGGCCGTTCAGGAATGGATGGATGGTAAAATTTACTACAGGAATTCAGATCAATAAGCTAAAATGTCAGTTTTAAGCGGAAAAAAAATAGTGCTGGGTGTTTCTGGCGGAATTGCCGCATATAAAACTGCAGCTTTGGTCAGGTTATTCATAAAAGCAGGTGCCCAGGTCCAAGTGGTCATGACACCTGCTTCCAAGGATTTTGTAACGCCGCTTACCTTATCCACACTCTCCAAAAATCCGGTTCACTCCACTTTTTATAACGAAGACGACAAAGACGCCCAATGGAACAACCATGTCGAATTGGGGCTCTGGGGCGATTTGATGGTCATTGCGCCCGCAACGGCCAATACCTTGTCAAAAATGGCCCACGGTACCTGTGACAATTTATTGATAGCTACCTATCTGTCTGCCAAATGTCCGGTTTATTTTGCTCCCGCCATGGATTTGGACATGTACAAACACCCATCCACCCTTGATAGTTTTGCTGCCTTGAAAAAGTTCGGAAATACCATCATTCCGGCAGAATCTGGCGAATTGGCCAGTGGGCTTTCCGGGGAAGGAAGGATGGCCGAACCCGAAAATATCATTGCTTTTCTCGAAGCCGACCTCGAGCGCCAATTGCCGCTGAAAGGAAAAAAAATACTCATTACCGCAGGTCCCACATACGAATCCATCGATCCGGTACGTTTTATAGGAAACCATTCTTCCGGCAAAATGGGTTATGATATAGCCGAATGTGCCGCAAGGCTTGGTGCTACAGTGATTTTGGTTTCAGGGCCAACGCATCTGGAAGTAAAAAACAGCAACATTCAGCTCGTAAAAGTAACCTCGGCTCAGCAAATGTATGAGGCCTGCCACCAATATTATGCAACTGTAGACGTGGCGATTGCCGCTGCTGCTGTGGCAGATTACAGGCCGAAAGATGTAGCCGCGCAAAAGATAAAAAAGCATACAGAAGATTTTACCATAGCGCTGGAAAAGACCAAAGACATCCTGGCATCAATGGGGGAGGCCAAGAAAAGCCAGTTCCTGATTGGTTTTGCACTGGAAACCGAAAATGAAATTGAAAATGCCAAGTTGAAAGTTCAGAAAAAAAACCTAAATTTGATTGTTTTAAATTCGCTTAACGATACGGGGGCAGGTTTCGGACAACCCACCAACAAGATTACTTTTATTGACAGCAATTTTGTGGTTGAACCGATGGAACTCAAATCGAAAGAAGCAGTGGCAAACGACATTATAAACAAAGTAATACAACATTTCCATGCGTAAAATACTGATTTTTATATCGCTGTTGTCTGTGGTTTTTGCCCAAGGCCAGGAGCTGAACTGTAAAGTAACCGTCAACACAGACAAAGTTGCCTCTACCAACAACCAGATTTTCAAGAACCTTGAAAAGTCACTGAACGATTTCATGAACAAGACCATCTGGACCGAAAAAAACTTCAAACCCAGCGAAAGGATACTCTGTTCGATGTTTATTACCATCAACAATGCAGCCAATGCCAACCAGTTTGAGGCCAGCATCCAGGTGCAGTCTTCTCGTACTATATTCAATTCTACCTATTCTTCACCCGTACTGAATATCAACGACAAGGACTTCGATTTTTCCTATATTGAATTTGAAAACATCACTTACAACCCAAACAGTTACGACACCAATCTGATTTCCACCTTGGCTTACTATGCTTACATGATTATCGGGGCCGATGCCGAAACCTTTGAAACAGGTGGTGGAACCCCTTATTTTGTCATCGCACAAGACATTGTAAACCTCGCTTTACCCGCAGGGTATAAAGGATGGTCTCAAACCGAGAAAAAGCAAAACCGCTATTATCTGGTAAATGACCTGCTGTCGCCAACTTACCAACCTTACAGGGATGCGATGTTCAGTTATCATTTTTTAGGCTTGGATGAGATGCACAACGATTTGAAAGGTTCCAAGGAAATGATCATCAATGCCATCAATACTTTGGCGGAATTGAACAATACCCGACCGAATGCTTATCTTACCAGGGTGTTCTTTGATGCTAAAGCCGATGAAATCGTATCCATATTTACCGGTGGGCCAAGTGTTCCGTTAACAGAATTGTTGGACAAACTGGGCAGGATTTCGCCTACTAACTCTACTAAATGGTCTAAAATAAAGCTTTAATTGCAGATTAGACCTTTATCCCTCCATCCATGATTACCTCATTGTCCATCGAAAATTTCGCATTGATTGAAAAACTGTCAGTCCGATTTTCTGATGGATTTTCTACCTTGACCGGTGAGACCGGAGCCGGAAAATCAATCCTTTTGGGCGCATTGGGTTTGGTTTTGGGCAAACGCGCCGATTTGACTTCCTTAAAGAACAAAGAAGAGAAATGTGTGATTGAAGCCCATTTCGCTATCAAAAACTACCATTTAAAGTCCTTTTTCAAAACCCACGACCTCGATTATGAAGACGAGACGATTATCCGTAGGGAAATCCTGCCTTCAGGGAAATCGCGGGCCTTTATCAATGATACGCCCGTAAACTTACAGGAATTACAAGATTTGAGCCAGTACCTCATTGACATCCATTCGCAGCACCAAACCCAGGAGCTTTCCGATGATGCAATGCAGTTCCGGATTATTGATTCGATTGCTTCCCATAATGCCATTTTATCAGACTATGCTTCGTTGCTGAAATCCTATAAAGCGGCCAAATCTGACCTTGAAACCAAACAGGAAACACTCAAACTGGCGCTGAAAGAGCAGGATTACAATGCCTTTCTGTTGGAAGAACTGCTTACAGCCAACCTCAAGGAAGACGAACAGCAGGATCTCGAGTCGCAATCAGAGACCCTCAATAACATAGAGCTGATTCAGGAAAATGCACAAAAGTCATCTGCTTTATTCAACGACGAACAATTTGGTATCCTCAACAGATTAAAGGAAATCAGGCAGGCTTTGCAGAAGAACGCACAGTATTCCAAAGATTATGAAAGCCTTGCCGAACGCATTTCGAGTTTGGTAATAGAAACAGATGATATTGAAAAAGAATTGCAGCAACTTTCAGAAAAACTGCTTTTCAACCCGGGCGAACTCGAACGCGTAAATGAAAAATTGCAACTGATTTACAACCTTCAGAAAAAGCACCAGGTCAGTACCATTGCTGAATTGCTCGACATACAAAATGACTTGGACAACAAAGTAGTTTCGGTCGCTACGCTCGAATCTGAGATTGCAGCACTGGAAAAAGCCATCCTTGAAACGGAACAAAATCTTGACCGTATTGCAGCCCAAATTCACCAGCAAAGGACAGAAACCATTCCGGTACTGACGCAGAAATTGTCTGTCATACTCGAGCAATTGGGCATGCCCAACGCCCGTTTCAACATTCAATTACAGCCAAAGGAAAGTTATTTTTCCAACGGCAAAGACCAACTCGAGTTTCTTTTTTCGGCAAACAAAGGTTCTGATTTCGGACTGCTCAAAAAAGTGGCTTCAGGGGGGGAAATGTCACGTATTATGTTGGCGGTAAAAGCCATTTTATCAGAATACTCAAATCTTCCGACCATTATTTTTGACGAAATTGACACCGGGGTTTCAGGCGAAATTGCCCACAAAATGGGTGAAATCATGGCCGCCATGAGTCAAAATATGCAGGTGTTGGCCATTACCCATTTGCCACAGATTGCCGCCAAGGGCAAGTCGCAATTCAAGGTGTACAAATTCATCCGTGACAACCAAACCCAGTCAGAATTGAAGTTGCTTACCCCAGACGAACGCATCACCGAAATCGCCCAGATGCTTTCCGGCGCGGCCATTTCTGACTCCGCCTTAAATCACGCCAAGGCATTGCTCAACTAAAAAAAATCAGTTACATTTGTTGGTGACGTTGTCGCTGCAAAACAAAAAAACTAACTAACTGCAAATCTTTATTTTATGATTATAGAGCCCAGAATGAGAGGATTCATCTGCCTGACTTCCCAACCTAAAGGATGCGATCAGAATGTAAAAAACCAAATCGCTTACGTAAAATCAAAAGGAAACATTGAAGGAGCCAAAAAGGTATTGGTTATTGGTGCTTCTACCGGATTTGGCCTCGCTTCAAGAATTACAAGTGCTTTTGGTTCAGGAGCTTCCACTATCGGGGTGTTCTTTGAAAAACCGGCCAGTGAAGGCAAAACGGCTTCCCCGGGTTGGTACAATTCTGCAGCTTTTGAAAAAGAAGCCCATGCAGCCGGTTTGTATGCCAAAAGTATCAATGGCGATGCGTTTTCCAATGAAATAAAACAACAAACCATAGACCTGATCAAAAAAGATTTAGGGAAAGTAGACCTGGTGATATACAGCTTGGCTTCACCTGTGCGCCAGCATCCTGTTACAGGCGTTTTGCACCGTTCGGTATTGAAACCTATCGGAAGTACCTACACCAATAAAACAGTCGATTTTCATTCCGGTAAAGTTTCCGAGATTTCCATTGAGCCTTGCAGCGGCGATGATATCGAAAATACAGTGGCAGTAATGGGTGGTGAAGACTGGGCCATGTGGATGGATGCCTTGAAAAAAGCAGATGCCCTTTCGGAAGGTGCCATGACGGTAGCTTATTCTTATATCGGACCGGCATTGACTGAACCCGTTTACCGCAAAGGAACCATCGGCAAAGCCAAAGACCACCTCGAAGCGACTGCTTTTGAAATTACCGATGCCCTGAAATCCCTCAACGGAAATGCTTATGTATCGGTCAACAAAGCTTTGGTAACCCAAGCCAGTTCGGCCATTCCAGTGATTCCGTTATATATTTCGTTGTTGTACAAAACCATGAAGGAAGCGGGCCTACACGAAGGTTGTATTGAACAGATGCAGCGTTTGTACAGCGAAAGGCTGTACCGTGGTGATGGCAACATTCCTGTGGACGAAAAAGGTAGGATTCGTATTGACGACTGGGAAATGCGTGACGATGTTCAGCAAAAAGTAGCCGATTTATGGGAAAAAGCCACAACCGAAACCTTGCCTGAAATTGGCGACCTTGAAGGCTACAGGAGTGATTTCCACCACCTTTTCGGATTCGGTTTCCCGGAAGTGGATTACCAGGCAGATACCAATGAAATCGTGCCGATTGAAAGCATCAAGGAATAATAATCTGCTATTGCAGTTGTTATAAAATAAATAAAAAGTCCTGTGTTTGCAGGGCTTTTCTTTTTGGTAACGTATATTTGTTAAAATTTTCCAGACCATGTATTTTTCCATCATCATCCCGGTATACAACCGTCCTGA
>CAZXRX010000043.1:0-21210 GCA_964642945.1 uncultured Flavobacterium sp. | reverse complement strand
ACAGCAATTATGGTAATGGCACAATTTCTTTAGGAACGATCAACTTTACTAAAGATAACAATATAACAATTATCGGAAATTCACAGTCGGGTACCACGGCAACACCAACCGGTTTTACATACAATTTTACAGATCTATCTGCTTTTCAATCCCGTTCAATGACCGTAAGTATGCAGGTGCCTCCAATACCAACTGTGAGTGCCGGACAAATTCTTACTAATAGTGCGTCAATTCTTTCGTCAACAGATTTTGTCCCTTTGAATAACACAAGTGTTTGTTCTCAATCAATTATAAATGCTTATGATCCAAACGATAAAATTGAAGCACATGGGGAAAGGATTGTACATTCCTCATTTACCTCAGACGATTATTTGTATTACACAATCCGATTTGAAAACACAGGAACCACGAGTGCCTGGAATATAAAAGTTACTGATGTTTTGGATGCTAAATTGGATGAAAACTCATTGCGTATGATTAATTCCAGCCACAACTATCAATTGGATAGGGAAGGGAGTAATTTAATCTGGACTTTTACGAGTATTGAACTGCCGGTTTCAGTAGCTAATTCAACAATAGGAAAGGGCTATATTACTTTTAAAATAAAGCCGAAACCGGGTTATGCGATTGGTGATATAATCAACAATGATGCATCAATATACTTTGATTTTAATCCGGCTATTGTGACCAATTTATTCAGCACGGAATTTGTCGCTGCTTTAGCAATTGACCAATTTGAAAAGAATGATTTTATTTTATATCCAAATCCTGCTTCCGGAATAGTAACACTGTCGTTGATTGATACTCAAAATAACATAGCTTCTATTTTGGTTTATGATGTTTTAGGAAAAACAATCATTTCTCAGAAATCGAATGAAACAACTGTCACAGTGGATGTATCCCGATTAACTCCGGGAATTTACTTCATTGAGGCAACTACTGATTCGAATCTGAAAGCAGTCAAGAAATTATTAGTAAAATAATATTTGAAAAGCTTTCCATTTTATTGTGGATGGTTTTTTTGCTTTTATAGGGTTTTGTTTTGGTAATGTGTTGAAAATTTGTATATTGCTTCGCTTTATTGCGAAAATCAAACAACCAAAAAACTATGAAAAAACAATTACTCTTATTGATCTTGCTTTTCACAAGCACCTTTATTTTTTCACAATCGCTCAATCAGCCTTTCCAATTCAACAATGTCTGTGATGACAATAATGATGGATTTGCCTCTTTTATGATGATTGAAATCGGATTGGAAATTTTGGCCAACAACCAGAATCTTGTTGTTACACACCACCTGAACCAAAGTGATGCCGCCAGCGGAACCAATCCGTTGCCCGCAAACTATACCAATGTTTCCAATCCGCAATTGATTTTTGCCCGGATTGTCAATACCGTAACCGGTCAGGTTCAGATTACGACTTATAACTTGAAGGTGAATCCAACACCGCTCGCGCCTGCCCAGACCCTAACGGTATGTGCCAATAACGGGGCAACCAATTGTTGGGACCTGACACAGGTGGTTCCTTCAATCCTCAATGGGAATCCCAATTTAAATGTGAATTTCTTCCAAACCCAAGCAGATGCAGCATCACATACGAATGCCATAGCGAACCCCTCTTGTTTTGTGAGTTTCGTGACTACGCCAACCATACCGCCAATGTATTACAGGGTAGAAGATACTGCGACAGGTTGCTTTGCTGTCGGGATGCTTCAGCTTGTACCTGTTGCTTGTGCGACGTGTGAAATGCCCAACGGATTGGCCATTAGTCAGGTAACTACAAATTCAGCCGCCTTATCCTGGATTACTCCAAACCAGAGTTCTTTTATCGAATATTATATTGGCCTGCCAAATACACAACCAGAACCTGGTACCCCTCCGACAGGGATGGCTCCAACAGGTATAAATTCGGTCTACATGACCGGATTGACCTGCAATACAAGTTATGTCGTCTATGTGAGAAATGTTTGCAGCCCCACACAAAATAGCGGTTGGGTAGGGCCACTCAACTTTTTCACCACGCCTTGTCCGAATGTACCTGGTTTGCCAGATGACCTGACAGCCTGCACAGATGGGCCGAATTTCGCCTGTTTTGATTTGTCTGTCAACACACCAAATATTTTAGGCACACTCAACCCATCAGCTTATACTGTTAGTTATTATGCTTCACAAGGCGATGCTGCGAATGCGACGAACGCTTTGTCTTCTCCTTTTTGCCCGTCAACCCCTGTTTTTACCATTTTTGCCAGATTACAGGAAATAGGAGGGAATTACCAAATCATGACTTTTACCCTTACCTCAAATACTACCTTATTGGCCAATACCAATTTGATGGGGATGTCACAATGTGATGACAACAGCAACGGAGTGATTATCTATAACCTGACCGATATTCAGGCGCAAATCAATACCACCAATGTATTGCAATATTATCTTACTGCTGCCGATGCGCAGAACGGCATCAATCCGATTGCCGATCCTACGGCTTTTCCAGTGGGTGTAACTCCCACTTCGGTCCCTATTTTCGTAAGGGAAATAGTGGTGGGCGGTTGTGATTTGATTCACAGCTTCCTGTTGCAAAATTCACCCAACTGTAATGCTGCGGCCAATTGTCTTGCGGCCAACTCTTTGTGTAGTTCATTGGGTGTGCCGTTTGCCAATACCACAGGTGTTCCGCAAACAGGTGCTGCTGGCTGTTTGGGTTCTACACCCAACCCGACTTGGTTCTACATTCCTGTAAGTACTGCAGGGGTTATTAATTTATTGATAACACAAGTCAACAATACTGGCGGTGCCAGTGATGTTGATTACATCATGTATGGGCCTTTTACCAATCCGGTAACCCCATGCAGCAATAGTGCCTTACTTGCCGCCAATATCACGGGTTGCAGTTATTCTGCCGCTGCGGTTGAAACTGCAGTAATAACGAATGCACAACCAGGACAATATTATTTGTTGATGGTAACCAATTTTGCCAACCAGGCCGGTATGATTACCATCTCCCAAACCAATATCGGACAACCTGCAGGCGGAAGTATTGCCTGTACAGGCTTGCGTATGAATGCATTCTTGGACAGCAATACCAATGGCATAAAGGACAATGGGGAACAAAATTTCCCGTTGGGTCAGTTCCATTATGAAAAAAATAACAACGGCACCGTTCACCACATCATTGCCCCTACAGGAGTTTATGATATTTATGACACCAGCACCAGTAATTCTTATAATGTAAGTTATACGGTAGATGCCGGATATGCTGCCTCTTATAACGTATTACCGGCTTCTTACAGCAATCTTACAGTTGGTGCCGGAATGACTTCATATTATTTCCCGGTAACGGTTGTTCAGGCTTATAATGACCTTGCGGTAACGGTAGTGCCTTTAACAGCACCAAGACCAGGATTTACCTATATGGAAAAGATAAGCTATACCAATTTCGGAAATCAGCTGGTTGCTTCAGGAACCCTCACTTTCACTAAAGATGCTAACGTAACTATCACAGGAAATACGCAAACAGGAACGGTACCAACGGCTACCGGCTTCACGTTTAACTTCACCAACCTGGCTCCTTTTGAAACCAGGACCATGACAGTAACCATGCAGGTGCCTACCATTCCTACGGTGGCTGCCGGACAATTGCTTACCAATGTGGCCACTATAGCACCTTTGACCGGAGATACTATTCCTGAAAACAATACTTCCTCCTGTGCGCAGGTCATCATCAACGCTTATGACCCGAACGACAAAATGGAAGCCCATGGCGGAAGGATTATGTTCTCCAGTTTTACTCCGAATGATTATTTGTATTACACCATCCGTTTTGAAAATACCGGAACCGCCAGTGCCATCAACGTAAGGGTGAATGATGTTCTTGATGCCAAACTGGATGAAACCAGCCTTAAAATGGTGAGTGCCAGCCACGCCTACAACCTCGACAGGGTAGGCAATACACTGAATTGGAGGTTTGACAACATTCAACTGCCTGTTTCTGTGGCCAATACCAACATCGGGAAAGGTTACATTACTTTCAAGATCAAACCAAAACCAGGCTATGCAGTAGGCGATATCATCAACAATGCGGCCTCGATTTATTTTGACTTTAATCCGGCGATTGTAACCAATGTGTTCAGTACACAATTTGTGGCTTTGGGAGTGAACCAATATAACAGCAACGACTTTGTCTGTTATCCGAACCCGACTTCAGGAGAAGTGACCGTATCATTGGCCAACAACCAGGATGCTTTGTCTTCCATTGTGGTGTATGACCTTTTAGGAAAAACTATCCGTTCCGTCAAAAGCAACAATACAGTTACGGAAACGATTGATTTGTCAGACCTGAATTCCGGTATGTACTTTATTGAAGTGACTACCGATACCAACCTGAAAATGATCAAAAAATTAATGGTGAAATAATTTTCTCTACCTGATTAATATAAAAAGGCGCCCTTTACCGGACGCCTTTTTTATTGGCTTATTGTGTGATGAGCAGATAAAGGTACAATCCGAAAAACGAAAGGCAGACCATGAATTTCATAAAAGTAGAAGCAAGGAAACCCATAAAAGCACCAAAAGCCGCCTTCAAAGCTGCTTTCTGGTTGTAGGAGTTGGTCGCAAATTCCCCTACAAAAGCCCCGATAAAAGGCCCGAGTATGAATCCGAATGGTGGAAAAAACAAGCCCACAAGCAAACCAATATTGGTACCCCAGATGCCATATTTGGTACCACCAAAATGTTTCGTTCCCTTGGCCGGAATGGTGTAATCCAATACAGAAACCACTACGGTCAAGGCCAGGGTAATGCCCAGCACCCAGTAATTCAGCGTAATTTTTTCGGTAAGGTAAAGCAACAGCAGGCCCACCCAGCTTAAGGGAGGCCCAGGCAAAACAGGCAGGAAACTCCCCAATAAACCGCCTATACAACACAGTAAACCAAGAATAATCAATATAATATCCATATATAATAAAAATTAGTACTTTTGACGTGAGTGAAACAACCAGACAAGTCCATCAGTAACAAATGTGAAACGAATATGAGAAAATTTTTCCTGATTCCGGTTTTTTGCCTATTATTTTTAGGAACAACAAGTCTTGTCCATGGGCAGGAAAAAAAGCTAAACCCGGTAGACGGACAGCTCAAGGAAGATTTGTACACCAAATATAAAAAAGAAGTGCGGGCCTATTCCAAAAAAGATTTTGATGCGCTGTTCTTTGAATTTTTCGAAAAGCAAAATGCCAAAACACTGCTTACCAAAGAAGAATTTTATACCTATACCATCAAGATAGCCATCTATTCCGAAAAGCTCGGATTGCTCTACAAAGACCAAAAAGCCGAAGCCGAAAAAACAAAACAGGAATGGTTTGACCGCAATTACGATGATTACGCGAACTCCAAAAAAGCCAACCGTTGAAAAAGCTGCAGCTCTTGGTATTGGTGGTTTTTACCCTGCAGTCTTGTCAGTACTTTGACAGAAAAGTACCCGACGAAAAAGAACTGCTCGAAAAGCAGATCAAGGAAATCAATTGGCAGGAAGTAGACGAATACCCGTCAGTTGCCGAATGTGAAAAAATCACCAACGACACCCTGCGCAAACAATGCTTTTTTGAATACCTCACCAGTACCATCCAGGAAAAAATCAGCATCGATACCCTTTCGGTGATGTACCCCGAAATTGACACCATTGAAGTAAAAGTGACCGTATTTCCTGATTCACAATTGCTTTTCGAGCCCCAATTCCCGAAAGACAGCGTGGCTTATGACACCGTAAAAATAGACAGCATCCTAAGGTCTAAATTGGTCAATTTCCCCAAAATAAACCCGGCCACCAAGCGCGGCATCCCGGTAAAAACCCAATTCATTTTGCCGGTCATCATCAAAACAGAAAAGTAATTCAAGCGCTTTTTTAGTGGCTTTATCCAGCTGTCCTTCCAAGTTTTTGCTGCCGTTTCCGGTTTTTTAAAATTCCTGAAAGTGCTTCCTTCGGTCGCATTCCAGCAATAAAAAAACCAAAAAACAGCCGTCAAAAAGCTTTCCATCCCATCTGGGCCAGGGCCTTCCGATAGATTTGATTTATTGTTTAAAAGTCCTGCCTTTCCAACTAAAACGGCCCAACAACAAGGCATACAACCCTACAACGCTGCAAAAAACAGGATAGACCACACTGCTGGCCAAAGGCAATAGGAATCTGCCTTTACACAGATAAGAATTTGCTTTCCAAAGCAGTGCATAATCTGCCATATATTTGATAAGGAATACACCCATCAGGATTTTCCAATCTAATTTTCCAACCACCAGCAACCCGCAACCAGCAATCAAACAAAAATTCATCAACAACACTATTACCGCCAGCATTTTCGCATAATTGCTGCTGTATCCGCTGGTTTTTCCGGCCCAGCGCACGCGTTGCATCAACAAGCCGAACAAGTCATTTTCAGGTTTGGTTTTGACAATGGACGCTGCATTTTTCAGGTACTGCAACTTTTCCGGATGTTTTTTTACTGCCTTCTGCAAAAGCAGCACGTCATCGCCACCCGCCCGGTTGCTGATGCCGCCAAAACCGCCCAAGTCGTTAAAGAATTTTTTGGTGTAGGCAAAGTTCGCCCCGTTGCACATAAACGGTTTCCCGATTCCGAAACTGCCTATGGTCGTGCCCTGCAACGAGAGCATATCGAGTTGTTGGAAGTGGTGGAACCAGTTGTTTTTCGTTTTATAGGTCACGGCGCCAACCACCATTTCAGCGCCGGTATTTTGCTGGATGAAATTGTCGAGCGTCAACAGCCAGTTGGTATCTACGGTACAGTCAGCATCAGTGGTGAGTATCCATTCGTGTTTGACAATGGGTACGGCCCGGGCAATGGAGTCTTTTTTGGGCGAACCGGAAAGCCGTAAATTTTCGAGCAGCGTGGTTTCAATTTCATCGTTTTTCAAACGCCAGCCGATGTACACCCTTTGCGACTCATCTTTAGAAAAATCATCCACCAAAATCAGTTCAAACAGTTCCTTCGGATAATCAAGCCTGGAAATCGATTCGAGCAGTTTCGGCAGGTTTTTCGCTTCATTCCGGAAAGGCACCACGATGGAAAAAGCTGTTTGGGGTGCGGCATGGGTTCTGGTGAAATCTTTTACTTTTGAAAAACCCATTACGAGTTGCAGGATAAAAATCAGGTAAACCACCAAAATCAACAAAAAAACAATTGCCATTTTTTAAAATTTATAAATTTAACTTGCTGCGCTTTTCAACCGGAAAGCCAGTACAAAATAACTGCCTATAATTACCGGCAACACCACATTCAACAGCCACATCAGTGTGGCGATGAATACGACAATCCACTCGTTTACGCCCAATTCCCCAAAGAAAAAAACCGCCACACTGCCTTTTACGGCAAAATCCAGAAACTGGAAACTCGGCAGGGAAGAGGCCAGGAAATAAACCACTGCTATGGTGCTGATCATCGTCAGGTAAGGTAAATCTACACCAAAAGCCAGAAACAACAAATAATATTGGTGTGAAAATACCAAATACCTTCCTATGGCCAGCAGGTTGTTTTTGCGGTGGATGGGTTTCGGGATTTCATTGATTTTATCGAGCAGTTTCTGTATCGAATAGCCTTTGATGCGGATGTTTTTCGAGAGAAAACAAACCAATAGCAATCCCAACAACAGGCCAATGACCACAAGGGCCCAATTCCAATACCCTATGACAAACAGCCCAATCAGCCCGAAAACAATGGTCAGGATCATCTGTACACCGTTGCAGATGAGGTTCAGGAAAATGATGGTTTTGGCTTTTGCTTTTTCAAAAAATAGCGCTTTCCCGGCATATTCACCCAAACCATTGGGCGTGAAAATGCCTGCCGTCAGTGCGCCTAAGACCTGTTTGGTGCTTTCGCCTATCGAGATGGGTTCGATAAAAGCCACCAGGTTCTGCCATTTCAGGATTTCCAGCAAACGGTTGGCGACACCCAGCGATAACAGTAAAAGGATGCCCCAAACAGAAGTTTTTTCAAAAACCAAAACCCGGAATTCGTGCCATTTCAGTTGTGCGTTGTCTTTTATCTGGAAGTAGATGAAACAAAAAGCGGCAATAACAATCAAAAGTTTGATAATAAAAACGCCGAATTGTTTAGCTTTGTGAGGAATTGTAATCATTGGGGCAAAGAAACAAAACTTTGGCCTTTTAAACGCTAAACCCTCCTTAATAAATTGGCAACCGAACGCATCATATTGGGCATTGACCCCGGAACGACCATCATGGGTTTCGGGCTGATTAAAGTGGTCAACAAAAAGATGGAATTCCTCCAACTCAACGAATTGTTGTTGAGCAAATACGACGACCATTACACCAAGCTGAAAATTATTTTTGAGCGTACCATCGAACTGATTGAAACCCACCACCCCGATGAAATTGCGATTGAAGCCCCTTTTTTCGGCAAAAATGTCCAATCAATGCTGAAACTCGGGCGCGCACAAGGTGTTGCGATGGCGGCCGGTTTGTCGCGCCAAATCCCGATTACCGAATACGAACCCAAAAAAATAAAAATGGCCATCACCGGCAACGGAAACGCCAGCAAGGAACAGGTAGCCAAAATGCTGCAACAGCTTCTTGGCTTGAAGGAACTCCCGAAAAACCTTGACTCCACGGATGGCTTGGCGGCTGCCGTCTGCCATTTTTTCAACTCGGGCAAAGTGACGGGAGGCAAAAGTTATTCCGGTTGGGATGCCTTTGTGAAACAGAATGAAGCACGCGTAAAAAAATAGTTTTGGGAAAACATACCTAAACACAGACCATTAACCATGTCCGGCATCTACCTTCATATCCCTTTCTGCAAACAAGCCTGCCACTATTGTGACTTCCATTTTTCGACTTCGTTAAAGAAACAGGGCGACATGGTTTTGGCATTGGCCAAGGAAATCGAAATGCGTAAAAACGAATTGGGAAATGAAGTCGTGGAAACCATTTATTTCGGCGGCGGCACGCCCAGTCTGCTCACCAATGCACAAATAGAAATCCTGATTGGAGCGGTTTACCAACACCATCAAGTGGTACAGGAACCCGAAATTACCCTAGAGGCCAACCCCGATGATTTGTCACAGGAATGTATTTTGGCACTGGCCAAAAGCCCCGTTAACCGTTTAAGCATCGGCATCCAATCGTTTTTTGAAGATGACCTGAAGCTCATGAACCGCGCCCACAATGCCACCGAAGCAAAGGAATGTTTGGCATTCGCTACACAATATTTCGATAATATTTCCGTCGATTTGATTTATGGCATCCCCGGAATGTCTGATGAAAAATGGAGGCAAAACATTCAAACAGCTTTGTCTTTCGGCGTGCCACACTTTTCGGGTTATGCGCTTACCGTAGAACCAAAAACCGCCCTGAACACCTTTATCCAAAAGGGGATTGTTCCGGCACCGGATGAAGCAGTGGCGCAGGGCCATTTCCAGATTTTGGTCGATACTTTGACCGAAAATGACTTCGTCCATTATGAATTGTCGAACTTCGGAAAGGAAGGCTATTTTTCGAAAAACAACACGGCCTATTGGCTCGGCAAAAAATACCTAGGCATCGGCCCGTCGGCGCACAGTTATGACGGGCAAAAGCGCGGCTGGAATGTATCGAACAATGCCTTGTATCTGAAAGCCATAGAGGCTGACACGCTTCCGATGGAGACTGAAACCCTGACCAAAACCGACCGTTACAACGAATACATCATGACCGGTCTGCGCACCATCTGGGGTGTTTCATTGGAACGGATTGAAAAGGAATTCGGCCCAACCTACCTCGATTACCTAAACCAACAGGCACAAAAATACGTCGATGACCATTTACTTTTCCTGGACGAAAACATTTTGCGCACCACCAAAAAAGGAAAGTTTTTGAGTGATGGAATTGCGTCCGATTTATTTTTGCTAAATTTGACCTGAGCCCTTTGGCCAAATTATACCCTGTAAATAAAACCATTTCCATTGAAGGCAACCTTTCTATATGACGGCAAACCCATCGAAATTGACCTGTCAAACCCAATTGATATTTCGCTTCCTTTATCGAACACTGACAGCAATCCGATTGCCTGGTACCTTTCCAAACCTGAAATAGAACCAGTGAAATCAGGTGATTGGATCGGAAAAGTAGCTGAAGGCAGTTCGACCAATTTCAACAATATTTTCTTCAATCCGCACGGTCACGGCACCCATACCGAATGCTTGGGGCACATTACCAAAGATTTCTACAGCATCAACGACTGCCTGAAACAGTTCTTTTTCTGGGCCGAATTGGTTTCGTTGACTCCCGAAGCCTCAAACGGCGATTTTTTCATAACCAAAGCCCAAATCGAGCAGGCCCTGAAAGGGAAGAACCCGGAGGCTATTGTCATTAGGACCCTGCCGAATCTGGAGGCCAAAAAATCAAGAAACTATTCACACACCAATCCGCCTTACCTGCTTGAAGAGGCTGCGGTTTTTATCCGTGAAGCCGGCATACAACATCTGCTCATCGACCTACCCAGCGTAGACCGTGAGGAAGATGAAGGGAAATTGCTTGCGCACAAAGCCTTCTGGAATGTAAAAGATACCCAGCTGCTGAATCAGGATGCCCGCATGGAGGCTACGATTACCGAACTGGTTTTTGTAGACGACAAAGTCAAGGACGGAAGCTATCTGCTTAACCTGCAAATCGCTTCGTTTGTCAACGATGCATCACCCTCAAAACCCATTTTGTACAACGTATGATTGAAGTGTCTACTGATAAAACACGGTTGGATGTGCCGTTTATCCAACATTTCCTCAAAGACATTTATTGGGCGGCCGGGCGCACGCTTGAAGAAGTACAGACCACCATTGATGCCTCGGTTTGTTTCGGTATTTACCTTGACGGAAAGCAAATTGGTTTTGCCCGTGTGATTACAGACTATGTAGTATTTGCCTACCTGATGGATGTTTTTATTGAAGAAGGCCACCGCGGCAAAGGCTATTCGTCTATACTCATCAAAGCCATGATGGAAGAACCGCAGCTGCAACAGGTCAAGATTTGGCGTTTGGCGACTTCTGACGCCCATTTTTTATATGAAAAATTTGGCTTTACAGCTTTGGCGCATCCCGAAAAAATGATGGAGAAAATAACAAGTAATTAGTAACAAGTGAATAGTAATTAGAGAGAGCTGTAGTGCTAATCACCAATTACTCATCACTAATCACTTAAAAAAATGGATATCCAACAACTCTACGAATTCTGCCTTTCGAAAAAAGGCGTCACCGAACACTTTCCGTTTGATGAAGATACTTTGGTGTTTAAAGTCGGTGGAAAAATGTTCTGCCTTACCTCGTTGCAGGAATGGGAAAAAGGTACGCCTTCACTCAACCTGAAATGTGACCCAGAAAAAGCCGGGGAGCTTCGGGCCGCCTATGAAGCCATCAAGCCCGGTTACCACATGAGTAAAATCCATTGGAATACGGTGGCGGTCCACAGCGATGTGCCAGACCGCATGATGCGCGAACTGATAGACCATTCTTATGATTTGGTTTTCAGCAGCCTGACCAAAAAAATACAGAATGAAATTTTTGAATTACGGTAAAAAATAATATCTGCCTTAAATGGCTGTAATTACGATAACGTTTTTTGCCGAAATGAAAAAATTCAAAAATTAGGCATTACTTTTGCTGGACGAAAGAAAACATTTCAAAAGAAAAATCATGCTCGATAATCTAAAGAAAATACTCAACGAAGACCAAGACCCAAAGGCCATTGAAAAAATAACCGCCAAGCTGGAAAACCTGCTCATGACCAACGAAGAAGTCGGTTACATCGCCGTGCAGAAAAAACCGGCCGTCAACCTTCTGCCCGACAGCATCGTCGTGACCAACAAACGCATCATTTTGTGTAAACCGAAAAACCTAGGACTGTCAATGGAATTCATCGACTACGATTGGGATGACATTGCGGCCAGTTTTGTGAAAGAAGGTATTTTGGGTGCCGATTTTACTTTTTCGACCCATTCCGATTTGACGCATACCATCGATTACCTGCCCAAAAACCAGGCACGCAAATTGTATACCTATGCCAAGGAACAACTCGACTTGCTCAAAAATCCCGCAACTCCTGCACCAATGACCGGAGCGGCCAAATATGCCGAAGACACTACCTATGAAGAAGTGGAAGCCATAGAAGAAATCATCCCCGAAGAAGTAACGAGCTTTGCCGAATTGATGCCCACCACTCCGAATGTTTCTTACGAACCGCAGGACGAAGTAAAACCCGAAACGGCTGCCGCAGAGAAAAACCTGGCCGAACTGTCGCAGGAGGAATTGTTCGAAAAATTGCAGAATTACAAAAAATTACTCGACAACGGGTTGATTCTCCAGGGCGAATACGACAAGCTGAAAACCGAAATCCTGAAATACCTGTAAAAGTAGATTCCATAAAAAAAGAAAACCCGATAAGTTAAATTATCGGGTTCTTTTTTTATATTGATTGGCTCAGCCAGTTCGCTTACGCTCGTGTTTTTTGTTTTTCCACAAAGCCATCGGCCTGGAGTTTCAGCAGTTCGAGTGCGCCTTTTTTCTTGTAGGTATACAATTCTTTGTCTTCCCTGATGTCGGCGTAGACCTTGTCGTAAATTTCGGCATCGGTTTTCTTTTGCAGTTCGCTTTGGTAGCGGTTTTGCGCGATGATATTCTTGATTCCCATTTCGGCATCTTCCTGTTTGAAATCGTATTCGCCTTTTGGCGACAATAACTTGGCGATGATGGGTGAAGTTTCGATGGCCAAAAACAGCAGCATGATGAAAAACGAAGGCAGCCAAGGCAACTTATCGAGCGCATTGATACGGGCCATAAGTCCGTCAAAACCGTCAATAACCGGTTGGGTTTCGGCTACTTTTTTGTCGAGGTCGGCTTGTAGTGTTTTTGCTTTGTCTGCTTTCTCCTTTAGGACAACCGCACTCGTAGCCTTGAGGGAGTCCAGTTGTTTTACAGCCACATCATAGGCCTGCCTTTTTTCTTTGTAAATGGGGCCTTTGCCCATTTTTTTGGTACCGGCGGTTCCTTCTGCTTCGGTGATGTACGATTGGTACAGCGCAGCCACTTCCTTGTCTTTTTTCTCGATGGACGCTTTCAAGCTGTCCATTTCCGATTTGTTTTTGGCTACATCGCCTTCGAAATAATTCGTAACCTGTTTTTTGTTGGCTAGGGCCATGTCGTTTTTTTCTTTCAGGATGACCGTGGCGATTTCCTTATCAAAAATTTTGATTTCGAGTGGTTTTGAAATGACGATGGCTATGATAATCGCCAACACAATCCGCGGGGAAGCCTGAATGAATTCGTCTAAAAAATTATCGCGTTTTTTGATGGTCGACACAATAAAACGGTCGAGGTTGAAAATGAGCAATCCCCAAATGAGGCCAAAGAAAACCGCGGTATAAATGTTGTCGAAAACCGTAAAAAGCGCATAACTGCCTGCAATAAATGCCATGATGGCCGTGAAGAAAACCGTGGCGCCAATGCCCGCGTATTTGTTTTGTTCGCCGTTCGAACAACTGTTCACGATGTCGGCGTCGGCACCGGAACAAAGGAGGAAGAATCGTTTTAACATGATTGATTGGTTTTTTGATGATGATATACAAATTTAACGCCAAAAATTTTATTATGTTGCAACTGGTTGGAAATAAGTTGTTAAGAACATTATCAAACAGCTGGTTTTTCAGTAAGGAATGTTTTATTGACTTAGGTCAAAGTTTGGTTTTCAGGTTATGTACATCTTTGTAAAAAAAAATGACATGGTTACTATTGAGGAAAATACAAAGATTGCCTTTGGGATTGACAGCAAGGAAAGGGTAGAAAAGGCCATCAGGCAATTGCAAAACAACAAAGGGGTCATCCTGATTGATGATGAAAACCGCGAAAATGAAGGCGATCTGGTTTTTTACGCCCCAACCATGACCAACCAAGATATGGCACTTTTAATCAGGGAAACCAGTGGGATTGCCTGTCTTTGCCTTTTGGAACAAAAAGCCAGGCATTTTGACCTTCCTTACATGGTTACACAAAATACCAGCCGTTATCAAACGCCTTTCACGGTTTCGATTGATGCGAAAGAAAGCATCACCACAGGTGTTTCGGCGGCAGACCGGATTACGACCATTCAGGTGGTTTGTGACGGCAACAAAAACGCTGCTGATTTGTCAAGACCCGGGCATGTTTTCCCGCTGATTGCCCATCCTGATGGCGTTTTATCAAGAAACGGCCACACCGAAGGCAGTGTCGATTTGATGCGATTGGCCGGATTGAAACCCTTGGCGTTATTGTGTGAATTGATGAACCCTGACGGCACGATGCAACGCCTGCCTCAAATCAGGCAGTTTGCCCAAAAGCACCAATTTGTGGTCGTATCCATTGAAGATATCATTTATTATCGCAAATTTGTGTCTGACTACCGATAGGATGAAAGAACAATTGCGGCATTATATCAACAGGACCATTGCCATTTCTGATGCAGAATTGGATACGGTTGTTTCGTATTTTCACCCGTTGAAAGTGGAAAAAAACGAATTTCTTGTCGTACAGGGGCAAATCAGCCAGCGCATCCATTTTATCTGTTCCGGTTGCCTGCGCTTCTTTTTTACCAATGAAGAAGGCGACGAAGCCACGCGTTACATTGCCTTTGAAAACAATTTTGCCACGGCCTTGTGCAGTTTTATTTCCGGGGAACCTTCTTCAGAATACCTGCAGGCATTGGAAACTTCACAAATCCTGTACATTACCCAAAAAGATTTCAACCACCTGATTGCCACTTTACCTTCATGGGAGAGATTTTACCGGCATTACCTCGAAAAAGCCTATGTGAACAATTCGAATAAATTACTTTCATTACTGACCCTTGATGCTACTGAAAGGTACCGCCAACTGTTGTTGAACAACCCCAAAATAGTGCAACGGCTTCCGAACAAAATGGTGGCTTCCTATTTGAATATTTCACAGGAAACATTGAGCAGGCTCAAGTCGAAAGTATAAAAAAATCCGCCATTACTGACGGATTCAATTTTATTTACTCATCTCCACAAAATACTTATAAAACAACGGTATCGTCTCAATGCCTTTCAGGTAATTGAAAATACCGAAATGCTCGTTGGGCGAGTGGATGGCGTCAGAATCCAAACCAAATCCCATTAAAATGGTTTTCGATTTGAGTTCTTTTTCAAAAAGGGCAACAATAGGAATACTTCCTCCCGAACGCACCGGAATGGCCGGAACGCCAAAGGTTTCGGTATAGGCCTTGTTGGCTGCCTGGTAACCGATGCTGTCAATTGGGGTTACATAACCTTGTCCGCCGTGGTGTGGCGTTACTTTTACCTTGACGGCTTTGGGCGCAATACTTTCGAAGTGTTTTTTGAACAGTTCGGTGATTTCCTCCCAATCCTGGTTCGGTACCAAACGCATGGATATTTTGGCGTAAGCCTTGCTCGCGATGACAGTTTTGGCGCCTTCGCCGGTATAACCACCCCAGATGCCGTTGACGTCAAGAGTAGGGCGGATGGAATTCCTTTCGTTGGTCACATAGCCGGTTTCGCCGTAAATGTCTTCGATATCGAGTGCTTTTTTGTAGTTGTCGAGGCTGAACGGTGCTTTGGCCATTTCATCGCGTTCGGCACGCGTAAGTTCTTCTACCTTGTCGTAAAAACCCGGAATCGTGATGTGGTTGTTTTCATCGTGCAGGGAGGCAATCATTTTGGTCAATACGTTGATTGGGTTGGCCACGGCGCCGCCATACAAGCCCGAATGTAAATCGCGGTTGGGGCCCGTCACTTCCACTTCTACATAACTCAAACCGCGCAGACCGGTGGTGATGGACGGTTGTTGGTTGGAAATCATCCCGGTATCAGAAATCAAAATCACATCGCAGCTTAATTTTTGTTGGTTGCGCTCCACAAACCAGCTCAAGCTTTTGGAACCGACTTCTTCTTCGCCCTCAATCATGAATTTGACGTTGCAGGGCAGGCAGTTGTTGGCTATCATGTATTCGAAGGCCTTGACATGCATGTACATCTGGCCTTTGTCGTCGCAGGATCCGCGGGCAAAAATGGCGCCTTCCGGATGGATTTCGGTGGTTTTGATTACCGGCTCAAACGGTGGGGAAGTCCACAATTCCATCGGGTCTGGCGGTTGCACGTCATAGTGTCCGTAAACCAGTACTGTGGGTAGGTTGGGGTCGATAATATGTTCGCCGTACACAATCGGGTAGCCTGGTGTTTCGCAAATTTCGACCTGTTTGCAACCTGCTTTTTCAAGGCTGGCTTTTACTGCTTCAGAAGTATCGATAACATCCTGCGCATAAGCACTATCAGCGCTTACGGAAGGAATTTTAAGCAATTCAATAAGTTCATTGATGAAACGTTCCTTGTTTTGCTGAACGTAATTTTTTATGTTGTCCATTGTATTGAAAATTAATAGTTTCAAAAATAGGTAAAAATAATTTTAAAAAAATTTATAATTCAGCATCCAAAATTTATAATTATGCTTATATTTGCACTCACAATTTTTGCGGGTATGGCGAAATTGGTAGACGTGCCAGACTTAGGATCTGGTGCCGCAAGGCGTGTAGGTTCGAGTCCTATTACCCGCACAACAAAAGCCCAGACGTAAGTTTGGGCTTTTTTGTTTTTCAAGTTTTGGGTATAAAAAATTGTTTCTGGAGGGAATGGAGCTACATTTGCCAAAAAAAAATGAACAGAAACGGCCCAATCATTATCATAGAAGACGATACCGATGACCATGAGATTTTTACGGAAGTTTTCAAGGAATTGAATTACGAAAACCAAGTGCTGTTCTTTACGGATGGGCTACACGCCCTCGATTACCTTACCGCAACAGAGGTAGAACCTTTCCTTATATTGTCTGACATCTACATGCCTGCGGTTTCCGGCCTCGATTTGCGGCAGAAAATTCATGAAAATGAAGATTTGCGGCTCAAATGCATCCCTTTTTTGTTTTTTTCCACATTGGCCGAACAGGAATTTGTAGTGGATGCCTATTCCAAATCCATCCAGGGATTCTTTATAAAACCCAATACTTTTGAAGGCGTAAAAGAAACCATCAGCACCATCGTGACTTACTGGCAATCGTGTGTTTCGCCCAATTACATCAAGTAGGTTTGGTAATCATCCTGAAAGTTTCGAAAGAAATCCGATTTCCTTGATTTTATCCACAAACGGTTCATTTCTCTGTTAAGAACTTATTTTTTGGGTCAAAAAAAGCTTTTTTTTAATGGCTAAATTTGTCGATTGACGGTGTATTGCCGTCCTGACGGATTATTCTGGAAACAACACAGGAATTTTAATGAAAAAGAATTCTTCTATGATCACACTTATTTTGGCGCTTTTCGGATGTGCCCTCATCATGGGTTCGGTATTTTCGCTGTACCGGTCGAGTAATGCCGTAGAATCGAATTTTGTAAACGACGCCCAGCTTGACATTGCCAATAAAAAAATAGAGGTACTGACCGACGAAATACAGGAAACCAAAGAACAGGTTGTTGAAAACGATTTCAATCCGGTAGACATCAAACCCGAAGGTAGCCACGCCCTGACGAACCAGAACATCCCCATCATCGAAATCAAGGATGTCGACCTCGGGGAAGGCAATGAAGGCGCTGAACCCATCAAGAAAGGTCAGCGCGTGATGTACAACCACCAAATCAAGATTTCCATTATGAACGTGGGTAAATATTCGCTGAAGGACGTGATTTTTTCCATCAAAGACATTTACAACGAATCGACAGACAAAAAGAAGAAAAAAACACCCAGCGAGTACAGTTATATGGGGCGTACTTTTGACAACGAAGATTTGGGCGCCTACAACAATATCGAGGTCAATACCCTGAACCTCAAAACCAAAAAACTCATCTATGTGAGCAACCTGCCGAGTAGTTTTGGGGTGGGCGATTACTATTTTGACATCATAGTGGAATGGAACAACGGTTTTTACCAGATGCACGTAGATATTGAAGAACTCAACGGCAAACTCAAATACCGTTACCAGTTTTATGACGTAGACGGGCAGCCGATTGATTTCAAGAAAATCCAGGAAAACATCAACGCTTAAGCACTTTTGATCAAATAAAAATCCGCAGATTACATTGGTAAGCTGCGGATTTTTATTTTGTAGAAAGGCCTAATTATTTGGCTGACTGAATCCAGTTGTTGACTTTTTTCTCCAACAGCGCCAAAGGCATCACGCCTGATTCCAATACGATTTGGTGGAATTTCCTGATGTCGAATTTATTGCCCAGGGCGGTTTCTGCTTTTTTGCGCAACTCCAAAATTTTCATCTGACCTATTTTATAAGACAAAGCCTGACCGGGAATGGCCATATAACGCTCCACTTCGGCTATGATGCTGGCTTCGCTTTCAGCTTCATTTTCGAGCGAATATTTGATGGCTTCTTCGCGCGTCCAACCTTTGGAATGCAATCCGGTATCAACTACCAAACGGATGGCGCGGTGCATTTCGTTGCCCAACATCCCAAAATACTGGTAAGGGTCTTTGTACAATCCCAATTCTTTGCCTAAACTTTCAGTATACAAAGCCCAGCCTTCACCATAGGCACCAAACCAGTTGAATTTCCTGAAATCAGGCAAGGCTTTGTTTTCCTGCTGTAGGGAAATCTGGAAATGGTGTCCCGGAATGGCTTCGTGCAGGAACAAATCTTCATCACCGTAATAGTTGTATTTGTTTACATCCGGAATCGGCACATAAAAAGTCCCCGGACGTGACCCATCGGCGGCACCCTGTACATATTCGGCACTGGCAGTGTTTTCACGGAAAGCCTCGGTACGCTTGATTTGGAAAGGGGTTTTGGGCTGTAACGAGAACAATTTATCTACATTCGGCTTGATGGTGGCGTGCACTTTTTCGAAATTGGCAAGCACTTCTTCGGGTTTTTTGAACGGCATGAGTTCTTTTTTGGTACGCACATGTTCAAAGAATTCCGTCAAGGTACCTGTAAAACCTACCTGTGTTTTTACCTTTTCCATTTCAGATTTGATGCGTGCGACTTCTTTCAACCCCAATTCATGGATTTCGGCCGGTCCCAAATTGGTGGTAGTCCATTGTTTCACATACACTTTATAGAGGTTATCGCCGGATGGCAGGCTTCCGATGCCGCTCGTGGTCCTTGAGGCTTTGAGGTAATCTGATTTGAGGAAGGCCGACATTTTTTTGAACTGCGGAATCAGCTTGTCGTTAATGGTGGCGGTGTATTGTTTCTTGATGGCCTCTTTCTGTGCGTCGGTAAAATCGCCCGGCATCTTTTTGACGGTCGAATAGAAAAGGTTGTCTTCGATGTTGGGCGTGACCATGTCGTCAAACTGAGGAATGATTTTTACAGTGAGTGCTTTGGGCAATACGACGCCTTTTTCAATCCCTTTTTTCATGTAAACCATGGCAGAATCAATCCATACGGCATACAATTCCATCCTTTTGTTGAAATTCTGGTAATCTTTTTCGGTTTTGAACGGCTGGGCGCTTTCCCCACTGGCAAATTGGCCCATGGTCAGGTGCGTCCCCCAGAATTGGTGAATGGGCGTCAGGTTGGCGTTTTGTTGGAGTAATTCTTTGCCTACTTCCACTTCCCACTTGATGATGTCGTAGCTGTTTTTTTCTTCTTCTGACAGTTTTTCAAAGTCAACATTAGCCAGCTCCTGCTCATATTTATCAAAGAAGTCCCCTTGCTTTTTCCGGAACGAATCGGTCATTTCAAACTGCAGCTGGTCGTTGTAGCTGCTTTGGTTGTTGAGCGTGGCGTCCAACGGATTGAGGGTGTTTTTTTCGGCGAAGTAATTTTCGGTAAGTTTTTTGAAGTCAGCCGTTTTTTCTTTTTCATCAGATTTGCAGTTGACCAAGAGCAGCGACAACAAAAGTGCCGCCATGGGTGTAATTTTCTTCATGAGGAGGGTGGGTTTGATTAATGATTTTGGCGGATCAGGCATTGAGTGCCTCGACCACAATATCTTTGTCGTTCAGCATGTCTTTCAACATGTTTTCGATGCCGTTTTTGAGGGTAAAGGTTGACGATGGGCAACCGTTGCAGGAGCCTTGTAAAACGACTTTTACACGTTTTTCCTTTTCGTCAAACGAATCAAACAGGATGTTTCCACCATCGGCCGCAACTGCCGGTTTTACATACTCTTCCAGGATGTTGATGATTTGCTGTGAAGTGGTGTCGAGATGGTCGAAATTCTTGATTTGTTGCTTTTCCTGTTTGGTGTCGTGCACGATTTTGGTTTCGTCAATCACGGTGCCGCCGTTTTCGATGTATTGTTTGATGAAGGTGCGCAGTTCCTGGGTGATTTCTTCCCATTTGGCCACTTCATATTTGGTGACGGAGATGTAATTTTCGTCGATGAAAATTTCCTTTACAAACGGAAATTGAAACAATTCCTTTGCCAGTGGGGAAGGCGCGGTTTCGTCTATATTCTTGAATTCGACGGCCGTTTTGGTGAGCATTCTCGTGACCACAAATTTCAGGGTAGCTGGGTTTGGCGTGGTTTCGCCATAAACTGAAATGGCTGATTTTGATGGTCTGGTTGCGTCTTCGAGGATGATTTTTTTGCCTTCTTTTACATAATTTTCAATCTGTTCGGCAACGGCTTCCTTCACATCGTCCCACTCGACTATGCTGAAACGTTCGATGGCGATGAAATTTCCGGAAATGTATACGGTTTTTACAAAAGGCAGGTAAAACAGTTGCTGGGCCAAGGGTGAATTTTTGGCTTCGTCTATATTTTTGAATTCAAAACTTTCGTTTTGGGTGATGAAATCGGGAAATTCAAATTTTAAAATGGTAGGGTTTTGGGTTTCTTTTATGCTGATTTTCATGTTATACGGGCTAAGTTTCTACAAATTTAACAAAGTTATTTTATGGGAATGTTTATATTTGAGGTTTTAAACAATTAATTAACATTTAAGACGTTATTTTGATTGGAACCGTCTTAAACATGGATATAATTATGAAAAGACATCTACTTAGCTTTTTGCTGTTTATAATTGCCTCAACCGGTTTTTCACAGGTTATTAATGTAAGTACTACGACTTACACCAACCCACAGTTAGTGACCGATGTTTTATTTGGTTCGGGTTCTACCGGTGGAGGTGCTTGTGCTGGGGCAATTACCAACATATCCTGGAGTACAGGGTCTAATTTCGGAGGAGTAAACGGCATAG
>CAZXRX010000042.1:13514-22302 GCA_964642945.1 uncultured Flavobacterium sp. | reverse complement strand
TTCTTCGAGTGTCAGTACCCTGTTGATGTTTTCGGTGGTCGTATTGACAGTAATTTCCAAAGGTTTGTAACCGATATAACTCACTTTGATGCTGTAAGCGGCGTTGGCTTTTAAGTTCAGCTGGAACCTTCCTTTGTCGTTGGTAATGCTGTAGGCATCGACCGCTTTGGTGGCCTGGTTGACCGCCATGATATTCGCCATTTCGAGAGGTGCGGCTTTGGCATCGGCAATAACGCCATCAAATTTTATGCTTTGGGAAAAGGAAAAGGCAACGGCGAAAAGCATTACCAATACAAAACTATTTTTCATGGCTGTTTTTTGTGGGTTTAAAAGTAAGGAAAGTACTATTGAAATACACCTGAATTAAGAAACTTTTAATGCTTAGCGGTGGATTTGTATTTTGATGTTGCCATCTCCGTCCTTCATTTGTTCCATTTGATTCTCAATCAGACGCTCGTATTCGGTTTTTGTTACTTTTTTCCCTTTTTTGGGTACCTTGATGTCGATTTTCTCTTTCGGATTGATTACTATTTTTGAGCAGAGTATGACCGTTTTGTCAAAAGCCGCTTCCAAAATCAAACCCGGAAGCCCCCAATATTGTGCCGGGCCATGGCTCACCGGAATTTCAGGCGTATACCAAACGGTAATCATACGTTCTTTGGGCTCCTCCATTATAAAAAACTGGGTTTTGCTGTCTGACTGTTTCTTTTTGAAATCAGCATAATCCGCCTTGTCTTTTTCAGATACCGGAATGACATATGTCGCTTTATAACAGGTATAATCACCTATTTTCTTGCTTTCGCTTTCGGGTTTCCACTGAAAGGTTTCCAAGGAATCGGTAACCAAAAATTCCTTGCCGAAAAAATCTTCTTCAGCAACCGCCAGTTTACTTTTGATGTTTTTATAAATCCTTCCGTCTGTGGAAGACTCCATTTTTATCATCATTCCGCCGTTATCACGTGATGGGCCTTGCAGTTTCTGCTCTTCCTCATAGATAGATTCGGTTTTATTGAAGGTCAGGATGTAACTTTTCTCCATAGCTTTTTGCATGCGCTCTTCCATGTCTTTTTTCATTTGTTCGGTCATCGATGGACTGTCAATCTTGAAATTACCCGACACATTGGTCTTCGATTCATAATAAGCCCGTCCTTGGAAATCCTGGGCCTTCACCCCTGCAGTAACGAAGAAAGCCACTGCTACTGCAAATTGAAATGTCAACTTAATCATGGTATAATTATTTTAGGTTTAGAAGACAAATTAAAAAAGAGTTATGGTCTTGTTGGGTTAACCAAAGTTAACGTTTGTTAACGCCTCCCAAAACTGTTTTTTTGTTGCTATTTTTGGAAAATGAAAGTAAAGAACCAAAATATAGTATTGTTTATTTCATTGACCATACTGGCTACTATTGGTTTACAGCTCTATTGGAACCTCAAGAACCACCAGGAAAAGAAACTGCAGTTGGTGCGTGAAGTACAGGCTGCACTTGACAACAGTATTGAATACTATTATGTCGATTACATGAAAGACAATATTGTTGCTTATGTGAACCATGACAACTCCATGAATTCGGATGAATTTATGGAATCGATAAAAACAGATTCGTTTTTCAGGAAAGCGCCTTTCGTAAGAGCAAAAAAGAAACTGAAAAAGCCAGCTCAAGGACCCGGCAGCATTACAACTTCTTCCTTTGTAAACATCAAAATCAACGCAGACGCCCACACCAGCAAAAAAACACTCGATTCTATCGGAAAGGCACTGCACGACAGCCTCTCCCTGACAGACCAACCACTCGAAAAAACCAAGATTTCCCTCAATGCCATCCAGCCATCTGATATCAGGTCTATCAGCGTGGTGCATGGCAAAAAAAGTACCGACAGTGTCATGGCACTCAAAACGCTCGCCAACAAGATTGTTTTGTCGGTCATGCAGGACAGCATCAACTTAAAAGCATTGGCTACGGCATTTCAAAAGGAGCTCAAAAGAAAAAACATCGGTATTGACTTCCAAATCCGACAACTCAGGAACGACAACGCTTTTAATGTTTATCCGGTTAAGGCACAAGCCGGATTGACTTTAAACAGCCTTTCCAAATCATCCTATCTGCCAAAAAATGAAACCATAAAAGTGTTTTTTTCCAACCCTACCTTATTGGTGTTGAAACGAAGCATGACTGAAATTCTCCTTTCCTTATTGCTTTCGTTGTCTATCATTTCCTGCCTGCTGTTCCTGCTCAAAACCATCAACAGCCAGAAACGGGTAGACACCATCAAGAACGACCTCATCAGCAACATTACCCACGAATTCAAAACGCCCATCACTACCATTGCCACAGCCATTGAAGGTCTTAAAAATTTCAATGCTGAAAACGACAAGGAAAAGACCCAACGGTATTTGTCGATTTCAGGGCAGCAATTGTCAAAGCTGGAACTCATGGTAGAACGGCTCTTGGAAACCGCCACCCTGAAAACAGACCAATTGATGCTACGGAAAGAACCTACCGACCTCAACCAAATCCTGCTGCATTGTGTAGAAAAGCACCAGTTGTCAAACCCCTCCAAAAAACTGGTTTTTCATACTGAAACACCCCAGCTTTTTGCCACAGTAGATGCTTTCCATTTTGAGAATGTGGTTTCCAACCTCATAGACAATGCGGTGAAATACGGCGGGAATGAAATTGCGGTCACCTCAAAAAAGGAAAACGGACAGTGGGTTATCTTGGTGGCAGATAACGGGAAAATGATTGAAAAAATACACCGGGACAAAATTTTCGAACAGTTTTACCGGATTCCGAAAGGCAACCTGCACGATGTAAAAGGCTTCGGCATCGGACTGTATTATGCCAAAAAAATTATTGAAAAACACCAGGGCAGGCTCTCCTTATTGGGTGATTCAAAAACGACCACTTTCAAAATTATGCTGCCTCATGGAACCTAAAATAAAATTGCTTTTGGCGGAAGACGAGTTAGCGCTGGCCCAAATCATCAAGGAAAGTCTCGAAACAAGGCATTTTGAAGTGGTGCTTTGCCATAACGGACAGGAAGCTTTTGATGCTTTCCTTAGCCAAAAACCTGAAATTTTGGTACTCGATGTGATGATGCCCAAAAAAGACGGGTTTTCGGTGGCCAAAGACATCCGTAAAATCGACAAGCAGGTTCCGATAATTTTCCTTACGGCCAAATCGCAAACCCAGGATGTGGTGGAAGGTTTTACCCTTGGCGGCAATGATTACCTGAAAAAACCTTTCAGTATGGAAGAACTCATTGTAAGAATCCACGCACTGCTCGGGAGGGCATCTAAAGAAAAAAGGCAAGCAACCATAACGATTGGAAATTACCGCTTTGACCCGGTAAAGCAAACCCTGGCCTGTGAGGAAAGTACAGAAACCCTGACACACCGTGAAACCGCCTTGCTGTTGTTGCTTATTGAAAACAAAAACGAAATTATTGACCGCTCGGTCTTGCTCAAAAAAATATGGGGTGATGATGATTTTTTCAACGGAAGGAGCATGGATGTGTTCATGACCAAACTCCGTAAAAAATTAAGCCATGATCCGTCGATACAAATTATCAACATCAGGAGCCAGGGCTATAAATTGATTGGATAAGATTAGTCTTTCGAACGGAAAATGCTGTCCATTTTGTCTTTGTGGATGGCGTCGAATTCCTCCTGGGTCACTTCCCGCCCGGAATCAGGCACCTTTATTTTGTAATTTTCCTTGTGACTTAGTATAACCTTTGAGCACAATACGATGTGTTCATCGTCACTTAATTCCAGGATAAGGCCGGGCAGCCCCCAATAACCTTCAGGCCCCAAACTTACGGGTATATCTGTGGTGTACCAGGCAGTTACCTTCTTTTCTTTGGGTTCTTTTACCGGAAAAAGTGACGTTTGGGTTTCCTGTTCCTTTAAAAAACTATCATACTCCGCCTGCTCTTTTTCAGAAACCGGAAAAACCACTTCTGCCTTATAACAGGCGTACCCACCAATTTTTTTGGATTCATTGAGAAGTTTCCAGGCGATGGGCTGGGTTTTCTCAACAATCAGAAATGGTTTTCCGAGGATGTCGTCTTCGGTAATTTTGGTTCCGTCCTGTATGTTGATGTATTTTTTGCCCAGACCTGAAAAAACAAGGCCCACACTGACGTTGGCCTGGGGGCTGGGTTGCTCGAGCTGGGGTTGGATTTCGTAAAGCGCTTCCTTTTTGTTGAAGTCAAGGGTAAAAACGCGCTCAGAAGCTTTTTTCAGGGCCGCTTCATAGGCTTTTTTTATTTCTTCATCATCTTCAGGCCTTACCCCTACCTCTGCCACTCCGTTTTTGAAGATGCGTTTGGAGAAGTATTCGGCTTTACCGTGAAATGGCTTGGTCTGGGCGCCACTATCCGGACCTTGGGCTTTGGCCGAAAAACAGACGGAAAGCAACAATAAGAGGATTGCTTTTTCCATATTTATCTGCCCATCCTGAATTGCATGCCGTTCCTGCCCTGCCCCTGATTCATTTCGCTCATTTCCTCCATTTTTTTCATCACGGTTTCATCGTATTCTTTCTGCGTAACTACTTTACCGTTGGTCGGTTGTTTGATATCGGCTTTGTCTTTGGTGTTGAGCACCACTTTTGAACACAAAATCGTTGTTTTGCCGTCATTGACTTCCAGAATCAGACCGGGTAATCCCCAATAGCCTTCCGGGCCTTGATTGACCGGAATTTCTGGTGTATACCAAGCCGTGATGGTGATTTCTTTCGGCAAATCAATACCATCCATAAAATTGGTTTTCTTGGTATCTTCATCACTCTTGGCTGTTTCTTTTTTGTCTTCTTCTTTTTTGACACGGTAATTCCTGAAATCGCTTTTGCTGGTTGGCACTACTGCGGTGGCCTTGTAACAGTTGTAACCGCCAATCATGCGCGTTTCACTTTCCATGTTCCATTTGTAGGTGGTCAGGGTGTCTTTGACCAGAAACTCTTTACCCATGAATTCTTTATCGACACTGTAGGTTTTGTCTTTTACGTTTTTGTAATAGGTGCCACCGCCACCCATGAAGGAAGCCATCATACGCATGCCACCTGCTTGACCTGGTTCATCGAGTTTTTCTTCTTCTTTATAGATGGATGCCGATTTGTCAAAGTTGAGGATGAAGGTTTTTTCAAACATTTTTTTCATGCGGTCTTCAATCATTTTCTGCATTTCGGGGGTGATGTCTTTATTGCCGGAGAGACGCGTTTTGAAATCTGAAGTGCTCGTTTTTGATTCATAAACGGCCATTCCCTGGAAACCACTTTGCGCATGGGCAACTGTGAAAGCCAATAAAAAAGAAAAGGACAAAACTATATTTTTCATGAGGTCATCTTTAAATTGATAGAACAAATATGACGATTGATTTGGTAATATGTTACCAAAGATTTGTTAAATATTCAGGTTTGGAATTTGATTGTTCAAGCTGTTTGGTGTATTTTAGCCTGCGATGAAAAAAATCCTGCTTTTTTTGTTCTTTATTTATCAGGGATGTGCCTTTGGCCAAATCTCCAGCCTGGTTGCAGAAAAACAGGAATCTTTTTCTTTTGTGGCAGACGATTTTATTGGTTTTGACAGTTTTGGCAGTTTCTATTACCTCAAAAACAATGTTCTTTTCAAAAATACGCCTGCCGGGGTTTTGCACTATCAGAACATCGCCTTCGGAAACATAAAAAAGGTAGATCTCATCAATCCTTTGAAAGTGGTGGTTTTCTATGAAAATTTCAACACGGCGGTGTTGCTGGACAACCAGATGAACGAAATCCAGAAGATTGAGTTCTCGAAAAATGAGACACCCATTATTGCTTCGGCCCTGGGTATGGCCGGGCAAAACCAATTGTGGGTGTACAATTCTGTCACGCAGCAGATTGGCCTTTATGACACCAACACCAACCAATATAAGGATTTGGGTGTCCCGATAAAGGAAAACCTGATATTTTACCAAACTGATTTTAATTATTTTCATTGGATTGACAAGCAAAAACAATGGTTTTCGTGTTCGGTTTTTGGTAGGGTAACCAATAATGGAATGATAGAATTCGATGGACAATGGCAACTTTTGGAGAATGACCAGCTTCTGTATGCAAAAAATAATATGCTGTTCTTTACAGACAGGAAAACAGCGAAGCAACATAAAATAGAGATTGTTGAGAAATCGTTTGAAAAATTTTATTACAAAGACCAAATTTTATCTATTTTTACCCCTCAAGGAATTACAAATTATAAAATTACACTACCATAATGCATATAGCAGTTGCAGGCAACATTGGCGCGGGAAAGACGACTTTGACCCGTTTTTTGGCAAAACACTTTAAATGGGAACCGCACTTTGAAGACGTTGTAGACAACCCGTACCTGGATGATTTTTACCACCAGATGGAACGTTGGTCGTTTAATTTACAGATTTATTTCCTGAACAGCCGCTTCCGCCAGATATTGCAGATCCGTGAAAGCGGAAAAAAAATCATACAGGACCGGACGATTTATGAAGATGCCCATATTTTCGCTCCGAACCTGCACGCCATGGGACTCATGACCAACCGTGATTTCCAGAATTACTCCCTGCTTTTCGAATTGATGGAAAGCCTGGTGGCTCCACCTGATTTGCTGATTTACCTGCGCAGTTCCATCCCCAACCTGGTTTCGCAGATACACCAACGTGGACGAGATTACGAAAATTCCATTTCGATTGATTACCTGAGCCGCCTCAATGAGCGTTATGAAGCCTGGATTCACACTTATGACAAGGGAAAACTGCTGATTATTGATGTGGACAACGTTGATTTTGTCAACAAACCGGAAGATCTGGGGCTTATCATTGATAAAATCAATGCGGAAATCAACGGTCTTTTTTAACCCTTCCCTTCCGAAATCTTATCTATTCTAGGAAGTAATTTGTTTCATTGCAGACCATTAAAGCATTAAAATTCTGAATATTTTAGTCTGTTTAAAAAAAAAAACTTAATTTAGTCGCCTGTAATATATTATATGGGAGAACTTTACACTTCACAACATTTTATTGTTTCCTTAAGTAAATCATTGCCTTCCGCAATTGTTTTGTTGTTTTCCCATACTTTATATTTTTTTATTCGGCTCCGTGTGTCCAAGCATGACAGCCTTTATAAAATCATATCTTAATTTTTAAACACTAACTTCAAATAACCCTAACAATTAACAAGTAAACATGAAAAAAAAATTAACTATTGAAAATTTGAGGATGGTTCTTGTGACCCTCCTCTTCATGATGTTTTCGGTAAGCGGATTTTCGCAGGCCTGTCCCGGAAGTCAGGCTACCTTGAGGATCGGAAATGTCGTTCAGACTCCTACTACATTGGAGTATGACCTCTTTGTGAAAAACAGCGGAACAGTTTCCATGAAGCTATCTGCTTTGGCCGGAAACGTACGTTTTCCTGCCGGAATGTTGACCACCGGGACACTGACCGTTATTGAACAACCGTCGACATTAACCCCTTTCACGGGTTTCCCGAACCTTTCACCCAACCTGACCGTTGCTTCGCAGCAGGCCAGATGGACCAACACTCCTCCTTTGTCAGAACCCAATTCTATCAACTTGGCCCAAGGTACGGAGTACAGATTTGCCCGTTTCCGGATAACCAATACCGGTACGGCATGGGTTACCAATTATGCAACACAGCTTGCTTTCGCTACAGGTGGAACAGGAATAACGCTTAATATTGTTACCGTTTATTGTGGCGGAAATACCAATTCTACGCCAATGTCATTGGCCAACTCTAATTTGATTTTGGTGAACGCTGCCGATGTTTGTTTTACTTCAGGAACTTATACTGCAGTGCCAGCCTCTTGTACTACAATTGCTGACGGTGCTGCTACCTTTACAATGAGCCCGATACCAAGTAACCTGAATGCTACAGTTTCTATAGATTCTGGAGCTCCTACAGCCATTACTATGACTGCCAGTGGTCAAATTACGAGCAGTGGTTATTTACCCGGTAACCACACCATTACTGTCACAGGTTCAGGAAGTTGTACCACACCGGTAACTATACCATTTGTTATTACAGGTCCATCACCGGTTACACCTACTTTTACACAAGTACCGGCCATTTGTAATGGAGGAACCTTGTCTGCTTTACCTACTACCTCCAATAATGGGGTAACAGGAACCTGGGCTCCTGCTTTAGATAATACTACCACAACAACTTATACGTTTACACCTGACGCTGGTCAATGCGCTACTACAGCTACCATGACTATTACAGTCAACCCTAACGTAACCCCTACATTTACACAAGTGGCAGCCATTTGTTCAGGAAGTACTTTAGCTCCTTTACCGCTGGTATCCAACAACTCGATTTCAGGTACCTGGGCTCCAGCCTTGAGCAATACTGCTACAGGAACTTATACCTTTACCCCTGATGCAGGTCAATGTGCTACTACAGCTACCATGACGATTACTGTTGTTCCCAACACGAACACTACTGTAACACTTACAGAATGTTCTTCTTATACATGGCCTGTAAACGGAACAACATATACCACTTCAGGTATTTATGTTGCCCCTGTAGTACTTACAAGCGGTATATTCAATACTCTTGCCTCATGGAATGCCAATGCAACGGCCAACAGTGCTACTGTTTCCACCAACACAATGGCTGGTTTGACAGCTACTGCAGGTGCGGTAAACACTACTGTAGGATCAACTGCAGTAAATATAACTGCTCCAGGCACTATCTATACGGCCCCTACTTTTGTAGGCACCAATTTGCCAAACGAAGCACTTACGATGACTTTCACAC
>CAZXRX010000042.1:0-13414 GCA_964642945.1 uncultured Flavobacterium sp. | reverse complement strand
TTAATGTTGCCGTGGCTCCATTATGTCAGACTCAAACCCTGGATTTGACAATCACTCCTGGTGGCACAACCCCTACATTTACCCAAGTAGCTGCGATTTGTTCTGGCGCTACCTTGGCGGCCTTGCCAACCACTTCAAACAACGGTATTACAGGAACATGGTCGCCTGCTTTGAACAACACGGCTACCACAACCTATACTTTTACACCTAATGTTGGTCAATGTGCTACAACAGCTACGATGACCATTACGGTGAATCCTAACACCAATACCACTACCACTATTACAGCTTGTAACACCTATACATGGGCTGTGAACGGGACCACTTATACTACTTCTGGCGTATATGTAATACCAGTAGTACTAACTAATGGCATATTCAATACACTTGCCTCATGGAATGCCAATGCAACGGCCAACAATGCTGTAGTTTCTTTAAACACAATGGCGGGTCTTACAGCTACCGGAGGTGCAGTAAACACAACTGTTGGACCAACTGCTGTAAACATAACTGCTCCAGGCACCATATATACGGCACCTACTTTTATAGGTACCAATTTGCCAAACGAAGCACTTACCATGACATTTAACCCTCCTGCCTACGGAATATCCGGAAATTACTATGTAACCAACATCAGTGATGTGGCTATTGCCGGAACACTTACGGTAACTTATTCGGATGGTACTGTAGACACACAAGCTGTTTCTGCTGACACTGACTTTTTCGGTTATTTCAAAAATACAGGAATAAGCAGTATTGTAATTACTCCTGTAGCTACAACACCAGCTGTAAACCGTTATGTTTCTATCAAAAACTTAAGGGTAGCTGTAGCTTCACAATGCCAAACCCAAACCTTGGATTTGACCATTACACCTCTCGCAAACCCAACTTTCACACAAGTGGCTGCGATTTGTTCTGGCGCTACCTTGGCTGCCTTGCCAACTACATCCAATAATGGAATTACAGGAACCTGGGCTCCAGCTTTGGATAATACTACCACTACAACTTACACCTTTACGCCAACTGCAGGTCAATGTGCCAATACTGCCACGATGACCATTACAGTTACTCCTACTACAAACACAACCACTACCATTGCAGCATGTGATACCTATACTTGGGCAGTAAACGGAACAACTTATACCACTTCAGGTATTTATGTTGTACCAGTAGTACTTACCAATGGCATATTCAATACACTTGCCTCATGGAATGCCAATGCAACGGCCAATAGCGCTACTGTTTCCACCAACACAATGGCTGGTTTGACAGCTACTGCAGGTGCTATAAACACTACTGTAGGATCAACAGCAGTAAATATAACTGCTCCAGGCACTATCTATACGGCTCCTACTTTTGTAGGCACCAATTTGCCAAACGAAGCACTTACGATGACTTTCACACCTCCTGCCTATGGTGTGTCTGGAAATTATTATGTTACAAACGTGAGTGATGTGGCTATTGCCGGAACACTTACCGTAACTTATTCGGATGGTACTGTAGATACACAAGCTGTTTCTGCTGACACTGCCTTTTTTGGTTATTTCAAAAATACGGTAGGAATCAGCAGCATTGTTATTACTCCTGTAGCTACAACACCAGCTGTAAACCGTTATGTGTCTATCAAGAATCTTAATGTTGCCGTGGCTCCATTATGTCAGACTCAAACCCTGGATTTGACAATCACCCCTACCGTAACCCCAACTTTCACACAAGTAGCGCCAATCTGTTCAGGTGCAACATTGACTGCCTTGCCAACTACATCCGACAATGGTGTAACTGGAACTTGGTCGCCAGCCTTGAACAATACAACCACAACAACCTATACCTTTACACCAACTGTAGGTCAGTGTGCCAACACCGCAACCATGACTATTACTGTTAATCCGGTACCTACCTCAACCATTACAGGTGGAGATGTTACGGTTTGTCAAGGGTCTACAGTAACCTTATCTGCTCCTGCCGGTGCTGATTCTTACGTATGGGTAAAACGCTATATAGCTGCTGGTCCAATCGTAGAAATCTTGGGTTCTGCAAGCACGCAGGCTGTAACCACTTCAGGGATATATTCTGTAACTGTTACAACTGGCGGATGTAGCTCTACATCGTCAACTAATGTCAATGTTGCTGATTATGTTTTCAGTGGTACCATAGCTGCCGGGGATGCAACGCAAACCGGACGTCTTAACAGATTTGCAACTATATCTACCTGTGCTGCACCAAAAGGTTGTCCTGGAACGTTTACAACTACTGGTTCCAGAGCATATGACAGTTATACCATCACCAATCCTAGTGCCACAGCTGTTTGTGCAACAATAGGCATAACTACTACTTGTGGTAACAATGTATTCTGTGTGGCGTATGATGGAAGTTACAATCCTACCACACTTTGTACAAATTATTTAGGAGATCCGGGTTCAAGTGCTACTGCGATTTACTATCAGGTAACTGTTCCAGCTAACGGAACAATTGTAGTGGTAGTTCATGAAGTGAATACTGGTGCTGGATGTACCGGTTATAACTTAACCGTAGATATGCCTAGAACACCTGCGGCAATTGTTGCTTCAAACCCAACACCAAACTGTGGCGACGCTGTAACGTTAACCGCAAGCACTGCGAATTCTTATTTATGGAGTCCGGGAGGCGCAACAACATCATCTATTAATGTTACAGCCGGAGCTGCTGCTACGTATACCGTAACATTAGGATACGGAAACAATTCTTGTACGGCAACTGCCAGTACAACTGTTACCGGAGCTCTTGTAATTCCAACTTTCACTCAAGTGGCGCCAATTTGTTCTGGTGCAACTCTAGCTGCCTTACCAACAACATCTAATAATGGTATAGCCGGAACATGGGCACCTGCTTTGAACAACACGGCTACTACAACCTATACCTTTACGCCAACTGTAAGTGGTCCGTGTACCGGTACAGCAACCATGACTATTGTAGTTAATCCGCTCCCATTGGCAACGTTCACTGCCAACCCATTCCCTGTATGTGCAGGATCAAGTACCCAGCTTACTGCTACTGTGAACAACATAACTCCTACGGTAGCATTTGGTTCCTCATCAGCCTCAATGAGCGTTGCAGCATTTGGTACGCCATTGACTTCTTCATTGGCAGGTATGATTGTAGATGCCGGGTCTAATGGTTGTGCTGCATTTGCTCCAGGAACATTTACTGGTAAGATTGCTTTGATACAACGTGGTACTTGTTCTTTTGCTATTAAAGCACAAAATGCACAGGATGCTGGTGCAGTAGCTGTACTTATTTATAACAATGTTGCCGGAGCCTTGGCTATTGGAGGAACTGCTCCAACGGTTACTATTCCGGTATATGGTTTGAGTTTAGCTGACGGACAGGCTATAATTGCTGCCATGACTGCTGGTCAGGTAGCTGGTACATTAACACCTGCTCCTGTGTTTACCTACTTATGGGGTAATGGTGGAACAACACAAACCATCAATACTGGTGTATTGAATGCCAATACCGTTTTCACTGTAGCCATTACCAATCCCGCAACAGGTTGTACGAACAATTTAAGTGTAAATGTTCCTGTAACACCTTTGGTTACACCAACCTTTACCCAAGTAGCTGCCATCTGTACAGGAGGCTCCTTTACACTTCCGACGACATCTGACAATGCCATAACCGGAACATGGTCTCCAGCTATTGACAACACTGCTACCACCACGTATACATTTACGCCTACTGCCGGTCAGTGTGCCACAACAGCTACGATGACCGTTACTGTTAATCCGCTTACCACAAACGGCAGCGTTACGACTACTGCCTGTGGTTCTTACACTTGGGCTGAAAACGGAACAACGTATACCACAAGCCAATCTAACGTAACAGTGGTTACTGGTTGTAACACTGCTACATTGAATCTTACTATCAATCCTTTGGCGGCAACCCCAACAGGAAGCAGCACGCAATCATTCAGTGTAGCTACTTTGAACGATGCCACCATCGCTTCTTTGGTAGTGAGTCCTACAAGTGTAATATGGTATCCAACCTTGGCTGATGCACAGGCCGGAACAAATGCTTTGGCTTCGACTACAGTATTGACTAATGGTTCAACTTATTATGCTGTAAATCCAGGAACACCATGTCCGAGCTTGCCATTTGCAGTTACGGTAACCGTTACTTTGGGTAACGATGATTTTGACAGTGTAAGTTTTGACTACTACCCGAATCCAACTTCATCAATTTTGAATATTTCTTATTCGAAAGTGATTACCCAAATTCAGGTAACCAACATGTTAGGACAGACAATCATGACCAAGAAAACAAATGATACCGCTGTTCAGGTAGATTTATCTTCATTGGCTGAAGCGACTTACTTTGTAAAAGTATCTTCAGAAGGTAAAGAGAAAGTCATCAAAATAATTAAGAGAGGTTAATTAAAAACTTCTATTTAAAATTAAAGGTTGCCATTAAAATGGCAACCTTTTTTTTATTGGATAGTTTAAATAAAAGCAGTTCAATGCATGGTATCGAATAAAGATTTGACCACTATATTATTGGCAGGCTTGGAAAGTTTAATCTGTACTTTTTGATTGGGTAATAAATCAAAATAATTGTCACTGAAAAAAATATCCCCATCGGTAAGGAAAACATTTTTGGCCAACACATCAGCAGAAATTTCGATGGTTGTTGGGTCAATCTGATGGATGGTAATGGTAGGCTGTGTCAATTCCAGTTCTTTGGGTTTCACAAAATAATAAAGCGCCTTGACTTCTTTGTGGTCTTGTGTTTTATAGGCTATAGACAATAATGATTTGGTAATTTCTTTACCAATCAGGTCCTTTTTAGGCATGTCAAACCGTGAATTGGCAATATTTCCCTTTACTTCAACTACTTCTTCAATCTTCCATAATTCATTTCCTTTGAAATCCAACAAGCTGATTTTTAAATCTCCTTTATACGGTTTCATGTCGTCATTTATCAGATACACTTTATAATTATTGTCGTCTTCCTCCAATGAAACCATCAGGTTTTCAAAACTATGTTGCACCTGATAGTGTAAGGCTTTCCAACTTCCGAAATAATCAACGGAACTCCAGGAAGTTACAGGCCAGCAGTCATTGAGTTGCCAATAGAGGCTTCCCATACAGTAGGGTTTGGCTCGACGGTGCGCTTCTATAGCTGTTTTAATACCTTCCGCCTGGAGCAGTTGGGAAACATAACTGTAGTGGTCGAATGATTTTGGCACAATATAATCACGGGCCATATATTCGTTGATGGTTTCATATCCGGTGGGATGTTTTTGGTGGTTTTTAACGGCTTCAGAACCGAGATTCAGGTCTTCGGTATTTGCAAATGATCGAAATGTACTCATGGTGGGCATCCCCTGGAATCCATATTCACTCATGAAGCGCCCGACTTTTTTTTCATACACTTCGAAAAGTTCTTTACCCCACCAGACGCCCCAATAATGCGAATCTCCTTCGAGCAGGCTTTCCTTTCTTCCCCAACCGATGGAAGGCGAAGACGGCCAATAACGGTTTTCACTTGGGGGAAGCAGATGGCTTAGCGTTTGCGGAATCAATTCATGGAAGAGTTTTTTATAATCATTCCAGATGGCGGTTTCCTGTTCCTGGGAATACCCATATTGTTTTTGCCATCCCCAGTTTTTCCAACCCTCATCATTCTCATTATTCCCGCACCAGAGGGCTATGCAGGGATGGTTTTGCAAACGGGTTACATTGTCGGTAATTTCCTGTTTGACATTCTCCAGAAAAGCCGTATTACCCGGATACATGGCACAGGCAAACATAAAATCCTGCCAGACCAAAATACCTTTGGCGTCACAAGCCTCATAAAAAGCTTCATCGGCATACACCCCTCCACCCCATACCCGGAGCATGTTCATGTTGGCATTGACTGCATTTTCAACAACACGCTGATACACGGCAGCATCTGCGCGTGGCAGAAAACTATCGGGCGGAATATAATTGGCCCCTTTCATGAATACGGGAACACCATTAACCTTGAAGTAAAAACTTTTGCCGATGTCATCTTTTTCCTGAACCAATTCAATAGTTCTCAGGCCGGTTTTTAAGGTTTTTTCTTCTAATTTTTTCCCTTTGAACCACAACGAAAAAATATTTTGATATTGGTGTGGCTCCCCCATTCCGTTGGGCCACCAGAGCTGCGGATTATTGATTTCAATTGGGATGGATACCTTATTGATTCCTTTTTGTAATTTCCTTACAACCCCATTTTCACCAGATTTGAGGGTATAGTTTCCGGGAATTTCAACATTCACCGTCACATGGAACAATAATTTTGCTTTGTCTTTATGGAGCTCTTTTTGCTCGCAATAAATATTTTTGAAGGAGGCTTTGCTCCAGAACCTGATGCTGATGTTTTTCCAGATGCCTGCTGTTACCAAACGCGGTCCCCAATCCCAGCCATATTGGTATTGGGCTTTACGGGTAAATATTTTTTCATCACCTGGTAAAGTATAAGGCAATTTTTGAGCTTCAGCTTTTCCTTTTTTGACAGCCGATGAAAAAACAATCCTTAACGAATTCTGTCCTCTTTTCAGGTGTTTTTTTACGGCTATATTCCAGGTACGGAACATATTGTCTGCCACCAGGATTTTTTGCCCGTTCAGGAAAACTTCCGCATAGGTGTCCAAACCTTCAAACTGCAACAGGCTGTTTTCTTGGGCTATTTCTGCTGCTGAAACCGAAAACACTGTTTGGTATTCCCAATCTTCATTTTCAATCCATTGGAGCTGTTTTTCATTGGTTCCAAAAAAAGGATCCGGAATCAACTGATTGGCCAACAAATCGGTATGGACGGTTCCCGGAACCTGGGCTGCAAACCATTTGTTATCAGAAATTTTCCTGAATTGCCAAGTTTCCCTTCCTAAATCACGAAACGTGCTTTGTGCGGTCAGCGGAAGGACAGCAAATAAAACCATCACACGCAATAGTTTTGAAAACACAGCCATCAGTATGGGTTTAGGTTTGATTTCAAGCTAAGGATTTCTGCTGCATCAGCGGTTTGATTCCCTTGGGTAATGGCCGAAGAATGGTACCAATGGGCCTTTGTTTTTTGCTGTAGAAAAGCCACATTAGAAGCACGTAATCCGCCCCCCGGCATGATGACAATCCGGTTGTTGGCCTTTTCAACCAGTATTGCGAGCCTTTCGGCGCCTTCTACAACATTAGGCATTTGGCCGGAAGTCAGGATGGTTTTGAAACCACAATTTATGACTGCTTCCAAAGCCAGAAACGCATCCGGAACCGCATCAAAAGCCCTATGAAAAGTACAGGGCAACGGATGGGCCAAAGCAACCAGTTCGGCATTTTGCCTTACATTGATGCTGTTGTCTTGGTGTAAAACACCAAAAACAAAACCATCTACCTGCTCCGCACGGACTTTTAAAATGGTATTTTTCATTTCGGCAAATTCTTCATCGGTATAGGTAAAATTACCGCCCCGCGGCCGCACCATGACATACAGGTCAATTTGAAGCGAAGTTCGGGCATTGCCGGTCATTTCCAGAGATGGCGTTGTACCACCTACCTCAAAACCATCACAAAGTTCTACCCTGTCGGCACCGTATTTTTGGGCAATCAGGGCCGATTCGAGGTTGAAACAGGCGATTTCGAGTTGGTTTTTTTGGTTCATGGTTGACTGTTATTTGAGGAAAAAACCGGCGTCAATCAGTTTATTGCCTGAAGTTTCATTCACGGCATAATTGAACCCTCCCTGAATGCAATACGCACCATACTGCCCTTTTTTATTGAGGGCGATAAACCCGACCTGGATGTCCTTGAGGTTTTTGTTGCGGTTTTGGGTCAGCCTGACAATACGTTTTACCGCTTCTTCACAGGCTTTTTGAGGCGATTTTCCTTGCCGCATCAATTCGACCACCAAATGGCAGCCCGCAATCCTGATTACCTCTTCACCATGCCCTGTAGCCGTAGCTGCCCCTATTTCGTTATCAACATACAAACCGGCACCAATAATGGGTGAATCGCCAACGCGGCCGTGCATCTTATAAGCCATGCCACTGGTGGTACACGCCCCGGAAAGGTTGCCGTGACTGTCAAGGGCAATCATGCCGATGGTATCGTGGTTTTCGATATTGACCTTGGGTTGGTATTGGCTGGTTTTGAGCCATTCCTGCCATTCTTTTTCAGAGGCTTCAACCAATAAATTTTCTTTTTGAAAGCCCTGCGAAAGGGCAAACTGTAAAGCCCCATCGCCCACAAGCATCACGTGCGGTGTTTTTTCCATAACCAGCCTGGCTACAGAAATGGGGTGCTTGATGTGTTCCAGGCAGGCTACCGAACCGATGTTTGAAAACTCATCCATAATACAGGCGTCAAGGGTCACACGTCCATCACGATCAGGTCTTCCGCCATAACCCACACTTCTTTCTGTGGGGTCGCCTTCAGGTATTTTGACTCCGGCTTCGACCGCATCGAGTGCCCTTCCGTTGTTTTTAAGGATTTCCCAGGCTGCACCATTGGCTTTTACGCCAAAATTCCAGGTAGAAATCACTATGGGTTTGTTTACAGGTGCTTCTCCCTGACCAAGGTTGTTGGTTGAGAGGGTGTCGGCATGGGTTTCTTCTTCCTTATTCCGAAAAGAAGGTAAAGCAAAGCCCACGGCGCCCACGGCTGCGGTTTTGATGAAATTTCTACGGTTTGACATAGGTTATTCTATAAAATTATTCTACCATGATTTCGTCTACAAAAATCCAGGCAGCCGACCCTTCGCCGGGAAATCCCGCCGGTATTTTGTCTATTTTCTGCGCAATTACTTTTACGAAGCGGGTCGTTTCTTTTGGGAAATTGACAACCACTATCCCTTTTTGGTTTACGATTGCGGCATTGCTTACCAATTTCAGGCTTTTGAAATTCACTCCATCGGCTGAGACCAACACTTCGATATCTTTCGGATAATGTATCCAACTGCCGTCGTTGTAAAGCACATCTATGGTTACTTTTGAAACGCCAGTCATCACACCCAAATCAATCGTAGCGTTCAGGTCGGTACCAGAAAATCCGAGCCAGTCACGGCTGAATTTCTGCATACTGCCGCGCATGCCGTCAATCAGGGTAAATTTCCCTCCAATGGCGTAATTGGGGTGTGGTTCATTGACCAAAGTAATGGTTTTTCCGGTGGATTGGGTAATATAAAAAGGTTGTTCCATGACTGGCCCTTTTTGGGCGGTTTGGTCAAAATAAGCCGCTTTGATGGTACCACTTTCAGACAGGTTCACCGGATGGGTATATTGCGGAGAACTTAAAACAGGCTGACTGCCGTCAGTAGTATATCGGATGCCTTCACTGCCATAAGCTGATTTTAAATTCACTTCGATGCCTTTGCCCGACGGGGAAGGACCAACGCCTGAGGTGATTTGGAAAATAGACTTGCTGTAATTGACCCCCATCCGGTCCAGAAGCTCGAAATGTTTGATTAAGCGGGTTTGGAAGTTGTTATAATCCTCGGGCTTAGCCGTTCCCCAAACCACTTCAGACAAGGCTGCCATTCTGGGCATGGCCATGTATTCGGCCTGTTGGGTGGTGTCGATATATTCAGTCCAGAGGTTGCCTTGTGCGCCGATGATGTGTTTGCCTTCTTCAGGGGTCAGTTCTAAAGGAATCGGGTTGAAGGAATAGACTTTTTCAACGGTCGTATACCCTCCAAAACCCAAAGGTTCGTATTTGGGGTCGCCCTGATAATGGTCAAAATAACAATGGGAACCCGGACACATGACTACATCGTGGTTTTCTTTGGCTGCTGCAACTCCCCCTTCGGTACCCCGCCAGCTCATGACGGTGGCATTGGGGGAGAGACCGCCTTCCATGATTTCGTCCCAGCCAATGAGTTTTCTGCCATTGCCATTGAGGAACTGTTCCATTCGGTGGACGAAATAACTCTGGATGTCTTCTTCCGTTTCCAATCCTTCGCGTTTTTTCAATGCCTGGCAATTTGGGCAGTTTTTCCAACGCACCTTGCTGCATTCGTCACCCCCGATATGGATGTATTCTGAAGGAAACAAAGCCATTACTTCGTCGAGCACTTCCTGTAAAAACTGGAAGGTTTCTTCTTTCGGACAAAAAACATCATCATAATTGCCCCATTGGGTACCTACCTGAAACGGTCCGCCCGTACAGGAATATTGCGGATAGGCGGCCAAGGCGGCCAAGGCGTGACCCGGCATTTCAATTTCAGGGATGATGGTAATGTGGCGTTGCTGTGCATAAGCAACAACCTCTTTTATTTCTTCTTGGGTGTAAAAGCCCCGGTGCACTTTGTCATCAAAACGGTGCTCACTGTAATGCCCTACCATCGATTTCATACGGATGGATCCCAATTGGGTGAGACGTGGGTATTTCATGATTTCGATACGCCAGCCTTGGTCATCGGTAAGGTGCCAATGGAAGGTATTGAGTTTGTATAGGGCGAGGTAGTCAATGTATTTTTTTACAAATGCCACCGGAAAGAAATGGCGGCAAACGTCGAGGTGCATCCCGCGCCATTTGAATTTGGGTTCGTCCTTTAGGGTAAGGCAGGGCAATGCTGCTTCGGTAAATTTATTGACAGGGAGCAATTGTATGAGGGTCTGGAAAGCATAAAAAACACCGATGTTGCCTGCTGCCCTGATATGGATTTCTTTTGGGGTAATATCCAATTCATACTTTTCGGAAGCGGTGTCGGAAGGATTGTCGACTTGTATGGAGATGCTGTTTTGTGTTTTTTTGGCTTTGGTTTGGGCTTTCAGGCTGTAGCCGTATTTGCCTGACAAAAAAGCATTGAAAAGTGCCACTTCATTGTTGTCAGTATCATTTACGATGAAAAAAGTATCGGCATTAATGGTGAAATTTCCTGAACCCATTTTGATTTCCTTGGGTTGCGGAATTAAGGGTAGTGTGGTTTGTGTATAAGCTAAAGTAGTGGTGAGGAACAACAGCCAGATTGCTTTTTTCATCGTGTATTTTTTGATAAAAATAGGCAAAATGTTCAAACAATCATATGGATGCATAAATTGAAAAAATTTACATAAAAAAAAGCCTTCCCAAAATTGGGAAGGCTTTATATAAATATATAGACTTTAAATTTCTTACAAGGCGTCTACTTTGGCTTTTACTTCAGCTTCTGTACCTTCAATGACTTCTGAAGTGGATACGCCGTTAATGGTTTTGGTCACCGTGGCTTTTACTTTACCGTCGGCTCCTTTTTCCATGATTACTTTGGTATCCATTTCTTTTTTCTCCATTTTGCCGATGAATTTTCCGCTTTCGTCATACATAGACAAACAGTGTGCTTTCTCTTCGGCAGTACAGCCTTTTTCATCACACATTTTGGCACACTCTTCTTTGGTCATGGTAGCCATAGCGTTTACATCACATTTCATATCAGCAGAGCACGATTTCATTTCTTTGGCGGCACAACAGGCTGCTTCCGGTTTGGCACCACCTTCAGCATGTCCGGCTCCCAAAATTGGGGCAATGACCAAACCAATCAAACAAGTCAATTTAATCAGGATGTTCATGGATGGACCTGAAGTATCTTTGAACGGATCTCCTACAGTATCTCCGGTTACAGCTGCTTTGTGTGCATCAGAACCTTTGTAGGTCATTTCACCGTTGATCATTACACCTGCTTCAAATGATTTTTTGGCGTTGTCCCAGGCACCACCGGCATTGTTTTGGAACACAGCCCAAAGTACACCTGAAACGGTAACACCAGCCATATAACCACCCAACATTTCAGCAATCAGTTGGTTGTTGTCTCCGTAAACCAATTTACCGATCAATACGATGGCGATAGGGAAACCAATAGTCAATACACCTGGCAACATCATTTCACGTAAGGCCGCTTTGGTTGAAATTTCAACACATTTACCGTATTCCGGACGACCGGTACCTTCCATGATACCAGGGATTTCCTTGAACTGACGACGTACTTCATACACCATGTCCATGGCGGCTTTTCCTACTGAGTTCATGGCCAAAGCCGAGAATACCACAGGAATCATCCCTCCTACAAACAACATGGCCAATACGGGCGCTTTGAAGATGTTGATTCCGTCAATTCCGGTAAAAGTTACATAAGCCGCAAACAAGGCCAATGAAGTCAAGGCAGCAGAAGCAATGGCGAAACCTTTTCCGGTTGCCGCAGTGGTATTTCCTACAGAATCCAAGATGTCGGTACGGGTACGTACTTCTTTTGGCAATTCACTCATTTCAGCAATTCCTCCAGCGTTGTCAGAGATCGGTCCGAAAGCGTCGATGGCCAATTGCATGGCAGTGGTAGCCATCATGGCAGAAGCAGCCAAAGCCACTCCGTAGAATCCTGCCAAAGCATAAGATCCCCAGATAGCACCTGCGAATAATAAAACGGTAGGGAAAGTAGAAATCATACCTGTAGCCAAACCTGCAATTACGTTGGTTCCGGCACCGGTTGATGATTTTTGTACGATGGCCATTACTGGTTTCGTACCCAATCCTGTATAATATTCTGTTACAGATGAAATGGCTCCACCCACAACCAATCCGATTAAGGTGGCGTAGAATACCCTCATCGAAGAGATGTCTTTGAGTCCTTCACCGTAAAACTCCATTTTCATGGTTCCTGGCAATAAATATTGAACGAGGAAGAAACAGGCTACCGCAGTCAATACGATAGAAACCCAGTTCCCCACATTCAAGGCACTTTGTACTTGTTTTTCCTTGGCGTCATCACTTGAAATTTTAACCAACATCGTTCCGATGATAGAGAAAAGAATTCCGAAACCGGCAATAGCCATTGGCAACAAAATTGGGCCGATACCGTTGAAAGCATCTTCAATTTTACCACCCATATCCTTGATTACATAATTACCCAATACCATGGCAGCAAGTACGGTAGCCACATAAGAACCGAACAAATCGGCACCCATTCCGGCCACGTCTCCTACGTTATCCCCAACGTTATCAGCAATGGTAGCAGGATTACGCGGATCATCTTCCGGGATACCAGCTTCCACCTTACCTACAAGGTCAGCCCCAACGTCAGCCGCTTTGGTATAAATACCGCCACCTACACGGGCAAACAAGGCAATGGATTCAGCACCCAGAGAGAAACCAGCCAAGGTTTCCAAAACTACGGTCATGTCTTCAGTTGAAGTCCATGCTCCGTTCATGAATATCTGGAACAAGATGATGAAGAAACCTGTCAAACCCAAAACGGCCAAACCGGCAACACCCAATCCCATAACGGTTCCTCCGCCGAAAGATACTTTCAGGGCTTGTGGCAAACTGGTACGGGCGGCTTGTGTGGTACGCACGTTGGTTTTGGTGGCGATTTTCATCCCCATGTTTCCGGCCAAAGCCGAGAAAAAGGCACCAAAAATAAAGGCCACTACAATAAGCAGGTGTGTTTTAACGCCATC